>NZ_JBWKZM010000036.1:22169-49784 GCF_059424465.1 Simplicispira sp. GW247-4R2A | reverse complement strand
CTGCGCTCCTTGGCGGTTTTGCTGCGCCAGGCCGGCCAGGCAGCGTTGGCGGCGGCTATGGCGGCTTGGGCATCCTGCGGGCCGAGGTTGGCGACTTCGGTGAGCTTGGCGCCGGTGGCCGGGTCATGGACGGCGAAGCGGTTGGCGCCGGCGATCCACTCTCCGTTGATGAGGGCGTCGGTCTTGAGGAGGCTGGGGTCTTTGAGGGTGGCGAGGGGGGAGGTCATAGAAGGTACAAATAAGGTATGGACGCAAACAAGAGGCCAAGCGCCGGAGCGCTCAGGCGCGCCGGCCGCGCAACCACTCCAGCGCCAGCAACAGACAGGTCGTGAAGATGATCAGCAAGGTGGCGACGGCGGCGATGGTGGGCGAGATGTTTTCGCGAATGCCGGTGAACATCTGGCGCGGCAGCGTGGTCTGCTCGGCGCCGGCCAGGAACAGCGTGACCACCACTTCGTCGAACGAAGTGGCAAAGGCGAACAAGGCGCCCGAAATGACGCCCGGTGCGATCACCGGCAGCGTCACGCGAAAGAAGGTTCTGAGCGGCGTCTCGCCGAGGCTGAGCGAGGCGCGCACCAGGTTGTGGTTGAAGCCCGCCAGGGTCGCCAGCACGGTGGTCAGCACAAAGGGCGCCCCCAGCGCGGCGTGCACGATGATCAGGCCCAGGTAGCTATCGGCCAGGCCCAGCGGCGCAAAGTACAAATAGGTGGCCACACCCACCACGATGAGCGGGACCACCATGGGCGAAATCAGCACGGCCATCAGCAGGCCCTTGAAGCGAAACTCGGTGCGCGAGAGGCCCACGGCCGCCATCGTGCCCAGCACGGTGGCAATGACCGTGGCGGAGGGCGCGACGATAAAGCTGTTGCGCGTGGCGCGCGTCCATTCCTCGGCCTGAAACAGGTTGCGGTACCACTTGAGCGACCAGCCGGGGATGGGGTAGGTAAGGAAAGAACTGTCCGAGAACGACAGCGGCACCATCACCAGGATGGGTGCCAGCAGAAACAGCAGCACCGCCACGCACAGGGCGCGCACCAGCCACCAGCCAATCTTGTCGGCCAGGGTGGCGTAGCGCGGAAATTCAGGCATTCGAAGAAACATGGTCACCGTTCTCTCTCTAAGGCAATGCTGAATAAGTCACCGCGATGACGCGCGCCGTGCGTCGGGATGGGAGGCAAGGCGCAAACCGCAGTCATAGCCACCGCTATGGCGAGGATTGGCAACGCCGCAGACCGCCCGAGGGACGGATGCGCGGCGCGTGAGGGGCTTGTTCAGCATTGCCCTAACCCAGACTGAGCTCGGCCTTGCCAAAGCGCCGGTACACGCTGTAGAGCAGCAGCGTCGCGACCAGCAATACGGCGCCCAGCGCAGACGCCATGCCCCAGTTCACCACCACGTTGGTGTAGCGCGCGATGTAGTAGCTGAGCATCTGGTCGTCCGCGCCGCCCAGCAGCGCGGGGGTCACGTAGTAGCCGATCGACAGGATGAACACCAGCAGCACGCCCGCGCCTATGCCCGGGTAGGTCTGCGGCACGTACACCCTGAAGAATGCCGCCAGCGGCGAGCTGCCCAGCGACACGGCCGCGCGCACGTAGGTGCCAGGCACGCTTTTCATCACGCTGTAGAGCGGCAAGATCATGAAGGGCAACAAGATGTGCACCATCGCAATCACCACGCCGGTGCGGTTGAACAGCAGCGCCAATGGCTCGTGAATGATGCCCAGCCCCATCAAACCCCGGTTGACCAGACCCTCCGATTGCAGCAGCACGATCCACGCGGCCACGCGCACCAGGATGGAGGTCCAGAACGGCACCAGCACCAGAATCATCAGCACATTGGCCGGGCGCGGCGGCAAGTTCGCCAGCCACCAGGCCAGTGGATAGCCCAGCAGCAGGCAGATGGCCGTGACCACCAGGCTGATGTAGAAAGTGCGCAGCAGGATGGCACCAAAGGCGCGCTGCTCCACGGGCATGCGCTCCACGTCGCCCATGGCATCGCGGCGCAGGTCCACCGACGCCAGCAGGTAGTCGGGCGTCCAGCGCGCGCCGTTCTTGGCAATGGCGCGCCAGAACGGCGCCTCGCCCCAGCGCGGGTCGGCGTCCAGCAGGCGCTGCTTAATGGCTTCGGCGTTGCCCTCGAAGGGCAGGCCGCGGTAGGCCCCCATCACCATCGAGCGGGCGCCGGGCACTTCGGCATTCAACCTGCGCGCCAGCGCGCCGGCGTCGGAGATGTCGGGCAGCCGAGCCAAATCGCCCACCAGTGCCGCATAGGCGGCCGCTGGGGGCGCGGCACGGCGGTCCCATTTTTTAAGCACGGGAATCGTCGCCGGCAGCGCACTGGCGACTTCCGGGTTTTCCACCGCACGCATGAGCAGCGCGGCGATCGGCACCAGCAAGGTGAACACCAGGAACACCAGCAGCGGCAGCGTCAGGCTGAAAGCCCGCCACTTGCGCCGCAGTTGCGCGCGCGCCAAAGCCTTGCGCAAGGCGGCGGGGTCGGTGCCATCCAGCCCTGGCCCAGAGAGGGGCATGGCCATGGCGTCTGAAGCTGCCTGCATGGTGTCGCTCACCGCAATGCCGTGCAATTACTGCGTGGCCCAGGAGGCAAAGCGCTTTTCAAGCGATTCGCCCTGGTCGGCCCAGAAAGCCACGCTGAACTGCAGGGCTTCCTTGGCGTTGGCGGGTGAAGTCGGCAGGTCGTCCAGCACCTTCTTGTCGAGCTTGGCCAGCGCCTTGTTGTTGGCGGGGCCGTAGGCAATGTTCTGCGCGTACGCCGCCTGTTGCTGGGGCTGCAGGGTGTACGAGATGAACTTGAGCGCCGCGTCCTTGTTGGGCGTGCCACGCGGAATGGCCCAGTAGTCCAGATCGTAGATGCCGCCGGGCCAGTAGATCTTGAGGTTGCGGCCTTCGCGGTTGGCGGCGTCGATGCGGCCGTTGTAGACCGTGGTCAGCACCACGTCACCCGCGACGAGAAATTGGGGTGCCTGGGCACCGGCTTCCCACCACTGAATGTTGGGCTTGAGCTCGCTCAGCTTCTTGAAAGCGCGGTCGGCGCCCTCTTTGGTGGCCAGCACCTTGTACACGTCGGCAGGCTTGACGCCATCGGCCAGCAGGGCAAATTCGAGGTTGTAGCGTGCCCCCTTGCGCATGCCGCGCTTGCCCGGGATCTTCTTGGTGTCGAAGAAGTCGGCCCAGCTGGTGGGCGCCGTCTTGAGCTTGTCGCCGTTGTAGGCCATGACGGTGGACCAGACAAAAATCCCCACCCCGCAATCGGTGACGGCAGCCGGCTGCAGGTCGGCCTTGTTGATGATTTTGCTGTAGTCGAGCTTTTCAAACAGGCCTTCGTCGCAACCGCGTGCCGCGTCGGGCGATTCGACTTCGACCACATCCCACGTGATCTTCTTCGTCTCGACCATGGCCTTGATTTTGGCCTGTTCGCCGTTGTATTCAACCGCCACGAGCTTGTTGCCGGCCTTTTCATAGGGCTCGTAGAACGCCTTCTTCTGGGCGTTGGCGTTGGCGCCGCCAAAGTTCACGACGGTAAGCGGCTGCTCGGCAAAGCTGGGCAGCGCGACGCAGGCAGACAGGGCTGCGCAGGCGATCAGGCTCTTGTGTTTCATGGTGTGTCTCCTTGGGTGTTATCGAACGGAACGGGAAAGCGCTAATAAAAGGCTAATGGAGCGCAGGCGCGGTGTAGATGCGCGTCGACTCGGGCGGAAACTCCAGCCCTACGGCATCGCCCGGTTGCGGCAGTGCGCTGGCACCGACACTGCTGAGTGCCAGCCGCACCGTGGCAAGAGACTGGCCGGCGCCCACATCGCACATCAGGCGCAGGTGGTCACCGTGGTAGATGGCACGGCTGACCGTGGCGCGCAGCACCTGCCCGGCAGGCGCACTGGATGCGGGGTGCAGCACGATGCGCTCGGGGCGCACACAGGCTTCTGCGCGTGCGCCGTCCGCGGCGGCGTTCACGTTGACGCCGGCGAGGCGCTGCCCATTGGGCAGGACCAGAGCGGCACTGCCGGCGCGGATTTCAAGCTTGCCAACGAGCACCGTGCTGTCACCGACAAAACCCGCCACAAAACGGTTGGAGGGCGTTTCGTACAAAGACGAGACATCGGCGAGCTGCTGAATCACGCCCTCGTTGAACACGGCCACGCGGTCGCTCATGGTCAGCGCCTCGCTCTGGTCGTGCGTCACGTAGACAAAGGTCACGCCGAGCTGCTGGTGCAGCTCCTTGAGCTCTATCTGCATGTGCTCGCGCAGCTGCTTGTCGAGCGCGCCCAGGGGCTCGTCCATCAGCACCAGCTGCGGGTTGAAGACCAGCGCGCGCGCCAGCGCCACACGCTGCTGCTGGCCGCCAGAGAGCTGCGAGGGCAGGCGATCGGCCATACCGACAAGGCGCACCATGTCGAGCGCCTTGGCCACGCGCTTGGCCTGGTCGTCCTTGGAGACCTTGCGCACCGTCAGCGGGTAGGCGACGTTCTGGCCCACGGTGAGGTGCGGAAACAGGGCGTAGTTTTGAAACACCATGCCGAAGTTGCGCTTGTGCGGCGGCGTGCTGGTGATGGGCGCGCCATCGAGCAGGATGTCGCCCGCCGTGGGCGATTCAAACCCGGCCAACATCATCAAGGTCGTGGTTTTGCCGGAGCCCGAGGGGCCCAGCAGGCTCAGAAACTCGCCGCGCTGGATATCGAGGTTCAGCGCGCGCACCACGAGCTGCACGCCGTCGTAGGTTTTCTGCACGCCGCTAAAGCGGACCAGGGGTTCTGCGTGGCTCATGGCTTGGGCAATCGATGCGGGTAGAGGGCGCGCGCGTCAGGCGAGTGCCGCCAGGGTGTCGGCCAGGATCGCCAGGCCTTCTTCCAGCAGCTCGTCGGATGCCGTCAGCGGCACGAGGATGCGGATCACATTGCCATAGGTTCCACAGGACAGCAAGATGAGGCCCCGGCGCGCCGCCTCGGCCACCACTTTTTTCGCCAGCGCGGCATCGGGCCGGTGCACGTCACCGCCTTCGAACAGCTCAATGGCCACCATGGCGCCCAGTCCCCGCACATCGCCAATGCTGGGCTGCTTTTCTGCCAAGGCCTTGAGCCGCGTGACCAACAGCGCGCCCATGGCACGGCTGCGCGCCAGCAGTTGCTCCTGCTCAAACGCCTCGAACACGGCGAGGGCCGCGGCGCAGGCCACAGGGCTGCCAGCGTAGGTGCCGCCAAGCCCACCGGGGGCGGGTGCGTCCATCACCTCGGCACGCCCCACCACACCGGCCAGCGGGAAGCCGCCCGCAAGCGACTTGGCGGTGGTAATGAGGTCCGGCACCACGGGCCATTGTTCACAGGCAAACCAGGTGCCGGTGCGGCCGGCGCCGGCCTGTACTTCGTCGGCAATCAGCAGGATGCCGTAGCGGTCGGCCAGTGCCTTGAGGCCGCTGATGAATTCCACTGGCGCCACATAGAAGCCGCCCTCGCCCTGCACTGGCTCGATGATGAAAGCCGCGACACGCTCGGGCTCGACATCGTTCTTGAACAGCAGCTCGACCGATTGCAGGGCCTGCGCGACGCTCACGCCGTGCAGAGCGTTGGGGAACTGCGCGTGGTAGACCTCGGCGGGGAACGGACCAAAGCCGGTCTTGTACGGCACCACCTTGCCAGTCAGCCCCAGCGTGAAGTTGGTGCGGCCATGGTAGCCACCGGTGAACGCAATCACGGCCGGGCGCCGGGTGTGGGCGCGGGCAATTTTCACGGCGTTTTCCACGGCTTCGGCGCCAGTGGTGAGCAGCAGCGTCTTTTTGGCGAAATCGCCAGGTGCCAACGCGTTCAGTCGCTCGGCAACCTCCACATACGGTTCGTAGGCGACCACCTGGAAGCAGGTGTGGGTGTAGCGATCGAGCTGCGCTTTCACAGCCGCGATGACACCCGGATGCAGGTGGCCGGTGTTGAGCACGGCAATGCCACCGGCAAAGTCAATGTAGCGGCGGCCCTCCACGTCCCACAGCTCGGCGTTGCGCGCCTTCTGCACAAAGATCTCGTGGGTCTGGCCCACGCCGCGTGCCACGGCCGCATGGCGGCGGGCAAGCAGGGCGGCGTTGGTGAAATGGGGTTCGTGCTGCATGGTGGTCAAAGGCTCTGGCGAGCGGGAAGAAGAGCGATGGGAGGGATTCTGGAAGCCGCCCGGCGCTTCGTCCATGTACACGCGCGCAGGTTTTTCCGCGCACTGTGCAGGTCTAGAATCCTCTACAGGCAAACCCCTATACGGCGCCGCCCATATGGCACAAGGCGCTACCCTGGCTGCGGCACACTCGCTGCACTTTCCCTTCCTTGGTTCGTCCGATGCTCACCCTCCGTGCAGACCTTCCGACACCGCTGGTGAGCCAGATCGTGGACGGCCTGCGCGAGCAGATTGCTGGCCACGTGCTCAAGCCTGGCAGCAAGCTGCCGTCCATCCGCGCCTTTGCTGCGGCGCACGGCGTCAGCGTGTTCACCGTCGTCGAAGCCTACGACCGCCTGGTGGCGCAGGGTTGGCTGGTTTCGCGCGCCAACGCCGGTTTTTTCGTCAAGCGGCGCGGCGACGAAATCGCGCAAGTGGGCGCTGCCGAACGCCCTGCCCCGCGCTTCGATACCCGCTGGTACCTGAAGCAGATCTTTGAAAACCGCAATTTGCCGATGAAGCCCGGCTGCGGCTGGTTGCCCAACGACTGGCTGTTTGGCGATGCCGTCAAGCGCAGCATGCGCCACCTGTCCACAGGGAGCGCCGACCTCGCCGGCTACGGTCTGCCCCACGGTCACATGCCGCTGCGCAGCGTGGTGGTCGAATCACTGGCAGAACACCAGGTCAGTGTGGGAGCAGACCAGGTGCTGCTGACGCAAGGCTCCAGCCAGGCGCTGGACCTGATTGCGCGCCGCCTGGTCAAGCCCGGCGACGTGGTGCTGGTGGACGACCCTGGCTATCCCAACCTGATGTTCATGCTGCGCTTCGTTGGCGCGCAGGTCGTCGGGGTCCCGCGCACCCCCACTGGGTACGACCTGGGCGCGCTCGAAGCCTTGCTGACGGCGCACAGGCCGAGCGTTTTTTTCACGCAGCCACGGCTGCAAAGCCCGACCTGCTCGCTGGCCTCGGTAGCGCACCTGCACCGCCTGCTGCAACTGGCCGAGCAGCACGGTTTCATGCTGGTCGAGAACGACCTCTATGCCGACATGGACACGGGCGTGCGCCCGTCGCTCGCAAGCCTGGACCAGCTCAACCGCGTGCTGTACGTGGGCAGTTTCTCCAAGACCATTTCACCCAACCTGCGCACCGGCTTTGTGGCCGCCCGGCCCGGCCTGGTGGAGGAACTGGTGCAGCTCAAGATGATTTCGGGCCTTACCTCGTCAGAGATCACCGAGCGCATCACGCTGGGCGTGGTGACCGACGGGCGCTGGCGCAAGCACCTCAAATCCTTGCGCGAACGGCTGGCCGAAGCACACCGCACGGTGGGGCGCCGCCTGGAGGGTTTGGGTTTCGAGCTATTCCATGAACCCGAAGCCGGCATGTACCTCTGGGCACGCCACCCCGACATGCCCGACAGCGCCGAACTCTCGCGCGCAGCCACCAGCGCCGGCATCATGCTCGGGCCGGGCGAGCTGTTTCTGGTGGAGCCGCGCACCACGGGGTGGCTGCGCTTCAACGTGAGCTTCAGCCTGGATGAGCGGCTCTGGTGCTTTCTCGAAGAGCGCATCGAACAAGGCGCGCAGACAGCGTTGTGAGCGCTGTCTGCACCTGCTCCAGCCCATTGAAAGGCGTACAGTCGCGCTCGCCCCATGTGACAGCAGAAGGTAGCGCCATGACTTCTTCCCTCAACTTAAGGCTTCTACGGCGCGCCGCCCGCGCCGGCTTCTTGGGAGCGTTGCTGATCGCTGGGCTGTGCGCGGCTCAGCCTGCGGCGCCCACTGCCAGCACAGAACCGCGCAGCAACGCCTTTGGCGATCCGTTTCTTCAGGTCACCGACGCAATGCCGGGTTGCCCCATGCCCGAAGGCCCGCTCTACACCGCGCAGCAAGTGCGCGAACTCGCCCATGTGCGCGCCCAGCACGGCGGCAGCTGTTACAGCGCGGGACGCTGCAGGCTCCCCAATTCCTACTTGTACGACGCAGACATCGCCCCACGCTTGCAGCTCTACCTGCGCCAGGACGGCCGCTTCAATGACACCAGCGTGTGGATACAGAGCCAGCGGCGTATCGTCACCCTCATGGGTTGCGTGCAAACCGCCGCGCAGTCCGAGTCGATAGAGCACGCGGCCGCACTGGTGGACGATGTGATGGGCGTCGTCAACCTGCTCTCGGTGGGAACAGCGCCGCAAGCAACCCGTTACCCAGTAGCAGCGCAGAAGCGGCCTTGAGGCCTGGACAGGCCTTGGGCGCCGCTCACCAGGGACAGCTTTGCGGGGCGTTCCCAACCGTTCCTTGCAAGTTTGAAGCCTTCCTCTGAGCCGAACGCTCAAAGGGCAAAAATCTTCCCCGGGTTGAGGATGTTCTTCGGGTCCAGCGCCTGCTTGATGGCGCGCATCGCGCCCACTGCGCCAGTGCCGGTTTCGTCCAGCAAAAAACCCATCTTGTGGATACCCACACCGTGCTCGCCGGTGCAGGTGCCGCCGAGCTGCAGAGCGCGGGCGACGAGTTGGTGGTTAAGCTGCTCAGCCCGGCTGCGCTCGATGGGGCTTTCGGGGTCGATCAGGTAGCCGAAGTGAAAGTTACCGTCGCCCACGTGGCCAACGAGAAAGTAGGGGATGCCGCTGGCGTCGGCCTCCTGCACCGAATCGAGCAGGCAGTCGGCCAGGCGGCTGATGGGCACGCAGGTATCGGTGGAGATCGCACGGCAGCCGGGGCGGCTTTGCACCGCAGCGAAATAGGCGTTGTGCCGCGCCGCCCACAGGCGCGTACGCTCTTCCGGCGTGCTGGCCCATTCAAAAGCCTGGCCGCCAAATTCGCTGGCAATGTCCTGCACGGTCTCGGCCTGCTCCTTGACGCTGGCGGGTGAGCCATGGAATTCCATCAGCAGCAGGGGCTCTTCGCGCAGCGTCAGTTTGCTGTACGCATTCACCATGCGCACGCTGTTGGCGTCAATCAACTCGCAGCGCGCAATGGGCACACCGAGCTGAATGGTCTGAATCACCGTGTGCACCGCCGCCTCAATGCTCGGGAACGAGCAAATGGCGGCCGATACGGCTTCCGGCAAGGGGTAGAGCCGCACCGTCACTTCGGTCATCACGCCCAGCGTGCCTTCGCTGCCGACCAGGAGGCGCGTGAGGTCATAGCCAGCGCTGCTTTTCTTGGCGCGCGTGCCGGTGCGAATCGCCTCGCCGCTGGCCAGCACCACTTCGAGCGCCAGCACGTTCTCGCGCATGGTGCCATAGCGCACGGCGTTGGTGCCACTGGCGCGGGTCGCTGCCATGCCGCCAATGCTGGCGTCGGCGCCGGGGTCTATCGGGAAAAACAGGCCGGTGTCTTTCACCGCCTCGTTGAGCTGTTTGCGCGTGATGCCGGGCTGCACGGTGACGGTGAGGTCTTCGGCGTTGACCGAGAGCACCCGGTTCATGCGGTTCACGTCCAGGCTGATGCCCCCCTGCACGGCGAGCAGATGGCCTTCGAGCGAGGAGCCTGCAGCGTAGGGAATAACCGGCACACCGTATTCGTTTGCCAGGCGCAAGGCATCTTGTACGTCCTGCGTGGTTTCAGCAAACACGACAACGGACGGCGGCGGTGCCTGCATGGAGCCCTCATCGCGGCCATGCTGTTCGCGCACCGAGAGCGCCGTGGAGCATTGCGCCCCAAAGCGCTGCTGCAGCGCCTCCAGAAAAAGCTGCGGCACGGGCCGCAGGGCGATGGTGGGAAGCAGGTGGGCGGCTTGGGCGGGGGCGTTCATCGGTGGTCTCCAGTGCGGGAAAAAAGAATACCACCGCGCCCCCTACCTTGTACCCTGGCCCGTCATCGGTGCGTCAGGGTCCATGGGCTGCCTCAGGGCTTGGCACCCTGGTCGAATTCTTCGCGTGACAGAGCGCCGTCGTGGTCGGTGTCGATCTGCTCAAAGCGGTTGTCTATGGCGGGCAGCACTTTGGCCTCCTGGGGGCTGAGTTTGCCGTCGTGGTTGGTGTCGGCGCGGGCAAAAGCAGCGCTGGCAGGGCCAAATGTGGCTGTGGGGGCAGTGTGGCCCGAGGAAGCTTGGGAAGTGCCACCGGTCGCGAAGGAGCTTTGCCCTGTGGAATGTGCGGGCGCGGCGGGCGTCTGGAGTGGCGGCTTGGTTTGGGCATGCAGCGAGGCACTGCCGCCCAGCGCCATGGCCGCGATCAGCATGACGCTGCGGGTGTCAAAAAAGTGGTTGGTACGGGGCATGGTGCGGGGAGCGCTACTTTTCATGGGTGGCGCCTTTGCCAGAGTTGAACAGGCCTGCATTGCACTGCAGCATGAACGCCGAGACCAGCACTTTTGCCACCTGTTGCCTGGACCAACATTTCGGCGCACGGTGTAAAGGCCTGTGCTGGCGGGAACCCACCGCCGTTGGGGGTATCGGGTGTCACGCACAATGCGGCCCACATTGCGAGGAGGCATCTACATGGGCAAACGACTCACACAAATCGCCACGCGCACCGGCGACGACGGCACCACCGGCCTGGGCGACAACACCCGCGTGCCCAAGTACCACCTGCGCGTGCAGGCCCTGGGCGACGTGGACGAACTCAACTCCCATATCGGCCTGCTGCTGTGCGAGCCATTGCCGGCTGAGGTGCGCGAGCTGCTGATCGACGTGCAGCACCAGCTCTTCAACCTGGGCGGCGAACTGTCGATTCCGGGGTTCGAGTTGCTGAAAGAAGCGGCCGTGCTGCAGCTCGACCAGGCGCTGGCGACCCACAACAGCACACTGCCGCGCCTGCAGGAATTCATCCTGCCCGCTGGCACGCGCGCTGCAGCCCAGGCCCACATCTGCCGCACCGTAGCGCGCCGCGCCGAGCGCGCCGTGGTGGCGCTAGGCGCCCAGGAGGCGGTGCGCGAGACGCCGCGCCACTACCTCAATCGCCTGTCGGACCTGATGTTCGTGCTCTCGCGCGTGCTCAACCGCATGGACGGCGGCGACGATGTGTACTGGAAGAGCGAGCGGCTTGCACGCAGCGAGGCGGACGACGCGGCGTGAGGCGATATGCTATTGAAATAATAGCTATTACCGCTTTCTGAATAAGCGTGAGGGGCTCTTTATCTTCCATATTCCAGGAGCCGTAAAGCAGCCATGCCCCATGCCAGCGGCCACCGTGCCAGCGCCAGCCCGCCGCACTGGTAGCGCCCCCTTCCGCTGCGTGCAGCGCTGCAAGAGGGGGCTGAGGGGCGCGGCTCCAAGCCTGCTCGCGCAGGCTTGGACGTCCCCGAAGGGCTGTTGCCTCTGGCAAATCCACGGAGGCGCGAAACGCCATGGGGGGATGTTTCCTATCTTGGTGCCAGCATCGCCATCGTGATCCGCGAAACGCAGGTCAGCTCGCCCGCGTCGTTCACCATTTCAATGGCCCACACCTGGGTGGTGCGGCCGATGTGCACCGGGCGCGCTGTGCCCGTCACCCAGCCGCTGGTGGCGGCGCGCAGGTGGTTGGCGTTGATGTCCAGGCCCACGCCACGGTGGCCTTCGGGGCTGGCGTAGAAGGCGCCGATCGAGCCCAGGGTTTCGGCCAGCACCACGCTGACGCCGCCGTGCAGCAGGCCAAAGGGTTGGCGCGTACGCTCATCCACCGGCACGCGACCGCGCAGGTAGTCGTCGCCAACTTCGGTGAACTCAATGCCCAGATGGGTGACGGCGGTGTTCTCGCTGGTGCGGGCGCACTCGGCGAGCGTGATGGGTTTCTTCCAGATCGACATCGTGTTCCCTCGTATGGCAGCGCGCCACAGGTGCGCCAGCAGGCCGGAAATTACCAGAATGGCGCCTGCCCTGTGCGTCGCAGGGGTGTCAGCCGCGCATGCTGCCCGTCTGCACGAAGCGCTGGTGCCAGGACAGCGCTTCGCCTAGCAGGTGCGGCGTGTGCCGGCCCACGGGGTTGGCCTTGGCACGCTCCACATAGTCGCGAAGTTGCGGGCGGAAGTCCGGGTGCGCGCAGTGCTCAATGACCAGCTCGGCACGCTGCGTGGGCGACTTGCCGCGCAGGTCGGCCAGGCCTTGCTCGGTGACCAGGATCTGCACGTCGTGCTCGGTGTGGTCCACGTGGCTGACCATGGGAACGATGCAGGAAATGGCGCCCCCCTTGGCGAGCGAGGGCGTCATGAAGATCGACAAGTACGCGTTGCGCGCGAAATCGCCCGAGCCGCCGATGCCATTCATGATGGCCGAGCCCATTAGATGGGTGGAGTTGACGTTGCCGTAAATGTCGGCCTCGATCATGGCATTCATCGCAATCAGGCCAAGGCGGCGAATCACCTCGGGGTGGTTGCTGATCTCCTGCGGGCGCAGCACGATGCGCTGGCGGTAGAAGTCGATGTCGGCCAGGAAGCGCTCCATGGCCGCTGGGCTCAGCGAGAGCGCCGTGGCCGAAGCGGAATCGAGCGTACCGCTCTTGAGCATGGCGAGCATGCCGTCTTGCAGCACCTCGGTGTAGGCACTGAGGTGCTTGAAGGGCCCGGCGTCCAGCCCGGCGAGCACGGCGTTGGCGATGTTGCCCACGCCCGACTGCAATGGCAGCAGCTCGCGCGGCATGCGCCCGAGCGCCACTTCCTGCTGCAGGAAGTCGACGATATGGCCGGCAATGCGCTGCGAGCATTCGTCCGGCGCGCTGAAAACCGAGTTGCGGTCGGGGTGGTGGGTGGAGACCACGGCGACGACTTTTTCAGGGTCTACGCGCAAATACGGCTCGCCAATGCGGTCGTGCGGCTGCACCAGCGGAATCGGCACGCGGTGCGGCGGCAGGTCGGTGCCGTAGTAGATGTCGTGCATGCCGTCGAGTTCAGCGGGCTGCCACTGGTTTACCTCCAGAATGACCTTGTCGGCCTGGTCTAGCCAGGTCTTGTTG
The DNA here is from genome assembly GCF_059424465.1 of Simplicispira sp. GW247-4R2A. NCBI lineage: Bacteria > Pseudomonadati > Pseudomonadota > Betaproteobacteria > Burkholderiales > Comamonadaceae > Simplicispira > Simplicispira sp. GW247-4R2A. The sequence continues at coordinate 36,773 of NZ_JBWKZM010000036.1, read as the reverse complement.
TTGCCCACCGAGGACGAGGGAATCAGGCGCCCGTCGGGCAGCACACCCGCCACTTCCACCACCGCCACGTCGAGCTTGCCGAAGAAGCCGAACCACACGTAGGGCGCGACGTGCGAGAGGTGGATATCCATGTACTGCATGTCGCCCGCGTTGATCTGCTTGCGACAGCTCGGGTCCGACTGGTAGGGCATGCGCATGTTGATGCCGTGCGCCTGGGCCAGCACGCCGTCGAGTTCGGGCGCCGTCGATGCGCCGGTCCACAGGCCAATGCGAAAGTCTTCGCCGCGTGCGTGCGCCGCCTGCATGCGCCGTGCCAGTGCCCCCGGCACGGCCTTGGGGTAGCCCGCACCCGTAAAGCCGCTCATGCCGACACGGTCACCCGGTGCGATCAGGGCAGCGGCCTCGTCGGCCGACACCATGCGGGCGCGGAATTCGGGATACAGAACACGGTCTTCGAACAACATGCAGCCTCCGGCAGACAAACAAATATGCGCCTGGGCAGGCGCATAGACGGGAGTATTTTATCGGCACCTAGGCCGAATCCAAGGGTTTTCCCTTAGTTGCCGGTTCTGGCGCCAGGGCCAGGCCCCTTGTCGCGGTTGAGAAGCGCATAGAGCACGATGGCGCCGAAGGTAGCAGTCCCGATACCGCCCAGCGCAAACTGGCCGAATTTGAGCGTGAAGTCGCCCGTGCCCAGAATGAGCGTGATGGCGGCCACGATCAGGTTCTTGTTCTGCGAAAAGTCGACCTTGTTGTCGACCCAGATCTTGGCGCCAGCGACGGCAATCAGGCCAAAGACGACGATGGAGACGCCGCCCATCACCGGCAACGGAATGGCCTGGATGACGGCGCCAAATTTGGGCGAAAAACCGAGCAGCACGGCAATCAGCCCAGCGACAAAAAACACCGCGGTGGAATAGATTTTGGTTGCTGCCATCACGCCGATGTTCTCGGCGTACGTCGTCACACCCGTGCCGCCCGCAGCGCCGCTGACCATGGTGGCAATGCCATCGCCAATGAAGGCGCGGCCCATGTACTGGTCGAGGTTCTTGCCGGTCATGGCGGTGACGGCCTTGATGTGGCCCAGGTTCTCGGCGACCAGAATGATGACCACCGGCACGATCAGCAGCATGGCGTTGGCATTGAACACCGGCGAGGCGAAATGGGGCACGCCGATCCAGGCGGCGTTCATCACACCCGAAATGTCCAGGGGCTTGCCCAAGCCGAGGCCGTTGGTGAGCACGGCGTAACCAAGGCTGGCCAGCACCAGACCGACCAGAATCAACAGGCGCTGCAGCATGCCGCGCGTGAACACCGCCACCAGGCCCACGCTGACGAAGGTGAGCACCTGCATCCAGCTGTCGAAGTTGCTCGCCGCCATGTTCTTCACCGGGATGCTGGCCAGATTCAAGCCGATGACCGCGACCACGGCGCCCGTCACCACGGGTGGCATGAAGCGCTCGATCCACCCGGTTCCCACGGCCTGCACGATAAATCCGACCAGCGTGTACACCGCCCCGCAGGCAATGATGCCGCCCAGCGCCAGGCCGATGCTGGCGTTCGGCCCTTTGCCGGCGTAGGCCGTGGCGGCGATCACCACGCCGATGAAGGCAAAGCTCGAACCCAGGTAGCTGGGGACCTTGCCGCCGGTAATGATGAAAAAAATGAGCGTCCCGATACCGCTCATCAGAATGGCCAGGTTGGGGTCAAACCCCATCAGGATCGGCGCGAGCACCGTGGAGCCAAACATGGCAATCACGTGCTGCACGCCCATGGCCCCGGTCTGCGGCCAGGGCAGGCGTTCGTGCGGGCCAATGACGCCGCCGCTGGCGAGTACGGCGGCGCTTTTCTCCTGCCAATGGAACATGGACATGCCTGGTTTCCCCTCGAATTGATTTGGTGGCCGCGATGCTACGCGAAGGCGGGGGAAATGGCGCGCATTGCGCAGCAAAGGGGTTATTACCAAGGGTCTACGAAACGGCTGCTGGCAGCGGTGCGCACGCGCGGCTTGGCCGCCGCGGATTCGAGTCCGCGCACCAGCCAATCGCGCGTCTCCATGGGGTCGATGACCGCGTCGATCTCCAGGCCCTGGGCCATGTGGATCGCCTCGCCATTGGCGTACTGCTGGGCAACCAGCTTCGCAAACAGCGCGTCGCGCTCGGCACCGGGCGCGGCGGCTTCCAGCTCTTTGCTGAAACCCAGACGCACCGCGCCTTCGAGGCCCATGGGGCCAAACTCGCCGGTGGGCCAGGAGAGCGTGAAGATGGGCGTGTCAAACCCCCCCGCCGTCATGGCCTGCGCGCCCAGGCCGTAGCCCTTGCGCAGCACCACGGCAAAGAACGGCACGCTCAGATGCGCAGCGACGACAAACATGCGGCAGACGTGGCGCACCTGCGCCTGCGCCTCGATGTCGGGCCCCACCATGAAACCGGGCGTGTCGGTCAGCGAAATGATGGGCAGGCCATGCGCCTCGCACAGTTGCATGAAGCGGGCGCTCTTGTCGGCCGCGTCCACGTCGATCGCACCGCCCAGGTGCGTGGGGTTGTTGGCCATGATGCCCACCGCTCGCCCCTGCACCCGGGCCAGTGCCGTGACGATGCCGGCGCCGTAGCCACGGCGCAGTTCCAGCAGCGAATCGGTGTCCACCAGCGTGTGCATCAGCGCGCGAATGTCGTACACGCGCAGGCGGTTTTCCGGCACCGCGTGGCGCAGCAGGCGCTGGTCGGCGCATTCCCATTGCGCTGCCGGCCCCTGGAAGTACGAGAGGTACTTCTGGGCGGCCGACACCGCCTCGGCTTCGTCCTTGACGAGAATGTCGATCACGCCATTGCGCGACTGCACGTCGCTCGGTCCGATCTGCTCGGGGGTGTAGGTGCCCAGGCCGCCGCCCTCGATCATGGCCGGGCCGCCCATGCCGATGTTGCTGGCCTCGGTGGCGATGACCACGTCGCTGCAACCGAGCAGCGCCGCGTTGCCGGCAAAGCAGCGGCCATGCACGATGCCCACCACCGGCACCTTGCCCGAGAGCGCTGCGAACTGGCGGAAGGTGTGGTTGTTCAGCCCGGCCACGATCGGCTTGTCGATATCGCCCGGCCGCCCGCCCCCGCCCTCGGCAAACAGCACCACCGGGAGGTTCAGTTGCAGCGCGAGGGCCAGCATGCGGTCGGTCTTCTGGTGGTTCCAGGCGCCCTGCGTGCCGGCCAGCACGGTGTAGTCGTAGGCCATGACCACGCAGCGCGACTTTTCCTTGCCGAACGGCCCGGCGTTGACCGTGCCGATGCCCGTCACCATGCCGTCGGCCGGCGTGTTGGCGATCAGGTCCGGCAGGCTGCGGCGGCGCGTCTGCGCGGCAATGGCCAGCGCGCCGTATTCGATGAAGCTGCCGCCGTCGCACAGCTGGGCAATGTTTTCGCGCGCGGTGCGCCCGCCGCGTGCGTGGCGCTTGGCAACGGCCGAGGCGCGGTTCTCGTCCAGCAGAAAGGCATGGCGGTCGCGCGTTTTTTGCAGGTCGCCGCGGAGGGTGTCGAGGTCTGCGAGTGCTTCTTCACGCTGGGTCTGCTCCCCTGCCTCCATGGGTTCGAGCACCAGCACCAACGCGGCTTCGGTCAAGTAGCTGCCCACCTCGCAGCGCACTTCCAGCACTCTGCTCGCCGATTCGGCCAACAGCACATGCTCCATTTTCATGGCTTCGAGTACGGCCAATTGCGCGCCCTGGGCCACCAAGTCGCCCACGGCGACATCGATCTGCACCAGCTTGGCCGGCATGGGCGCGCGCACGGCGAGCAGGCCTTCCGCCACCTGCGCATCGGGGTGTGCCTTGGCGGCAGCGGTCGGCGCAGCGGTGCCGGGGTGGCGCAGCGCCCGTTGCTGCTCGATTTTCTGCGCCGCTCCCACCAGGGCGGGAAGGTGCTCTTCCACAAACCGCGTGTGCACGGCCTGGGTGTCGAACTCCGCGCGCGAGACGATGGCCTGGAGCAGCGCGAGGTTGGTGGGCACGCCGGCGATGCGGCATTCGTCCAGCGCGCGGCGCGCCCGGCGCGCGGCGTCGGCAAACACCGGGCTGCGGGACGACACCACCAGCTTGGCCAGCAAGGTGTCGTAATGGGGCGAGGGCGTGGCGCCCGCGTAGCCATGCGTATCCACGCGGATGCCGGGGCCGGACGGCAGATCGAACTGGGCCAGCGTGCCGGCGCCGGGCCGGGCCTGCCCATCGGCACCCAGCGTTTCGGCATTGATGCGCACTTGAATGGCATAGCCCGTGGAGGCCGGCGGCGCCTGGGGGTCAAGCCCCAGACTGCTAAGCGAGCGGCCTGCGGCCACGGCCACCTGCAACTGCACCAGGTCGAGGCCGGTGACCTCTTCGGTAACGGTGTGCTCCACTTGCAGGCGCGGGTTGGCTTCGATGAAGACCCAGGGCAACTCGCTGGAGCCTTCATCCACCAGAAATTCAAACGTGCCCAGGCTGCGGTAGCCGACATCGCGTGCCATGGCCAGCGCGGCCTGCGTGATCTCGTGGCGGAGCTTCTCGGAAAGCGACGGGCTGGGAGCGATTTCCACCAGCTTTTGAAAGCGCCGCTGCAGCGAGCATTCGCGCTCGCCCAGACTCATCACGGCCTGCCCGTCACCGAGGATCTGGATCTCGATGTGGCGTGCGTGCAGCATGAGCCGCTCGACGTACACGCCCTCGACACCAAACGCCGCCCGCGCCTCGGACACGCAGCGGGCATAGGCTTCGGGCAAGTCGGCAGCCTGCAGCACCGCGCGCATGCCGCGCCCGCCGCCGCCGCCAATGGCCTTGACCATCACCCCGGCGCCGTTTTGTGCGGCAAAAAAGGCTTGCGCCTCTTCCAGTGTCACGGCGCCTGCGCTGCCCGGCATCAGCGGCACACCACAGCGCTCGGCCAGGGTGCGGGCGGCGGCCTTGTCGCCGAACAGGGCCAGGTGCGCGGCGTCAGGGCCGATGAAGGTGAGGCCCGCCTCGGCGCAGGCGCATGCGAAGTCGGCGCGCTCGCTCAGGAAGCCGTAGCCAGGGTGCACGGCGTCGCAGCCGGTCTGGCGTGCAATGGCAATCAGCCGCGCGCCATCCAGGTAGGCGCTGGGGCCCGTGGCGCCGAGCGCCACGGCCTCATCGGCGGCGCGCACATGCGGCGCCTGGGCATCGTCCTGCGCAAACACGGCCACGCTGGGCACATTGAGGTCGTAGAGCGCGCGCACCAGGCGCAGGGCAATCTCGCCGCGGTTGGCGACCAGGACTTTCTTGAACATTCAGATGCTTTCCTTGAGCAGGCGGCGCAGCAGCTTGCCGGCGCCGGTGGCTGGCAGAGCGTCGATAAAACGGATGTCGCGCGGGGCCTTGTAGCTGGCCATGTTCTCGCGCGACCAGGCCAGCAGTTCGGCGGCGTCCGGGTGCTGCCCTGCCTTGGGCACGATGAAAGCCACCACCACCTCGCCCTTGTCGGCGTCGGGCTTGCCGATGACGGCCGCTTGCGCCACGGCCGGGTGTTTGATGAGGATGCCCTCGACCTCTTCCGGGAACACGCTGTAGCCGGAGACCTTGATCATTTCCTTGAACCGGCCGATGAAGGTCAGGTAGCCGTCTGCATCCATGCGGCCCATGTCGCCGGTATGCACCCAGCCGCTGCGCAAGGTCTGGGCCGTGGCTTCGGGCTTGTTCCAGTAGCCCTTGAAGACGCCCGCGTTGCGCAGCACGATTTCACCGATGTCTCCAGCAGGCAGTTCTGCGCCCGTGTCGGGGTCCAGGATGCGAATCTCGTTGCCGTCCACCGCGACGCCATGCGTGCCCCAGCGAATGGCGCCGTCCGGCATGTAGGTGTCCATCGTGTGGGTTTCGCTCAGGCCGTAGGCCGCTTCCATGGCGCGGCAGTTGGGCGCAAAAGCCTGCCATTGCTGGGCCAGCGCCTCGGTGAAGCTGATGCCGAAGCTGGTGACCGAGTTCTGGCGCAGGCTGCTGCGGTCGTAGCGCGTGGCGTCCGGCACCGCCATCACGGCCACGTTCATCGGGGCAATGCTGTACCACCAGGTAACCTTGTGGCGGTCGATGGCCTGCAGCACGGCCACAGGATCGAAGCGGTGCAGCAGCACCGTGGTGGCGCCCGACAGGATCGGGATGTTCACCCCCATCAGCATGCCGGCAATGTGGTACAGCGGCGCAATCGCCAGCAGCACGTCGTCCGCCGTGACATGCTTGGTGTTGACCGACACGGCGGTCTTGTAGAGCGCGTTGCGAAACGTGAGCATCGCCCCCTTGGGCAGGCCGGTCGTGCCCGAGGTGTAGGTCATCAAGGCGACGTCGTTGTCGATGTCGATGGTGACGGGCGGCGGCTTGCCACCGCTGCGCGCGACCCACAGGAAGTCTTCAGCACTGGCGGGCAGCACGGGCACTTCGCGCACTTGGAGTTCAGCCGGCAGATCGATGGTCGGCGTGGACGGCAGAAGATCGCCGTAGCGCACGGCAAAAACATGCTGCAGACCGGTGCGCTCGCGCACCTTCTCGACGATGGGCAGCAGGCTGTCGGCGGCGACGATCACGCGGGCCTGCAGGTCTGAGAGCTGGTATTCGAGTTCGTGCTCTTTGTTGAGCGGCCCGCAGGGGCAGACGATGGCGCCCAGCTTCTGGATGCCGTAGTGCGCCATCACGTACTGCGGGCAGTTGTTCATGAACAGCGCCACCGGGTCGCCTTTGCGCACCCCCAACTGGTGCAGGCGCGCGGCAAAGGCGTCGCTCGCCTGGTCCAGCTCGGCAAAGCTGATGCGCGCGCCGTACCAGAGGTAGGCCGCCTTGTCGGGCGTGGCCCGCGCATGGGCGCGCAGGTGCTCGTGCAGGGGAATATCGGACGGCAGCAAACCGGTGGTGGTCATGGAGTCTCCTTGGGGCGCTCTGTGGAAGTGGCGAGCTTGTTTCTGTCAATATATACCTCTCGGTAGATTCAACCTACCAAGAGGTATAACGTATGCGACAAGACACCAAGAGCCCCAAGCGGCCAGCATCCAGAAGGTCACCACAAGCCAAGCCTGGCGAGAGCTCGGACGAGAAGCGCGAGCGCATTCTTCGCGCGGCCGAGGCGCTGTTTGCCCGGCAGGGCTATGCGGCCACCACCATGGAGCAGATCGTGGCGGCGCTGGGCATGACCAAGCCCTTCGTGTATTACTACTTCCGCAACAAGCAGGAAATCTTCGAAATGCTGTCGTGGGCGCCGACGGTGGCGTGCTTTACCAGTATGGACTTCCCTGCGGACGACCCGAGGCCGGCCCACACCAAGCTGGAGGACGGCCTGCGGCGCTTGATCGGGGCCACCTTGACGCATTACCCCTCGGCCTTCTTCCCCTACCGAGAGCCCCAGGCGTACCGCCCCGAATACCGCGCGGCGCAGAAGGAGATTGCCCGGCATTTCTATGACCGCCTATGCGCACTGTTGGAGCAGGGCCGCGCGGACGGCATGCTGGAGTTCAACGAAACCAAGATCACGGCGCTGGCGGCCTGCAGCCTGCCAGGCTTTCTCTTTCACTGGTACCGCCCGGATGGCCGCCTGCCGCAGGAGGCGGTGGTGGAGGAACTGACGCAGCTGGCCTGCCGCGTCATCGGCCTGCGCACGCGCCGCAAGACGGCTGCAGCGCCAAGCGCGCCCCACTGAGCGATCTGCCGCGAGGCAGGCCAAACGCTCACGAAACAAGCGCTGCAGGCGCCATGGGGGCGCAACGGACTGCTTCAGCCTCTGGGATCGGCGCCGTCGGCAGCAGCAACGCAGCGATTCCTGCCGTGAGGAACGCCGTCAGCAGCGGGGCCGCCTGCGGGTCGTGCGGCGTGTTGGCACCGAGTGACAAGCGCTCAACCCGGCTATCAATCAGATGGTGCAGCAGCACACCTATGGTGAACTGGTAGGCCCAAGCGGTCTGCGCCCGCGTACTGCCTGGGCAGGCCGCTTGCAACGCGGCAATGAAGGCATGGGCCATGGGGTCGAAGAAGTCGGCCAGCACCTGCTCGGACCCGGGTGTGCGGTACAGGAGTTCGCGCGCCACCAGCAGCGCGTAGTACTCGCCTTCGCTGCTGGCACGCAGTTGCAGCACGGGCTGGACAAAGGCGTGGACGATTCGGTGCAGGTACTGCGCATCGCGCGGCCCCGTTTCCGCCTCGGCAAGCAAGGCCAGCCGCTCGGCAATGGTGCTGCGCCAATGGGCAAAGATGGCGTGGAAAAGTTCGTGCTTTTGCCCAAAGTAGTAGCCCACCAGCGCCAGCGGAACGCCAGCTTCCTGGGCAATCTTCCGGATGGATACCGCGTGGTAGCCATGCTCGGCAAACAGCCTCTCGGCGGCCAGCAGGATAGCCGCACGGCGGTCCGGCCGCTGGCTGGCAGTGGGTCGCGCGCGGGTTCCGCGCGAGAGTTTGGGCGTTGGCATGTCGGCATTGAACGTTCGTACAAATTTCTTGTACAACCGTGCAAACCCTAGTCGCCCTCTGCGGCGCACAGCGCTACCCTGCACCTCCTATGCAAGCGCCCCATATTCCCCAGATCCGCCTGTACCAGGATTGGCTGCGTGCCGAGCGCGGCCTGCACTTTGGCGACTACGACGCGCTGTGGCGCTGGTCCACCACCGAGCTGGACGTGTTCTGGCAGAGCATCTGGGAGTTTTTCGACATCCAGTCGCCCACGCCGCATTTCGGCGTGCTGGCAAAGAATGTGATGCCAGGCGCGCAGTGGTTTCCCGGCGCGCAGCTCAATTACGCGCGCCAGGTGCTGCGCCACGTCGCAGGGGCCGACGCGGCGGGCATGCCCGCCATCGTCGCGCGCAACGAGCGCGGCGAGCAGCGCGAGCTCTCCTGGCCCGCGCTGCAGCAGCAGGTGGCGGCTTTCGCCTTGCATTTGCGCGCGGCGGGCGTGCAAAGCGGCGACCGCGTGGCGGCCTACCTGCCCAACACGCCCGAGACGGCGGTGGCCTTCCTGGCGACGGTGGCTGTGGGCGGCGTCTGGAGCATCTGCGCACCCGACATGGGCACGCAAGCGGTGCTCGACCGCTTCCGCCAGATTGAACCCAAGGTGCTCATCGGCGTCGATGGCGTGGTGCACGGCGGGCGGGCGTACGACCGCCTGCCGGTGCTCGCACAGCTGCGCGAGAGCCTGCCGAGCGTGCGGCACGCGGTGGTCGTGGGCAATCTGGATGCTTCTGTTTCCATAGCTGGTTGGGCAGACTGGGCAAGCGCCAGCAGCCAAAATGATGCTGAAACCGCCGCGTTCGAGCCGCTCTGGCTGCCGTTCGACCACCCGATCTGGATCGTTTATTCCAGCGGCACCACGGGTCTGCCCAAGCCCATCGTGCATGGCCACGGCGGCATGGTGCTGGTGCAGATGGCGCTCGGCGCACTGCACAACGACGTGGGCTGCAGCTACGCGCCCAACAGCTGGGGCGAGCGCTACCACTGGTACAGCTCCACCGGCTGGGTGATGTGGAACGCGCAGATGGCGGGCCTGCTCTCGGGCACCACCTGCGTGATTTACGACGGCAACCCCGGCGGATCGAAAGACCTGCCCGACTGGACGGTGCTCTGGCGCTTTGCCGCCGACACCGGCACCACCTTCTTCGGCGCGGGCGCCGCTTTCTACGCCAATTGCATGAAGGCCGACATTGCGCCCGCGCAATGCGGCGACCTGAGGCGCATCCGCGCACTTGGCTCCACGGGCTCGCCGCTCTCGGCCGAGGTGCAGCAATGGGGCACCCGCTTTATGGCGCGGGCTGGCGTGGATGGCGAGCGGCCCGATGGGATCTGGTGGGCCAACATTTCCGGCGGCACCGACTTCGCCGGCGCCTTCCTCGGTGGCAACCGTGAACTGCCGCAAACCCCCGGCCGCATGCAGTGCCGCATGCTGGGCGCCGCCGTCGAGGCCTGGGACGCGCAAGGCCGTCCAGTGCTGGACGCGGTGGGCGAGCTGGTGTGCACCCAGCCGCTGCCTTCGATGCCGCTGTATTTGTGGGGCGATGACAGCGGCGAGCGCTATGTGAGCAGTTACTTCGACAGTTTTCCTCCCGGCCACGGCCGCCAGCCCGGCGGGGGCGACGGCCCGCCAGCCATGGGCGCCGTCTGGCGCCATGGCGACTGGATCGAGATTGGCAGCGCTGCCCACCCGGGCTGTGTCATCTACGGCCGCTCGGACGCCACGCTCAACCGCCACGGCCTGCGCATGGGCACGAGCGAGCTCTACAGCGCCGTCGAGGCCCAGCCCGAAGTGCTCGACAGCCTGGTGGTGGACCTGGAATACCTGGGGCGCGAGAGCTTCATGCCGCTGTTCGTCGTGCTGCGCGCCGGTGTGGTGCTCGACGATGCGCTGCGCGCGCGCCTGACAGCCGCCATCCGCACGGCACTCTCACCGCGCTTCGTGCCCGACGCCATCGTGCAGGTGGCGCAGGTACCGCGCACCCTCAGCGGCAAGAAGCAGGAACTGCCCATCAAGAAGCTGCTGCTGGGCCAACCGCTGGACAAGGTGCTCAACCGCGACGCCATGGCCAACCCGGAGTGCCTGGACTGGTACGTGGCCTACGCCGCCGAGCACGCAGCGCGCCACGCCTAAGGCAATGCAGAACAAGTCCCTCACGCGCCGCCGCGCATCCGTACCTCGGGCGGTCTGCGGCGTTGCAAACCCTCGTCATCGCGTTGTGATGGCTGCGGCTTGCATCTAGCATCCGCTGGGCGCGGCGCGCAGAGGGTTCTGCAGCGCTGTCATTTTTGAACCTCTCTGCAGACGCAAATGCGCATTTCACCGACAGCGCATATGCGAAGCGCTCTTCCATAATCAAGCCCCGACCTCTGCCGGAAGGCCCCCATGACCGCCCCCACCGCTGAACGCCCCAAGCGCTTTTCCATGATTCGCGAGTTCCACCTCGCCGACTGGTTCACGCTGGGCAATGCCGTCTGCGGCGTCGGCGCGCTGTTTTCCGCCATGACCTACCTGGAAAACGGCAACCGGCAGCATGTGTATTACGCCGCCGCACTGGTGCTGGCCGCGCTCATTTTTGATGTGCTCGATGGCCGCGTGGCGCGCTGGCGGCAAAAGAGTTCGGCCATGGGGCGCGAACTCGACTCGCTGGCCGACGTCATCTCCTTCGGCGTGGCCCCTGCGGTGCTGGCCTACGCCTGCGGCATGCAGGGCGGCTGGGACCGCATCGTGCTGGCCTACTTTGTCGCCTGCGGCGTCTCGCGCCTGGCGCGCTACAACGTGACGGCCGAAACGCTGTCGGGCGAAGATGGCAAGGTGAAGTACTTCGAAGGCACGCCGATTCCGACCTCCATCGCGCTTGTCGCCCTGCTGGCGCTCGTCGCAGCCTTGGGCGCGGTACGCGAATCGCTGTGGTTCGGCCACTGGCAGCTGGCCGGCTGGCGCCTGCACCCGCTGGTGCTGCTGTTCGCGCTGTCGGGTTCGCTGATGATCAGCCGGATTCGCATTCCGAAATTTTGAGTGTTTTTGGCCTCTAGCGCTTTACTGTCATGCGTTAGCAGCTACGAAATCAGAAGCAACCTTCGGTTCAGGCAGCTGCCGCGCGCGGGCGCCGGTTGACCACCACGATGCCCACCGCTACCAGACCAAGCGCCGCCAGCAAACCAGGCGTGATGTGCTCGCCCAGCCAAAGCGCGCCGAACAGCAGGGCAAACACTGGCGTGAGAAACACGAACGAGGACATCTTGGTCGCGTTGTAGTGCGCCAGCATCCACATCCACGCCAGATAGCTGGCAAAGGCGCCCACCAGCGACTGCAGCAGCAGCGACATCCAGGCAAAGGTGCTCAGGTCCAGCGACCAGCGCTCGCCCAGCGCCAGCGAGAGCAGTGGCAACACCGCTGTGCTCACCCCCACCTGGTAGAGCAGTTGCTTGGCGGGCGGCAAACGCCCGACAGGCGTGCTGCGGATGACCACGGTGGTCAGCCCCCACATCAAGCCGGCGGTCAGCCCGAGCAAGTCGCCTAGCCAGGCCAGCGGCTGGGCCTGCACGGCGGGGTGCCACAGCCCGTCGCCCAGGGCAAGCGCGGCGCCGACGAAAGCACCGGCGAGGCCCAGCCACTGCCAGCCAACCAGACCTTCGCCGGCGACGAAGCGCGGCAGGATCAACGCCACCCAGAATGGCGCGCAGTACAGAAACACCGTGAGACGCGAGGCCTGCGTGTACTGCAGGCCGATGTAGATGCAGGCGAACTCGCCAGCAAACAGCGCGCCAGCCAGCAAACCGCTCCACAGCGCGCCGCGAGCGGCCTGGGACTGCCGCTCCGGCAGCAACGGCACGCGGCGCCACAAGCACCACAGAAGGACCGCGACCGTCGCCATGGCAAAGCGCACAAAACCCTGGAACACCGGCGCCACCTCGGTCACCGTGGCTTTGATCAGCACCTGCTGGAACCCCCAGAACATGCAGCAGGCGAGCAGCAGCGAAATGGCGAGCGTGTCGAGATGGGCTTTGCGCGTATCGGGCATGTGGCGATTATGGGCGGCGGTCCCATTCGGCGCTGGGCCCGTGCACCGCTGCGGATGGCGGCAAAGGGCCTTGTTCCACAGTGCCTTACAGTGCCCGCATGAGCGCACTGCCTGACAACCCTGCCAACGCGCTGCACGGCTGGCGCCTGCGGGTCTACACCATCATTTTCGAGGCCGACACGCGCGCCGGGCGCTGGTTCGACCAGGTCTTGATAGCGTGCATTCTGCTGAGCGTGGCGGTGGTGATGGCCGACAGCGTGCCCGCCCTGGGCGCCCACTACCACCGCGCGTTCCAGGTGGCTGAGTGGATCTTTACCGTACTCTTCACGCTGGAATACCTGGCGCGCCTGGCCACGGTGCAGCGCCCGCTGCGCTACGCGACGAGCTTTTTCGGCACCGTCGACCTGTTGGCCCTGCTGCCGACCTACCTGGCGCTGCTGCTGCCGGGCGCGCATGCGCTGATCGACGTGCGCGTGCTGCGCCTGCTGCGCATCTTTCGCGTGTTCAAACTCTCGGCCTATGTGGTGGAGTACCGCAGCCTGGCGCACGCGCTGCGCGCCAGCCGGCGCAAAATCGTGGTCTTCATCTCCGGCGTGCTGATGATTGTGCTGGTCATGGGCACGGTGATGTACGTGGTGGAAGGGCCGGAAAACGGTTTCACCAGCATTCCCACCGCCGTGTACTGGGCCATCACCACCATGACCACGGTGGGTTTTGGCGACATCACGCCGCGCACCGAGCTGGGGCGATTCTTCTCGTCGGTGATGATGCTGCTCGGCTGGGGCACCCTGGCCGTGCCTACCGGCATCGTGACGGCAGAGATGGCCGCGCAGCGCTTCTCGTCCCCGACCACACTACCCACGCCGACCACGCGCACCTGCCACGAATGCCTGACCGAGGGCCATCTGCCCGAAGCGCTCCACTGCCACCACTGCGGCGCCCACCTGCCGCCCTGGCAGCACGAGCCGGGCGGCCAGGGGCATCCCTAGACTAGATCGCGGGCGCCTGCCCGGTACACTCGGGCCTTTTCGCGCGCGATGGGCTCTCAATCCTTGCGCGCCCCTGTTTCACACCCCATGGCCGCAGACACGGCGGGCACGGCCCGCACCCGTTTGGAACTCAAAAGCGCGTCGCTCCCCGTGGTGGCGGTGCTGCTGCGCTCCCCCGACCCCGCACAGCTCGCCGCCGATCTGGCCGATCGGCTGGCGGACGACCCCGGTTTCTTCGACCACGACGCGGTGCTCATCGACCTGACACTGCTGCGCGAGCTGGACGGGGCGCTCGACTTCCCCGCCCTCTGCGCTGCGCTGCGCGCCCACTGCACGCTGCCGGTGGCCGTGCGCGGCGGCAACCCGGCGCAGATGGCCGCCGCTGCTGAAGCGGGCCTCGCGCCCGCGCCCGACGCCGCCTTCCAGCGTACCGAGGCCGCGCCGCGCGAAGTGGTGCGCGAGGTACAAGTCGAGGTCCCCATTGAAGTCCCGGTGCCCGGCCCCGGAACCCTGGTGATCGACAAACCCCTGCGCTCAGGCCAGCAGGTGTACGCGCGCGGCGCCGATCTGGTGGTGCTGGCGGTGGTGAGCTTTGGCGCCGAGGTGATTGCCGATGGCAACATCCACGTCTATGCCCCACTGCGGGGCCGCGCCATTGCCGGCGCGCGCGGCAACACGGCGGCGCGCATTTTCACGACCTGTCTGGAACCCCAGCTCGTCTCCATCGCCGGCATTTACCGCACCACGGAGGTGGCCATGCCGCCCGAGGTGCTGGGCAAACCGGCCCAGGTGCGGCTCGACGGCGAAAAGCTGCTGATCGAGCCGCTCAAGTGAAACACCCCCCTATGTCGCTTCGCTCCTTCCCCCCGCTCTCGCAGCGCTGCGCGCCGCGGGCAGGGGGGACGCTCCCAGCGCGGCGGGGCGGCCCTTGCGCGGGAGCCCTGGCATGGGCCGCGACCATGCCGAGCGCCACTGCGGTGCATGTACCCTGAAAACTGATGAAACACCCCCCCTATGTCGCTTCGCTCCTTCCCCCCGCTCTCGCAGCGCTGCGCGCCGCGGGCAGGGGGACGCTCCCAGCGCGGCGGGGCGGCCCTTGCGCGGGAGCCCTGGCATGGGCCGCGACCATGCCGAGCGCCACTGC
>NZ_JBWKZM010000036.1:0-22071 GCF_059424465.1 Simplicispira sp. GW247-4R2A | reverse complement strand
GCGGTGCATAGACCCTGAAAACTGATACTTCATTCAACAGCAAACCCATCGAGAGACCTCTACACATGGCCAAAATCGTCGTCGTGACCTCCGGCAAGGGTGGCGTGGGCAAGACCACCACCAGCGCCGCCTTTGCCTCCGGCCTCGCCCTGCGCGGCCACAAGACCGCCGTGATCGACTTTGACGTCGGCCTGCGCAACCTCGACCTCATCATGGGGTGCGAGCGCCGCGTGGTGTACGACCTGATCAACGTGATCCAGGGCGAAGCCAACCTGCACCAGGCGCTGATCAAGGACAAAAACTGCGACAACCTGTTCGTGCTCGCCGCCAGCCAGACGCGCGACAAGGACGCGCTCACGCTGGACGGCGTGGGCAAGATTCTCGAAGACCTGGCGGCGATGGACTTTGAATACATCGTCTGCGACTCGCCCGCCGGCATCGAGAGCGGCGCGCTGATGGCCATGCACTTTGCCGACGAGGCGCTGCTGGTGACCAACCCCGAGGTGTCGTCGGTGCGCGACTCGGACCGCATCCTGGGCATGCTCGGCAGCAAGACCAAGCGCGCCATTGAAGGCGGCGAACCCATCAAGGAGCACCTGCTCATCACGCGCTACAACCCCGGCCGGGTGCAGGAAGGGCAGATGCTGAGCCTGGAAGACATCCAGGACATCCTGCGCATCAAGCTCATCGGCGTCATCCCCGAATCCGAGGTGGTGCTGCAGGCCTCGAACCAGGGGTTGCCTGCCATTCATTTGCAGGGCACCGATGTGTCCGAGGCCTACAAGGACGTGATCGACCGCTTCCTGGGCGAAGACAAGCCGCTGCGCTTCATCGACGCCGAGAAACCTGGTTTCTTCAAACGCCTGTTCGGGAGCAAATAAGCCATGGCGTCCTTCCTCTCCTTTCTGCTGGGCGAAAAGAAGAAAACCGCCAGTGTCGCCAAGGAACGCCTGCAGATCATCCTGGCGCACGAACGCAGCGGCCGCAACGCCTCCGAGCCCGACTACCTGCCCGCGCTGCAGCGCGAACTGGTGGCGGTGATCAGCAAGTACGTGAAGATCAACCCCGAAGACCTCAAGGTGAGCCTGGAGCGCCAGGACAACCTGGAGGTGCTGGAGGTGAAGATCGAGCTGCCTGAGGCAGCGCGCTGACTTTTTAAACGAAATGGGGCTCTAGCGCTTGTGCAGCAAGCGCTGGCAGCTATCAAAAAATGACTCTTTTTGGGTGGGCCGCGCTAGCGCGCGTGCTTGGCCCACTTGCCCGCGATGGCCTGCGCAATGCTCAAGGCCCGCTGGCCGGGCTGCAGCCAGGCGCTCTGGCCGGCGGCAATGGTCCCTGGCTGGTCCACAGCCAGGTAGTAGCCGCAATGTCCCGTCTGAGCCATGGTGCGGCCCGCCTGGACAAAGCCCATCACCACATTGAATTTGTAGCAGGGTTCGCGGGGCGCAGTGATGCGCAGCACACAGTCCGGGAAGTGCAGGCGGTCGCCCACGAACACCTCATGCTCCAGCAGGCCGTCGACCGTGAGGTTCTCGCCCATAAAGCCCGGCGGCAGGTCTTCGCCCAACAGGCCGACACCCCGTGCGCGCCGTTCGGCCTGCCAAAACGGGTAATGCGACGCCGGGTAGGCATAGACGGCCTTGTCCAGGCCGCCGTGCACGCTCAGGTCCGCCTGCTCGTCGCCGCCGAGGCCCAGGCGGCGCACGGCGACTGGGCCCGCCACTGGGCGCTTGCCAATGCCCGAGAGCACCGAGCGCTCACCAGCGCGGAGGCGCTGGCACAGGCCGACATTGAGGCTGAGCACGCGCAGCCCAGGTGAAGGCCGAGGCGCACTAGGCTCGGCGTCTACCAGCCCCACACCAGTCGCCTCGACACCCAACCCATGGGGCCGTCTTCCTGCTTGATCTTGACCCAGTCGCCCTTGCGACCCAGCGTTTTGAGGATTTCGCCGCGCGCCGCCTTGGCCAGCACGCGGCTGTGCAAGCTGGGCTTGCTGCGAATGTTGAGCACCTGCACTTTCACCACGTGGTGCGGACTGTGGGTACTGGTCAGCGGCTTGAAAACCCAGCCACGGTCGTTCTCAAAGTCGCGAACCTGCAGCCATTGGCCTTTGTGCGACAGCACCTGCAGCGGGTAGCCCCGGCTGAGCACCCACAGCGCTTGGTGGTGGGTTCCGGCGCCGGAACGCATGTTGATCTCGGTGCGGTTGACGGCCACCATCTCGCGTGCCGTGGCGGCCGTGCTGCCCGCCAGAAGGGCCAGCGCGGTGAGAAGGGTGGGCAAGGGGTTGGCTCGAAACATGGATCTCCAGTGGGTGGGCAGCGCAGCGCGCTGCATGGGGAACAGACACGGCCCATTTTTTCAGCCTGAGCACGAATGTCAAAACGCGCCCTCCCTTTTCGCAGTCCAGCAAAGGGGCTTATGTCCAAACCATGCACAGCAGACATCCGTGACAGTGCTCAGAACGTGTTCAAGGTCTCGCAGGAGCAGCGGATTCAACCCCCGTGGTGCCAAGGCGGGGCAAAAGCATGCTGGCACCCTTTTGCCCAACCCTGTTGCCGCATGGCCAGCACACGACAGGGTGCCTACATCCCACGGATCCGTCTGTTCCTGCCTAACCCGATGATGGGCAAGCAAGGCGCCACGGCGCAAACCCCAAAGCAGGGCTTTGGTTCCGCTTTTTGACTTTAAGGCAATGCCTGAAGCGAACGCGCCCTACCCAGCGCCCCCCCCGCGCAAGGGCCGCCCGACCGGGCTGGCAGTGTCCCCTTCCCGGAGCACGCAGCGATGCGGGAAGGGGGATGGCGCCGAAGGCGACGCAAGGGAGATCTGCCTACAAAGGGTGCTCGGTATAGAAGCGCCCACCGTGGTAGAGCAGCGGCGCCACGCCTGGGCGATGGACACAGTGCTCCACCTGACCGACAAAAATGACGTGGTCGCCCTCGTCGTAGCGGCTGCGGTTGAAGCATTCGAAATGTGCCACCGCACCTTCCAGCAAGGGGGCTCCGGCAACGCCTGGCGTGTGCCGCACGCCGGCCCAGCGGTCCACGCCACGCGCGGCAAAGCGCTCGGCCAGCGCTTGCTGATCCGCCGCAAGCACATTGATGGCGTAGTGCGAACCCGCCGACAGCGCCGCCATGGAGGCGGCGGCATGGGCCAGGCTCCAGAGCACCAGGGGCGGCGAGAGCGAGACCGAATTGAACGAGTTGGCCGTCAGCCCGACGAGGTGCCCGTCGGCCGCGCGCGCGGTCACAATCGTCACCCCGGTGGCAAACATGCCTAGGGCAGCGCGAAACTCGCGGGTGGAAAATTCGGGAGAGCGGGGCTGTAGGAGGCTAGGCACAGGGAACGGCGGCACAGGGCGGGCTATTATGTGCCCCTGATCGAAAACGTGCCGACACCTGCGGCGCTGCTGCCCCGTCGATGTCCCTGCTCCCCACGTTTGCCACTCTGGGTTCCGGCCCGACCGTGCTCATGCTGCACGACGCTGACAGCGGGCACCTGAGTTTCGCCCCCCAAGTGGAAACCTTGGCCAGCCAGGGCTACCGTGCCGTGGCCTGGGACATGCCGGGCTACGGCCACAGTGCCCCGGTGGAACCCTACAATTTTCTCGGGCTGGCACGCCGCTGCCAGACGCTGATCGCGGCGCTCGAATGCGAGCACCTCACCCTGGTGGGCCATGGCCTGGGCGCCATGCTGGCGCTTGAGCTGGCACTGCGGACCGGCGACACAAGGGTTGACGGCCTGGTGCTGTGCGCGGGGGGCCCGCCGCTCGGTGCACAGGCGCTCGCGCGTTGGCACAAGCCGCGCAAGCAGGCGCTGGCCGCGGGCCACTCCATGGAACAGTTGGCCGAGCGTCTCGTGCCCCAACAGATGGGTTCTGGCGCGCTGCCCGAAGGCGCACGCCTGGCGCAGCACGCCATGGCTATGGTGCACCGCGCGACCTATGCGCGCGCGCTGGACGCCATGGGAGCGTTCGGCCGCACGGCCAGCGAGCTTGCGCGCATCCACCAGCCAGTCCTGGTAATTGGCGGCGCGCAAGACCGAAGTCTCGCGCCCGAGGCCCTGGACGCCCTGGCCCGGCTTCTGCCGGATGCCCAGCGCGTGAGCCTGCCGGGCATCGGCCACTGGCCCCAACTGGAGGCACCCGAGGCCTTTGATGCTGCCCTGCTGAGCTTCCTCGCGGCGCCGCGGGTGCTGCACTGATGCGCGGCGCTCCCCTGCGGCGCGCGCTGCGCTGGCTCGCCACCTGTCTGCTGGCAAGTACCTGCCCCCTGGCCTTCGCGGAACCACGTCTGCCCATGCCGGCAGCGGCCGCTGCCTGCAGCTTGCTGGTGCCACGCCTGCCCAGTGTCTCCTACGCCACCTGCGCGGCAGCCAGGCTGGAAGAAAGCGGCGCCTTCTCGCGCAACGGCGTCCCCCTGTACTGGCGCGACGTGACCCGTGAGGCGCCGGGCAGCGCCGCGCAGGCTGACCCCTTGCGCGTGCTGGTGATTGGCGCCATCCATGGCGATGAACTCACTGCCGGGGCTTTGGCACTGCGCTGGATCGCGCTGGCCGGCAAGACGCCACGCGCCGTGCACTGGCGCTTTGTACCAGTGGCTAACCCGGACGGGCTGCTGGCCAAGAAGCCCCAGCGCACCAATGCCCATGGCGTGGATCTGAACCGCAACTTCCGCACCCCAGGCTGGGACCACGACGCACCGTTGCACTGGCAAAGGCGCGCCCACAAGGACCCGCGTCGCTGGCCGGGGCCTTCGTCCCTGTCAGAACCCGAAACACGTTTTCTGAACAGCCAGATCGAGAGCTTCAAGCCGCAGCTCGTGGTGAGCATTCACGCGCCGTATGGCCTGCTCGATTTCGACGGGCCCATGGCGCCGCCACGCCAGCTGGGCGCGCTGCGCCTGGAGCAGGTGGGCGTGTTTCCAGGATCGCTGGGCTATTTCGGCGGCCTGAAAAAGGGCCTTCCGGTGGTAACCATCGAGCTGCCCAACGCTCTGCGCATGCCCAAGGAAGGGGAACAGCACGACATGTGGGCCGATTTGCTTCGCTGGATGGATGCCCACTTGCTCACCGATGTGCGCGAGGCGCACGAAAAACCCGAACCCGGCAAGCTTTCGGTTCACTGACAACCCCCCGCAGACACAGGGTAAACGCCGGACACGGCGCTGCGTGCTTGGCATCATGCTGTGCGGGCGGCCGGCAGGTGCCGCACTTCGGAGACACCATGAGCACTACGCACCACCCGCGCGCCCGCGCACTGCGCGGCCTGTTGGCCTTGTGCGCCGCTCTGCCACTGTTGGCAGCAGCCCAGCCCGCAACGTCTGTGAAGCTGGGCGTCATTGGCCCCTTCACCGGCGCTTCTTCGGATTTCGGCACCCCGCTCCTCCAGGGCATCAAGCTGGCCGTCGATGAGATCAACGCTGTCGGGGGCTACCTTGGGCGCCCGCTGGAATTGGTCATTCGCGACGACCAGGGGACGCCCGATGTGGGCCTCAAGGGGGCGCAAGACCTGGTCGCCCAAGGCGTGCTCGGCACCATTGGTTTTTGCAATACCGGGGTCGCGGAAAAATCCTTGGCCGTATTCCAGAACGCCAAGGTTCCGTTGATCATCCCCTGCGCCACGGGCACACCGCTCACCGCCAAGTACCCACCGGCCGAGAGCTATATCTTCCGCAACTCGGCGCGCGACGCCATCCAGGCACCCTTCGTGGTCAACGACCTGGTCAAGCGCGGCTGGACCAAGGTGGCGATCTTTGCCGACACCACCGGCTACGGCGAGGCGGGCTTGAAGGACGTGGAGGCCGCCCTCGCAGCACACCAGCTGCGGCCCGTGAACATCACCCGCTTCCCGCTGGGCGTCACCGATCTGAAAGACGAACTCAAGACCGCCCGCGATGCGGGCGCCAACGTGGTCTTCAGCTACACCGTGGGCCCGGAAAACGCGGCCATTGCCAACGGCAGACGCGACATTGGCTGGAAGGTGCCACAGGTAGGTGCCTGGCCGCTGTCCTTCCCCTTCTTCATTGACGGAGCAAAAGAGGCCGCCGAGGGGGCGTTGATGGCGCAGACCTTCATTGCCGAGCCAAGCAACGAACGGCGCGCGGCGTTTCTGAGTGCCTACACCCACAAGTGGGGCAAGAAACTGGTGGTGCCCATGGCGGCGGCCCAAGGGTACGACGCGGTCTATCTGTTCACCTACGCCCTGCTGGGCATCCGCGATGGCAAGCTGACGGGCCCCGCGATGAAGACGGCCCTGGAGAACATTCCTCGGGTGTACTACGGCGTGGTGGCCACCTACGAGCATCCGTTCAGCAACAAAGACAAAGATGCACTGACCGCCAACATGCTGGTCATGGGCAAGGTACAGGCTGGCGCCGTGACATTTGCCTACCCCGAAGACGCACGGCGCAACCTGATCGTGCAGCGCAAGAAGTGAATTGGCAGCGCAGGTTTCGCCACCCTAGATTTCAGTGTTTTTGGCCTTTCACGCTTATCTACATTGAATTGTTAGCTACATAAATTATAGCTACCTGGTATTTATTCAGACTCCCTGCCGTGTGCTGCGGCACAGACCACAAGCCCCTGCCCTGCAGATGCCGGAACGGATAGCCGGCAGCGCTGTGGTTTTTCGGGTTCATCGCCACTCGACAGCGTGCCACTAAAAAAACACAATCAGCGCCGTTCACCTGCCATCAGTTTTGCTGATGCACCCAACTGCGCCGCCATGAGCACCTTCGACCCGATTGCCCTTGAATGTCTTGCCGCCATCATTGAGGAGGGCGGCTTCGAACGCGCAGCGCAGCGCCTCAACGTGACGCAGTCAGCCGTCTCGCAGCGCCTGCGGGCGCTGGAGGCGCAGGTGGGGTCGGTGCTGATCGTGCGCAGCCGCCCGCTGCGACCTACCAGTTCTGGGCAAATGCTGCTCAAGCACACTAAGCAGGTGCGCCTGCTGCGCGCCGACCTGGAGCGTGATCTGCAGGAGCTCACGCCAAGTTCGCAGGGCGGCGGGCGCGAGGAAGAGCGCATCGCCATCGCCGTCAACGCCGACAGCATTGCCACCTGGGCGCTGGAGGCGCTCGGCCCCCTGGCGCGCCAGCGCCTGCCGCTGGAAATCATCGCCGACGACCAGGATTTCACACAGGAATGGCTGCGCTCGGGCCAGGTGCTGGGCTGCGTCACCACGGTCAAGCAGGCACTGCGCGGCTGTCGCATGGTGCCGCTGGGCGCCATGCGCTACGTCGCCGTGGCGCAGGCCGAATTTGCCGAGCGCTGCCTGCCCAGGGGCCTGACGCAGCACAGCTTTCGTGAGGTGCCGTTTGTCTCGTTCAACCGCAAGGACGACATGTCGGCCGAATTCGTCGCCCGTATCTTTGGTCTTAAACGGGTTTCGCTGCACCAGCTGTTCGTTCCCAGTACAGAGGGACAGCTGCGTGCGGTTCAGGCCGGCTGGGCGGTGGCCGTGCTGCCCGAGTTGTTGGTGCGGGCGCACATAGAAGACGGCAGCCTGGTCGATCTGGCGCCCGGCAGTTCGCTGCCCATTGCGCTGTACTGGCATTGCTGGAACCTGGAGTCCGCCGTGCTCAATGCGCTGACCGATGCCCTGATTGCCGGGGCTGGCGCGGCACTGGCTTGAACCGCGACGGGCCCGGCCACGCCATGGCCCCCTGCCGGGCGAGCGGAAAATGCGAGTAAACCCCATGGTTTTTGTGCGACCCGCCTATTCACATTTGAACTGATCTGTATACCATTGGGCCATGGACAACGCTCCCCCCAAGGTTTCCTTCAAAGAACAGATGCACCAGGCGCGTGAGCGCGCCATTCTGCAGACGGCCTGCGACCTGCTGGGGTCGAAATCGTTCGACTGCATGACCATGGACGACGTGGCCGGTGGCGTCGGCATCGCCAAAGCCAGCCTGTACAAACATTTTGGCAGCAAGGAAGACCTCTGCTGCGCCGCCATGGTGAAGGTGCTGCACCTGGTGAACGCCCATGTGGCCGGCCTTGACCCCACCCTTGCAGCCGTGGACAAGCTGCGCGCAGTGGTGCGCTGGTCCCTTGAGCGGCTGCTGGAAGGCGAAATGCCGCTGTTGCCCAGCCACAATTCCACGCTGCGTGCCGTCCTCATGAGCAACAAGGACTATGCCGATGGTGTGGTGCTTCTGAGCGACACATTGGGCGAATGGATCGTACAGGCGCAAACTGAGGGCGTACTGGACCCCCAGTTGCCGCCGCTCGTGGTGCTCTACACGCTCTACGCCCGGGCCTGCGACACCGTCGTCGGCTTTCTGCAGGAAAGCGGGTTGTACAAGAACGACGAAATCATGGATCTGGTGCTCCGCACCTGCTTTGACGGGCTGCGCGCACGCTAAGCGCCTGTTCAAAGCGCGCGGTGCACCTTCCCGCCTACCACCTGCCGAGGCGCGCTCAGCGCACGATCAGCACCGGCACACGGCTGTTGGCCAGCACCTGCGTAGTCACGGACCCCATGACCAGCGTACCCAGCGCGCCATGGCCGTGCGAGCCCATCACCAGGAGGTCGTACTTGCCGGCATCGGCAACCTTGCCAAGGGTGGCGCCGGCCGGACCAATCTTGACGATGCGCTTGGTGGTAAGGCCTTTGCGATCGAGGAACTTGGTGACGGGGGCGAGTACCTTTTCCGCCTGTTCGGCGTAGTACTCGTCCACGACGTCCTTGCCCAGCGCCGCACGCGCCCTGGCGGGCAGCTCGGCCTGCACCGTGATCACGCTGTACGCGTGTTTGGGGCCCAGCAGTTCATCGTGCGCGGCCAGGTAGGCCAGCATCTTCTTCGTATAGGCACTGCCGTCGACAGCGAGCAGGATATTCATCGCATTTCTCCAGGTACGGTGACAGAAATCGGGCGCACCCGCGGTCGCCTTTGCTCACGCAAGCGCCAAGCCGCCGCGCTCGCGCCATCATACGGGCAGGGGCTCGAAGGGCATCAGACCCACAGCTCATGTGAAAAATTAGGTGAAAATGGCTTCTAGCACATATGCAGCATACGCCAGCAGCTATAAAAATAGAAGCTAGCGATCAAAATCGCCCTTCAACCGTGTTCACGATCCAAGCTCGACGCAGCACAAGGGGTCGAAGTACAGCTGCTCGTTCTTGCGCGCATAGCCCAGTGGATTGGCCCGTACCCTGCAGCGCCAGGAACTGCCGTCGGCGCGCAGGCCTTGCGCCGTGTAGTCGATGGGCGTGTGCAGATGGCCGTGCAGCCACAGGCGCGCATGGGGCAGCAGGGCATCGAGTGCATTGCAAAAACCGGCGGTGCCCGGCTTCAGACCGTAGCGCGGATCGGCGCTGCGCAGGCTGGGAGCGAAGTGGGTGACGGCGACGGTCGGGCCGCCAAAGGGCTGGGCCAAGGCCTGCGCCAGCCACTCCCGGCATTGCAGCGACTGCTGGCGCACCTCGGGCGCCAGCAGCGCTGCGCCGTGCACCGTGGCACCGGTGGTGCGCAGGTAATAGTTGGCGGCACGAAAGGCCTTCTCGCGCATCTGCAAGCGCCGATCGCCCTCCACGCGGGCGTCGTCGGCCAGTGCGTCGAAATCGCTCCACAGCGTGGTACCGACAAAACGCACGCCGTTCAGCACGGCGGTCTGGCGCTCCAGCCAGATCAGGCCAAGCCGCTCGCAGGTGGCGCGCAGGCGCTCGTGGGCGGCGTGGAAATCCTGCGCGTCGTACTCATGGTTGCCGGGCACGAAAATCACCGGCACCGGCCAGCCGGCGTATTGCGGCAGCGGAGAGAAGTGCTCCAGGCCGAAATCGTCTCCCGTGAGCAACGAGCCTGTTTGGTACGAGCCGATGTCGCCCGCCAGCACCAGCACGCCAGCGCCTGGGGCCGGCTGGGGCGCGAAGTCGGGGTGCACCTCCAGGTGCAGGTCGGAGAGCAGCTGAATCTTCATGGGCAGATTCTCGCCCTGCCAGCGCCAACAGCCTCCTAGTTGCGCTGGCCAGCCAGCACCTCGTCGAGCGCTTGCGCCACGGCGTGGAATTCGGCATGGCTCAGCGTGCGCATCTGTTCGTGACCCGACTTGGCCCGTATCTGAAAGCGCCACTGCGTGCGCCTGGCCGGCTGGTACGCGGCAGCAGCCTGGCGGAAGGCGTCCATGTCCACGGGGAAACTGGCGCTTTCCTGGTAGCTGCACTTGCGCTCGAACAGGTCGCGCATGTTGCAGGTGGAGCCTTGCTTGTCCACGCTGAGCGGCACGTTTTTCTCGCCCGCTGCAGCGCCATAGCGCGCCTCGCTCAGCAAATGCATGCTGTAGTCGGTGTACGTGTCGGTGACGACCACCTGCACCGATGGCTGGTGCGTCTTGCGGTCGATGCGCACCCGCAAAAATTCGGTGTTCGGGTATTCGCGGCTCTCGGGCGCGTGCGCGGCGGCGGTGTCCAGCATCAGCGCGGGGGCTGCGGGGTCGTCCTTGAGCGCGATACGGCTCTTGTAGAAATTGCTGTCGTTGCGGCCGACCAGGGCCTCGAACGCTGCCTGGTTGTCCAGGGATTTGAAGAAGTAATCGCCATGCTTCCAGCTGGCGCCTTTTTGCAGCAGGTTGTAGCTCTGCGCCTGGCCGTCGGCAAAGAAGGTGAAGTAGCTGCTCTTGTCGGCTGCTGCGCCGGCCTCGGTGATCTCGGTGGCGGCCAGCGCCTTGCAGGCGTTGGCGCGGTCCGATCCCGGTTTGGGCAGCAAGCGCAGTTCTGCGCTGCAAACACCCTGGGCGTCGCTGGTGCAGGACCAAGGCGCTGGCAGCTTCTGGCCGCCAAAGAAGCTGCCATCGTCCGACTGGCAGGCACCGCGCACGGTGGCGTGCACGACGGGTTGCTGCTGCGCGTCAAGCAAAAGCAAATGGATGTGGCCAGTCGCCGGACTTTCCGCCCAGGCGCCGGAGGTCAGGGCCAGCGCGCTCGTTGCGGCCAAGGCAAGCGCCAGAATTTTGTGCATGGGAAGCTCCAGAAAGTGGGGTCTTGGCGCCAGCCGACGCATCGGGCCGCAAACGCGCGTGGCGCATGGTAGCGGGTGCACCACGCGTTCTGTACGCAAAACCTACCCCGTGCAGGGCCGAAGCAGGGTGAGACATGCGTGCGTGTCGACGTTCTACGGCGCAGCAGAAGTCTGCTGAGGCAGGTGCTCCGCCTTTGCTGCGCGGGCCACCACCTCGCGCAGCCAGCGGTGCGCTGCGCCGCTGGCGCGACGCTGGTGCCACAGCGCATCCACATGCACCGTGGGCAACTGCAGGGGCAGCGCCCGCCATACCAAGGCACCTTCGAGGCCGGTGACGCCAAAGAAATGCAGCGGCAGCACGGTCAGCAAATCGGAGTTGGCAACGATGCGCCCGGCCGTGAAAAACTGGTTCACGGTGAGCACGATACGGCGCTCGCGCCCCATCGCTGCCAGCGCCTCATCGGTAAAGCCGTAAGGCCGGCCGGAAAAGCTCACCAGCAGATGGCGTGCGGCGCAGTACTGGTCCAGCGTCAGCGGGCTGGCAGCCAGCGGGTGGTCCTTGCGCATCAGGCAGACATATTCGCCGTCGTACACGCGCTGGTGGGCGTAGCTCACCGCGTCGCCGGTCTGGTTGCGCGCGGTCAGATCCGCCAGCACCGCAGGGAAGTAGCCGATGGCGAGGTCTGCCGTCTCGTCGTCCAGCAGGCGGCGCGGGTCGCGCGTGGCCAGTGGCAGTACGCGCATGGAGACGCCCGGCGCTTCGGCGGCCAGGATGCGCACCATGTGCGGAAGCAGCGCGGCGGCGGTGGCATCCGCCATGGCCAGCACAAAGCTGTTGTCGGCCTGCAGGGGAGTAAAGCGCTCGGGTGCCAGTGCGGCTTCGAGCTGCGCCAGCGCGGTCTGCACCACGGGCCAGAGCGCCTGCGCGCGCGGAGTGGGCTCGACGCCGGTGCCACTGCGGCGCAGCAGTTCATCGCCCAGGGTTTCCCGCAAGCGGCGCAAGGCATTGCTGACGGCGGGCTGGGTCAGCGCCAGCTTGTGGGCCGCCCGCGTCAGGCTGCGCTCTGCCATGACCGCGTCAAACACGCGCAACAAATTCAGGTCGAGACGGCGAAAGGCGTCAGGCACGGCAGGGGAGCTTGCTAAGAGCCTGTTCAAAAGAGGAGGAAACGCATGATATTCACGATAGGAATGAGCATCATCACAAACATAAAGTTGAATAACACGCGGGTAAACCCTAGTATTCACCCATCGCACCAATTGGTGCCGTTGTTTGCCAGGAGTTTCACCATGTCCACGCTTGCCCACTCGCCCTTTTTGCGCACCCCTTCCTTCTCCGCAGCGGCGGTCAACCGGGTATCCGGATTGGGCACCATGCTGGCCGCTTGGCGGGTTGCACGCCGCAAGGCCCGCGAAGACCGCGAAATGTGGGCGCTGGCCCAGCAAGATCCACGCCTCATGAACGACCTTGTCTGCGCCCTTCAGCGCCAAGACTGAGTAGCGTTTCCCAGGAGGGCATCAGCCTGGTGCTTCCGGTTTCCGCATCGGAGGCCGCTAGCTGCTTTGTTCAGCCTGTCTGCCTTGATAAAGGTTCACGCTTTCAGCAAAAAAGCCGCGCTCTAGCGCGGCTTTTTTGCGTCCTGCGGGAGCAAAGTAGGCGCGCCTGCCCATGCGCAGGCACTTCTCCCAGCACAGAGGCACGCCAGCAACGCATTCTTGATCCTGCGCAAACTTTCTCCACAAAATACTTTTAGAATGCGAGTCGTTCTCAATCGCATGCACCTTCACTGAACTCCGATTGAGCCCTTTTCCAACATCTATCAAAGGCTCGCAACATGCTGCTTCGCTCCCTCACCCTGACCGGCGCTCTCTGCCTCAGTCTGCCTGCTCTGGCGCTGGAGTACCCGATTGGTGCGCCCCAGAACGTCTCCGGCATGGAAGTGGGGGCCGTCTATCTGCAGCCGGTCGAGATGGAACCCGCAGGCATGATGCACAAGGTGTCGGAATCCGACATTCACCTCGAAGCCGACATCCACGCCTTGAGCAGCAACGTCAATGGCTACTCCGAAGGCACCTGGATTCCCTTTCTGCTCGTGAAATACGAGCTGACCAAACAAGGTTCGGGCGAAGCCATCCGTGGCGACATGATGCCCATGGTGGCCAGCGACGGCCCGCACTACGGCGACAACGTCAAGCTCGCAGGTCCCGGAAAGTACCACGTGAAGTTCACCATCTACCCGCCCAACGCCAAGGAAAATGCCACGGGTATGCACTTTGGCCGGCATACCGACCGCGCGACCGGCGTGCGCCCCTGGTTCAAGACGGTCGATCTGGAATGGGACTTCACCTACGCTGGCATTGGCAAGAAGGGCGGCTACTGACATGCGGCGCAAGCTCCCTGCGCACAAGGCCGTCGCGCTGGCTGCGGCCCTGTGCGCTGCGACCCTGCCGCTTGCCAGCGAGGCCGCAACCGACTCCGACGCGCTGATGGCGCAAGTGAAGGCGCTGGCCGATCGCGTGGAACGCCTGGAAGCGCAAAACGCGCAGTTGCGTACCGCGCTGGAAAGTGATCGCATCAGCGAAAACGAGCCTGAACTGGCCACCCGCCTCAAGGCCGTGGAAGCACAGCAGGATGCGCTCAAAGGCCCGGCCAGCAAGTTGGCCGAGGCATTGGACGACATCAGGGTCGAAGGCAGCCTGACCGGCATGGTGCAGCAGACAGGGCGCAGTTCACTTGCCGATCCGAGTTCGAGCGGCAGCCGTGCCAACTACCGCGGCGACGTGGCCGCGACCTTGCCTGGGGGTGACTTTGGCGCCAACAAGGGCAAGGTGTTTCTGCATGCACGCTTTGGACAAGGTGATGGCTTGGCGCTGCGACCCACCTACACCGGCACCGCCAACACCACGGCCTTTGCCGGCAACGACGCGGATGACACCCAGTTCACGGTGGCGCAGGCCTGGTACCAGCTGGAGGTGCCGCTTGACCAGAAAGCCTCTGACAAGGCGGTGTTCACCGTCGGCAAGATTGACCCGTTTGCTTTCTTTGACCAGAACGCCATCGCCGACGATGAGACACGGCGCTTTGCGAACAACGTGTTCGTCCACAACCCTCTGCTCGACTCCGGAGGTGATACGGGTGCCGACCACTTCGGCTTCGCCCCTGGAGCGATAGCCGCGTACGAGAACTCCAGCGAGAAAACCATGCCATGGGGCACTTCGCTGGGCGTGTTTGGCTCGGGCGACGGCGCCAACTTCAGCGGTAGCAGCGGAAAACCTTTCGTGATCGCGCAGGCCTGGGTCTCGCCACGCATCAACCATCTGCCTGGCACTTACCGCATCTATGCATGGAGCAATGCGCGCGGCACCGATTTCGATGGCAGTCAAGCTCGCCACGCTGGCATGGGTCTCTCGATGGACCAGCGCGTCACAGACGAGCTGACGCTATTTGGGCGTTACGGCCACCAGACCTCCGGGCATGTGCGGTTCAACGGTGCGTTCACCATCGGTGGAGAACTCGACGGTTCGGCCTGGCGGCGCGGCTCCGATGGCCTGGGCCTGGCGTTCGGCATGCTGCGCACCAGCGGGCGCTACGCCTCGGCATCGGCAGCGGATCCCGCCAACTATGGTTATGCGGCACGCGGTTCCGAGCGCATTGGCGAGCTGTACTACCGCATGCACTTGAACGATCACGTAGAGATCACACCAAGCCTGCAATATATTTCGCGGCCGGCGGCCAATCCCGATGCCAAGGGAATCGCGCTGGTTGGCCTGCGCGCCCGGGTGGGGTTCTGATGCGAGTGCCCAAACACTTGCTACTCACCGCCGCGGGGCTGCTGCTGGCGGCGAGCGCAGCACAGGCACAGGAGCTGCCCACCTTCCGGCTGGAAATGAAAAACGGCCGCTTCGAACCCACCGAGATCGTGGTGCCCGCCAATACGCGCTTCAAGCTTGTGCTGCACAACGCTGGCCCAGAGGCCGAGGAGTTCGAGAGCCTGGAGCTCAAGAAGGAAAAAGTGCTGGCGCCTGGCGCCACCAGCTTCCTGGTGTTCGTGCCGCTCAAGCCCGGAAGCTACCGCTTCTTTGGCGATTTCCATCCCGATACGGCGCAAGGCCATATCGTCGCGCGCTGAAAGCCCCTCCATGCTCAATGCCCTCGTCATCGTCTGGCGCGAAAGCCTGGAAGCCATGCTGGTCATCGGCATTCTTGCGGCCTGGTCCACCGGCCGCGGTGGCGGGCGTACGACCCGTGCCGGACTCTGGGGCGGCGTGGCAGCGGGCCTGGCACTCGCGGTGGCGCTGGCTGCCGTGATGCAGGGAACGCTGGGCAACCTGTCGGACCGCGGGCAGGAAATCTTCCAGGCGCTGCTCATTCTCTTTGCTGCGGTGCTCATGACCCAGATGGTGCTGTGGATGCGGCGCCACGCGCGCGGGCTGCGTCGGGAGATGGAGAGCGCGCTGGACCGCGCTGCCGAGCGGCGCGGCGCCTGGGGCATTGCTGCCGTCGCCGCCGTTGCCGTGGCGCGCGAAGGGTCGGAGACCGTAATCTTCCTCCAGGGCATTGCCTCGGGCGTCGGCTGGGGTGCTCTCCTGCCCTCGGCGCTGACAGGGGTTGCGTTGGCGGGGATCACCGCCTGGGCCGCAGCGCGTGGCCTGCGTTTTCTGCCGCAGCAGCAGGTGCTGCGCGTCAGCGCCAACCTGCTGCTGCTGTTTGCCGCTGGCATGCTGGTGCTGGGGACGGATCGGCTGATTGGCCTGGAGTGGATTCCACCCGGCCCCGACCCACTCTGGAACACCAGCGCGCTACTGGACGACGGCAGTGGCGTCGGCAAGTGGCTGGCAAACCTGTTGGGCTACCGCGCACGCCCTTCGGCGGCCGACGTGCTGGTGTTCTTTGGTTTCTGGGCCCTGATGGTGGCGCGGCGCTGGTGGCCCCGGCGTGCCCCCCAGCAACCGAGCGCATGACGATGCAGTCCACAAGCTTCACACGCACCCGTGCTGGCGTGAGCACTGTGCATGTCATGGCAGGCGCGCCGCGCACACGGCTGGCACGCCTTGGCGACTGGATGGCACGCAACCGCAGCCGCATCGCGCAGTTGCAGTGGGGCATCGTCGTGCTGTATTTCGTGCTCGTAGCGGTGCCGGCTTTCCTGCCCATGCCGCCCGAAGACGCGCGCATGTTCACCAGCCTCACACGCTTTGCCCAATTTGCTTTCTGGGGCGTGTGGTGGCCGTTTGTCATTGCCTCCATGCTGCTCATCGGACGCTTCTGGTGCGGCGTGATGTGCCCTGAAGGGGCCTTGACCGAATTTGCCGGTCGCCCCGGCAAGGGCCTGCCGATTCCGCGCTGGATGCGCTGGCCCGGCTGGCCGCTGGTGGGCTTCCTGGGGACCACGCTCTACGGGCAACTCATCAGCGTGTACGAGTACCCAGGCCCGGTTCTGGTGATTCTCGGTGGCTCAACGGTGGCGGCCATTGCCGTGGGCATCGTCTATGGCCGGGGCAAGCGCGTGTGGTGCCGCTACCTGTGCCCGGTCACCGGCGTTTTCGCGCTGCTCGCACGCCTGGCACCGGTGCATTTCAAGGTGGACCGTGCGGCCTGGGATTTGCAGCCGGCCCACATTCCCGCCGTGGATTGCCCGCCGCTGCTCAACGTGCATGCACTCAACAGTGCGTCACAGTGCCATTCGTGCGGGCGCTGCAGCGGCCACCGCGATGCCGTCGCCTTGACCCTGCGCTGGCCCGGCAGCGAGATCTTGGGCAGCCAACCCGGCGACGTGGGCCGCTACGAGGCGTTGCTGCTGCTCTACGGCATGCTGGGCTTTGCCCTTGGGGCTTTCCAATGGACCATGGCACCGGGCTTTGTAGAAGGCAGGCAGTGGCTGGCGACCTGGCTGGTGGACCACGACATTTTCTGGCCGCTGGCCAGCAACGCACCCTGGTGGGTGCTGACGCACTACCCGCAAGTCTCTGACGTGTTCAGCTGGCTCGATGGCGCCGGCATCGTGGCCTGGCTCACCGGCACCGCCGTGCTGGTGGGCGGCTTTGCCCACCTGGTCACCGCCTTGGGCGCACGGGTGGTGCGCACCGATTGGAAAGTGCTGGCGCTAGGCCTCGTGCCCATGGCGGCTGCCAACCTGTTCTTGGGGCTCTCCATGCTCACGCTGACGCAGCTGCGCACCGAAGGGATTGTGTTTCATTGGCTGCCGCAGGCCCGCCTGACGCTGCTGGCCGTAGCCTGGCTCGGGTGCGTGGCCCTGTGCGTAGGGCAGCAGCGGCGCGCGGGCATGCCCGTCTGGCGCTCGGCCATTGCCACCGCCCTGGTTGGGGCGGCCGCCGCCTTGCCGGTGCTGCTGTGGGTGCGGACGCTGGATCTGCTCTCGATGTTCTGAAATTTCACCCGTAAGAAAGCCACCCGAAGGCGATGCTGAATAAGTCACCGCGATGACGCGCGCCGTGCATCGGGATGGGATGCAAGGCGCAAACCGCAGCCATAGCCGCAGCTATGGCGAGGATTTGCAACGCAGCAGACCGCCCGAGGTACGGATGCGCGACGCGTGAGGGACTTGTTCAGCATGGCCCGAAGGTGGCTTTCTTGCTTGCAGGTCCGCATCACAGACCTGCTGCTTGGCCGGTTCAAGCGTCCAGCCGTGCCTCGATGGCAGCGCGCGTTGCCAGCAGTTCCTTGGGCAGGTGGTAGGCGAGCTTGGCGAAATGCTCGTCGTGGAGTTTGAGCTCATCCTTCCATGCTGCCTTGTCGATGGCAGTCACGGTATTGAACTGCGCGGCGCTGAAGTCGAGCCCCGCCCAGTTGATTTCGCCATACGTAGGGGCAATGCCGAACATGGTCTCGTGCCCGCTTGCCTTGCCTTCGATGCGATCAAGCATCCACTTGAGCACGCGCATGTTCTCGCCATAGCCGGGCCAGACGAACTTGCCAGCATCGTCCTTGCGGAACCAGTTGGTGGTGAAGATGCTCGGCAACGTGGCGCCCGAGGCCTTGAGCTTGGCGCCCAAATCCAGCCAGTGCTGGAAGTAGTCGCTCATGTTGTAGCCGCAGAACGGCAGCATGGCGAAGGGGTCGCGGCGCACCACGCCTTGCGCGCCAAAGGCGGCGGCGGTCGTCTCGCTGCCCATGGTGGCGGCCATGTAGACGCCGTCCTGCCAGTTGCGCGCCTCGGTCACCAGCGGCACCGTGGTCGAGCGGCGGCCACCGAAAATGAAGGCGTCGATGGGCACGCCCGCCGGGTTGTCCCAGGCAGGGTCGAGCGCCGGGTTGTTGGTGGCGGCCACGGTGAAGCGCGAGTTGGGGTGCGCGGCCTTGGCGCCGGTGTCCTTGGCGATTTGCGGCGTCCAATCCTGGCCCTTCCAGTCGATCAGGTGGTCGGGCAGCTTGCCCGTGTCTTTTTCCATGCCTTCCCACCACACGTCGCCGTCGTCGGTCAGTGCGACGTTGGTGAAGATCACGTCGCGGTCCAGGGAGCGCATGCAGTTGGGGTTGGTGTGCATGTTGGTGCCCGGCGCCACGCCAAAGTAACCCGCTTCGGGGTTGATGGCGTACATCTTGCCGTCGGCATGGGGTTTGATCCAGGCGATATCGTCGCCGATTGTGGTCACACTCCAGCCCTCAAAGCCAGCCGGCGGCACCAGCATCGAGAAATTGGTCTTGCCGCAGGCACTGGGGAAGGCGGCGGCGACGTGGTACTTCTTGCCTTCGGGATTGGTCACACCCAGCACCAGCATGTGTTCGGCGAGCCAGCCCGGGCTACCGGAGGGCCCCTCCGAGGCCGCGCGGCCCATGTTCGAGGCGATGCGCAGCGCCAGGCACTTCTTGCCAAGCAAGGCATTGCCGCCGTAGCCAGAACCGTAGCTCCAGATTTCGCGCGTTTCAGGGTAGTGCACGATGTACTTGACTGTGGGGTTGCAAGGCCAGTTGGTCTGGTCCTTTTCACCCGCAGCCAGAGGCGCGCCCACGCTGTGCATGCAAGGCACGAATTCGCCCTGTGCGCCCAACACGTCGTACACCGCCTTGCCCATGCGCGTCATCAGGCGCTGGTTCACGGCCACGTAGGCGCTGTCGGTCAGCTCGACGCCGATGTGGGCAATGTGGCTGCCCAGTGGTCCCATGCTGAACGGCACCACGTACATGGTGCGGCCGCGCATGCAGCCGTCAAACAAGGGCTGCAGCGTGGCGCGCATGTCGCTTGGCGCCATCCAGTTGTTGGTCGGGCCGGCGTCTTCCTTCTTGTTCGAACAGATGAAGGTGCGGTCTTCGACGCGCGCCACATCGGACGGATCCGACAGT
Organism: Simplicispira sp. GW247-4R2A; assembly: GCF_059424465.1. Lineage (NCBI taxonomy): Bacteria > Pseudomonadati > Pseudomonadota > Betaproteobacteria > Burkholderiales > Comamonadaceae > Simplicispira > Simplicispira sp. GW247-4R2A. Next base: position 2,805 of record NZ_JBWKZM010000036.1, on the reverse strand, counting down.
GCCAGGAAGCTGTCGGGGCGCTTGGCGGGGTTCAGGCGCTTGAAGGTGCCGGCGTCCACCAACTGCTGGCACAGGCGGTCGTACTCTTCTTTCGATCCGTCGCACCAGACGATGCTCTCCGGCTTGCACAGGGCCGCCATGTCAGCCACCCAGGCGAGCAGGCGCGTATTTTTGACATAGGCAGGCGCGCTGAGGTTCAGGCCCGGCGAGGTGGGTGCGTTCATGGAGGCTTCCTTAAGTTGAAAACGGTTTTTCAAAGGAAGCGGACGAACCGGAGGGCGGGCGAGGCCGCGCGGGTGGCGTTGCTGAGCGGCCTTTGAAAAAACGGCTCCAGGCTCAGTCGGCTCTCGGGGCGCGCGGTGCTCGACAGGCAAAGCGCATTCACGGGCTCCGTGGGTCGGCTGGGAGGTCGATTCTAAGAAGACCAGCCCACGCTGTCTGTCAGACAGTGGCAATATTCATGCAAAACTTGCATAGGGTTATGCCGTCATAAGGTCTGCCGACCAGCGCTCGAAGCCGCCTTTGCGCAGTTCGCACGCCGGGCAGTGGCCGCAGCCATAGCCCCAGGCGTGGAGCACACCGCGCTCCCCTTCGTAGCAGGTATGGGTGTGCTCCACGATCAACGCCACCAGCGCCTCGCCGCCCAGCGTGCGCGCCAGCGCCCAGGTCTGCGCCTTGTCCAGCCACATCAGCGGCGTCTCGATGGTGAAGCTCTGGCCCATGCCCAGCGAAATCGCGGCCTGCAAGGCCTTGAGCGTGTCGTCACGGCAGTCGGGGTAGCCGGAATAGTCCGTCTCGCACATGCCGCCCACCAGGGTGCGCAGCCCGCGCCGGTAGCCCACGGCGGCTGCCAATTGGAAGAACAGCAGGTTGCGCCCCGGTACGAAGGTGTTGGGCAAGCCGGCTTCGCCGAGCGCAATGGCCGTGCCTTGCGTCAGGGCGCAGTCGCTGATCTGGCCCAGCACCGCCAAGTCGATCACATGGTCGTCCCCCAGACGCCCCTGCCACTGGCCAAAGTGCTCGCGCAGGGCGGCCAGGACGCGCAGGCGGGCATCGAGTTCGATGCGGTGGCGCTGGCCATAGTCAAAGCCGATGGTCTCCACGTGCGCAAAGTTCTCGAGCGCCCAGGCCAGGCAGGTGGTGGAATCCTGCCCACCGGAAAAGAGCACCAGAGCGTGGCTGTTGCGCATGAGAACTTCCTTGAATAAAAAAGCCCCGCGGTGCGGGGCCTCGGGGTGAGCCAGAAAGGGCTCACGCCATATAGACGGCAATCATTGCCAGCAGAAAAATCATGATGGCGCCCACGGCGGGAAGCACGAAGGGGATCACATGCACCACCGACTCCACGGGGTCGACCGGGTGGGCGGGCACGGGGCTGTGAGAATCGGTCATGGCGGGGCTCCTGAAACGGGGACGGGAAAAATCACGATTCTAGGCTGCTCAGCGCAAAACCGCTTCCATGCCGGCCGCGCGCAGCTTTTCCAGCACCTCTTGCACGTGGGCCTTGCCGCGCGCCTGCAGCACCAACTCGATCTCCACGTTCTGTGCCGCCAGCAGCGTGAACGCCCGCTGGTGGTGCACTTCCTCGATGTTGGCGCCCGCGTCGGCCACGGTCTTGGCAATGGCCGCCAGCACACCGGGCACGTCGCGCGCGCTCACCTGGATGCGCGCCAGCCGCCCGGAGCGCACCATGCCGCGCTCGATGATGGCGGCCAGCAGCAGCGGATCGATGTTGCCGCCGCACAGCACCAGGCCCACGCGCTTGCCCTTGAAGCGCTCCGGGTAGCGCACCAACGCCGCCAGGCCGGCGGCGCCCGCGCCTTCCACCAGCGTCTTCTCGATCTCCAGCAGCATCAGTACGGCCTGCTCGATGTCGCCTTCATCGACCAGCACCAGGTCGTCCACCAGCCGGCGCACCACCTCCAGCGTGACCGTGCCCGGCGTGCCCACGGCAATGCCTTCGGCGATGGTGGAGGTGCCCTGGCTGTGGTGCGTGCCCTTGACGGCGTTGACCATGGCAGGAAAGCGCTCGGTCTGCACGCCGATGATCTCGATGCCGGGGCGCAGCGCCTTGGCCGCCGTGGCCACGCCGGCAATCAGGCCGCCACCGCCCACGGCAATGACCAGCGCGTCGAGGTTCGGCACGGCGGTGAGCATCTCCAGGCCCAGCGTGCCTTGGCCGGCCGCCACCGCCTCATCGTTGTACGGGTGGACGAAGACCAGACCCTGTGCCTCGGCGAGGGCATAGGCATGCTGACTGGCTTCTTCCAGTGAGCTGCCGTGCAACACCACCTCAGCACCAAAGCCGCGCGTGCGCTCGACCTTGACCCCAGGGGTGTAGCTGGGCATGACGATGACGGCGCGAATCCCCAACCGCTGCGCGTGGTAGGCAACGCCCTGGGCGTGGTTGCCGGCGCTCATGGCAATCACGCCGCGCGCGCGTTCCTCTGCGGTCAACTGCGCCAGCTTGTTGCAGGCGCCGCGCTCTTTGAAGGAGGCCGTGAACTGCAGGTTCTCGAACTTGAGAAAGACCTGCGCACCGACGATTTCGGAGAGCGTGCGGGATTCGACGCAGGGGGTGTCCAACACCTGGCCTTGCAGGCGGGAGGCGGCGTCCTGGATGTCTTGCAGGGTGATCATGTTCAGCATTGTGGCGGGGAATGCCACATGGCGGGACCGAACACTTTTTTTATCATCAAAATTGATAGCAACTAGCGCTTGTCTGGAAAGCGCTAGGGATGCTCTGCTTAAAGCGACTTTGAGTGTGCTGATGGCTCCCAGTTGAGCCAATTTGCAGAATGGGCG
>NZ_JBWKZM010000035.1:0-50938 GCF_059424465.1 Simplicispira sp. GW247-4R2A | reverse complement strand
ACGCTTGCGCGTGCGCTTGGTTGTCAGGTTCAGGCCAAGGTCCGCTTGCTTCATGCCTCAGATTTTCTCAGCTCATCTGCTCGCCGAGCACATCGGAAGCCGATTTATGCAGACTTTCCTTAGCGATTATTTTTCCCGAACCAGCTGTTGTACTTGTGAACGAGTTCAATGAAGTACTCGCGAGAGTCTCGGCCATCTATTAAGAAATGTGTTTGGCCTACTTTGTCGCCTGCACGGGCTAGGCCAACCTTGATGCCTTGATCTTTTGAGGTTTTGAATTTCCCTTGGGTAACGTGGTGCTTGCCGCGATTGCACAGCTCTTGCACGACCTTGAATGACGGAAGGTCGTAGATTTCTTCGAAAAACTTCTCGGCGTTCGAAAGAGGAGTTCCTGCGTTTTTCTTTTTGACGATCTCGGCGTAACCTGATTCTGAAATCCACTCTCTCAAATGAGTGAAGTCAAACACTAGAAAGAAGAAGTCTTTCTCGGTTGGCTCTTGAACGTACTTATCGTATGTATCAAGAACGATTTCGTAAAGATCAACCGGATTGTTTAAGTCGAAGAGATCAAGCGCTGACATGATTGCGAACACCTGAGTTAAGCCGTGAGGCGCAGTGGGCGACACGGCGTGGTAGCGTGAGCGTACCACGTCGGGGCGACCACGAAGCCGAATCGGCTTGAACGAATTGTTAGACCTCTATCAGAACTTGTTTGGTGCTCTTCCCTTTTCCGCCAGCCATCAATGAGACAATTGTCTCTTTCTCTAGCTTGAGATCCACACGAATTACGCTCGGCGAGGAGGGCGTCATTAGATTGCCTTGCTCGATATAGATCGGGTTATCTCTTACACCGAGTTTTTCGCGCAGATAGCAGGCAAGTGGTCCCGCAGCCATTCCAGTCGCAGACTCTTCTTCGATTCCATAGCGCGGCGCAAACATCCGGGTTGTTGCGTGGCGTTTCGCCGCTTCGGGCTTGGTTGTATAAATATAGTAACCAATTAGATCGTACTGTTCGCTAATAGTCGTGATGCTTTCGAGATTCGGCTCTAGACTTCTTAAAGTTTTATTATCTTTCACACGAGCTAATAAAAAAGAGTTGCCGGTATTTACGATGCAGATATCACTCAATTCCTCCACTGAGGAGTTGAGCGACTCGGCTATTTTTTCTTCGTTGTCTACAGAATTATATGAGGGGGCCTTCTGCTCCATGTAAGACATATCGCCATCGACAATTATTTCTCTTAGCCCATCGATGGTTTCTTTAGACATTTTCCCATCACTTATAAGCCCAAGCTCTCGCAACCTACTGAAAGTTGCAATCGTTGCGTGACCGCAGTGTGCAATCTGCCTTTCAGGAGTGAAGAATTCAAGTTTGATAGTTGCAATATCGGAGTTGGAAACAAATGCGGTTTCAGATAACCCGATTTTCTGCGCTACTGCTAATTTTTGCTCTGTTGTAAGAGAGTTTGCATCAAGGACCACTCCAGCCGCGTTTCCACCTACGTCACCATCTATAAATGCGTTTACAACTTCTACGGGAATTTTCACTGAGACTTCTATTAATTTGGAAAGAGGTCTAACTAGAATTAGACGACAGTGATGCTACGTGGAACGATCCGATAACGCAACGCATCTCCCAGTCCTCCCAGGTAAACCCCAATGGGTTGCCATTTAGGCAAACCTAAGATTTTGCGGATGTCGACCAATCCCGCAAATCTGCCAACTGCCGCCGACGATGCCCCGGCGCCGCGCCGGCCCATGCTGTTGGAGCGTTTGCGCATTCACCTGCGCACCCAGCACTACAGCATTCGCACCGAGCAGGCCTATGCCGATTCGGCGCGGAGCCGGGCTGGTGCAGCCCCATCCCGCCCTGCCACCCTCACCCCAAACACACCCCAATATCCCGCGCAATAGCGATCAGCTCGTGGTCCAGCGGCACCTTGCGCTGGGTGTTCGCCACCTCGGCGATCGGCACGCTGCCGATCTGGCCGCCCTGCAGCGTGGCCATGCGGCCGAACTGGCCTTCGGTCACCAGCCGCGCCGCATGGTGGCCAAAGCGGGTGGCGAGCACGCGGTCGAACGGGGTCGGGTCGCCGCCGCGCTGGACGTGGCCGAGCACGGTGGCGCGCACCTCACTCGCCAGGTGCGGCTGGAGCTGCTCGCGCAGCACATGGCCCACGCCGCCGAGCCGCACTGGGTCGGGGCTGTGGGCGATGCGCTCGCGCACGGTGAGCGCGCCGCCGCGCTCCTTGGAGCCTTCGCCGATGCAGATGATGGTGTAGCGCTGGCGCTGCTCGCGCTCGCGGCAGCGCTCGATGATGGCCTGCAGGTCGTAGTCGATCTCGGGCAGCAGGATGACGTCGGCCGCGCCGGCGATGCCGCTCTCGAGCGCCAGCCAGCCGGCGTGGCGGCCCATGGTTTCGACGATCATCACGCGGTGGTGGCTGTAGGCGGTGCTCTCGATGCGGCGCAGCGCCTCCGTCACCGTGGCCACGGCGGTGTCAAAGCCGAAGCTGCGCTCGCACAGGGCGATGTCGTTGTCAATGGTCTTGGGCACGCCCACGCAGGCCAGGCCCACTTGCGCCAGGCCGTACGCCTGGCTCATGGTGCCGTCGCCGCCAATGGCCACCACCACGTCCAGCCCCAGCGCGCGCACGTTGCGGCCCACCTGCTCCAGGGTGGCGGCGTCCTTCAAGGGGTTAGCGCTGTTGCTGGTGCCCAGCAGGGTGCCGCCGACGTGCAGGATGCCCGACACCTGATCCCAGCCGAGCGCTCGCGTGCGCGGCGCCGCGCCCATCAGGCCCTCGAAGCCGTCCGCGATGCCCAGCACCTCGCACTGCCCGTGGTGGATGAGCGACTTGGTGACGGCGCGGATCACCGCGTTCAGGCCGGGGCAGTCGCCCCCGCCGGTGAGCACACCTACGCGCATGTTCATTCTCCCTTCAGTTGCCCCTGGCGCCGCGTGCCACCCCCAACCCATGAAACAGGCGCGGCCCATGCGAGGGCAGCCGCGCAAGGGCCGCCCCGCCGCGCTGGCTGCGTCCCCCCTCCCACGCGAAGCGTGAGAGAGGGGGGAAGGCGCGAAGCGACTCAGGGGGGTGTTCCATTTCAGGGCAGCAGGTCCAGCGCCCGCATGTAGGCGGGCTGCAGCATCAGTTCGTCCCACGGCTGGGGCAGGGTTTCGGGCAGCAGCGCCAGGCGGCGCGCCTCGCTGTCCACACTGGGCTGCCAGCGGCTCTGGGCCTGGGCTTTCTCCAGGCCATCCAGCAGTTCGTCCACCGCCCGGCCCTCGCCCAGGCTCTGGTTGCACAGCAGCACCAGGTCGCAGCCAGCCTGCAGCGCGGCCACCGCGGCGTCGGTGTAGCTGACCACCTGGCCGTCCAGGCGGCGCGCGCCTTCCATGCTGAGGTCGTCGCTGAAGATGGCGCCGTCAAAACGCAGTTGGCGGCGCAGGATGTCCTGCAGCCAGCGCTGCGAGAAGCCCGCCGGCCGGCTGTCCACCTTGGGGTAGACGATGTGCGCCGGCATCACGCCGGTGAGCGTGCTGCTGAGCCAGGCGTACGGCGCCGCGTCGTCCTGCAGGATCGCCTTGAGGCTGCGCTTGTCCACCGGCACGTCGGTGTGCGAATCGGCCCGCGCGAAGCCGTGCCCCGGAAAATGCTTGCCACAGTTGGCCATGCCCGCCTGCAGCAGGCCGTGCATCAGGCTCTTGGCCAACAGCGCCACCACGCGCGGGTCGCGGTGGAAGGCGCGGTCGCCAATGACACCGCTGCGCGAAGCGCCGGGCTCATCCGCATGGTCGAGGTCGAGCACGGGCGTGAAGGAAAAGTCCACGCCGCAGGCGCGCAGCTCGCTGGCGAGCACATAGCCCGCCGCCGTGGCCGCGTTGGTGGCGGCGAGCGCGCCGCTGCCCGGCCCCGCCTTGCCGTCTTGTATCCACAGCTCGCCAAAGGCGCGCATGGGCGGCAGCTGGGTGAAGCCGTCGCTGCGAAAGCGCTGCACCCGCCCGCCTTCGTGGTCCACGCTGATCAGCAGGTCGCCGCGCACCGCCTTGACGGCGGCGGTGAGGTCGAGCAGTTGGGCACGGCTTTCCCAGTTGCGGGCGAACAGGATGATCCCGCCGACCAGCGGATGCGCCAGGCGGCGGCGGTCGCGGGCGGTGAGCGCCGTGCCAGCCACGTCGATGAGGAGGGGAGCGTGTTCGGTCATGGGAGTGGAAATAAGAAAGTGCTATGGGTGTGATAGCTTCAAACGCTTGCCAGATAAGCGCTGGAGCACAATATTTCTCAGTTTTTCTCGACCACGCAGAAGCTGGCCGCGTAGTCGCTCTCGTCGGTGACGCTGATGTGCGCCGTAAGGCCGCGCGCCTCGAACCAATCTTTCAGCGCGCCGTGCAGCACGATCACCGGCTGGCCGCTGGCGAGCTTGGCGACTTCGCAGGCGCGCCAGGTCATGGGCATGCGCATCCCCAGGCCGATGGCTTTGCTGAACGCCTCTTTGGCGGAAAAGCGCGTCGCCAGGTAGCGCAGGCCGCGCTCGGGCCAGCGGCCCGTGCGCATGCGCCAGGTGGCCAGCTCGCCTTCCGCCAACAGCTTTTCAGCAAAGCGCTCGCCATGGCGTTCCACGCTGGCGGCAATGCGGCGCACGTCGCAGATGTCGGTGCCTATGCCGTAGATCATTTTTTCTGGTCTTTTTGGCCTCTAGCGCTTATCTGGCAAGCGTTAGCAGCTATCAAATCAGGAATTTTCAGGCCCGGCCTGGCCCGCTTCGATGCAGGCCAGGTAGGCCTGCACCGTGGCGCGGTAGCCCAGCTCCAGCGCGTCGGCAATGAGGGCGTGGCCAATGGAAACCTCTTGCACGCCCGGCACGCCGCGCACGAAGGCGGCCAGGTTGTCCCGGTTCAGGTCGTGCCCGGCGTTGACCGCGAGCCCCGCATCCAGCGCGGCCTGCGCAGCGGCGCGGTAGCGCTCCAGTTCGGCGCCCTGCTGCGGCGTGCCCCAGGCGGCCGCATAGGGTTCGGTGTAGAGCTCGACGCGGTCGGCGCCCACGGCCCGGGCCTGCGCCATCTGCTCGGGCACCGGGTCCATGAACAGGCTCACGCGCACACCCAGCGCCCGGCATTCGGCAATCAGCGGCGCGAGCTTCTGCGCATCCTGCGGAAAACTCCAGCCGTGGTCGCTGGTGAACTGGTCTTCACTGTCGGGCACGAAGGTGGCTTGCTGCGGGCGCACCTGGCGGATGAATTCCATCAGGTTGTGCGAGGGGTTGCCTTCAATGTTGTATTCGCGCCCCGGCCACTGCCGGAGCAAAGCCGCCAGGGCATGCACGTCGTGCGCGCGGATGTGGCGCTCGTCGGGCCGGGGGTGCACCGTAATGCCCTGGGCGCCGGCCTCCAGGCAGATCTGCGCGGCGCGCAGCACGTCGGGAATGCCCAGGTGGCGGGTGTTGCGCAGCAGCGCCACCTTGTTGACGTTGACCGAGAGCGCGGTGCGGTGGGGGGAAGCAGAAGAGGTCATAGAGCGGGTGGACCAAAAGAACGCGGCACAGGATCAGAGCGCCTGCACGTCCATCATGAACTGGCGGGTGCGCAGGCGCGGGCTGCCGCAATGGTATTGCAGCAGCGCACGCAATTGGGGCTTGAGCTCAAAGGCCACCGGCGCGCAGGCACGGAGCAGGGCCGTCAGCGCCGCGCCTTCCTGCAGCGCCTGCGCCAGCAGCAGCCACTGCGCGCCGGGCAGGCTGGCGCGCTCGTCGGACCCCGCCGTGCGCAGCCCCCCTTCGGCCACCAGCGTGTAGCGCGCCGCGGGGTCAAGCGCATGCTGCGTCAGCGTCTGCAGGTCCAGCGCCGGCAGCAGGCCCACTTCGCGCAGCAGCACCAGCTCGAACAGGCGCAGCACAGGCTCCAGCGCCTCGCCGTGCTCGCTGGCCAGCACCTGCACCACGGCAGCGTAGTGGTCAAACAGCAGCGCATGCGGGTCGCCCCGCGCCAAAAGGCGCAGCAGCAGCTCGTTCATGTACAGGCCCGAGAGCAGCGCGTCGCCCGTGGGCATGATGTGGCCACCGACCCATTCCGCTCCCTTGAGGGTGTGGATCTCGGCATCGCCGCCGGCGCTTTGCGTCCAGCCGAGGTGCAGGGGCTGGAGCGGCAGCAGCACGGGGCGAAAGTTGGAACTGGGCTTCTTGGCCCCCTTGGCCACCAGCGCGGTGCGCCCATGGTTGCGGGTGAACACTTCCAGGATCAGGCTGGACTCGCTCCAGTCGTAGCGGTGCAGGACGAAAGCGGGCTCGTTGGAAAAGCGGCGCGGAGGCATTGCGCTATTGTTTCAGTAGCTAACAGCGCTTGCTACATAAGCGCTATAGGCCAATTTCATTCAAACCCGGAACAGGCCTGCGGCGCCTGCACCAGCGCGACGCAGTGCCAGCGGCCACCGTGGAACCGGCTTTGCCGGGCCACCGGTGGCGTCCCCCTCCCGCAGGAGAGGGCGACAAGCGAAGGCACGGTATCCCACATCGCCTCCCACCAGCGGCCACCGTGGAACTGGCTTTGCCAGGCCACGGGTGGCGTCCCCCCTCCCGAAGGAGAGGGGGGAAGGCGCAAAGCGCCGCAGGGGGGTGATCGCTATTCATACCCGAAGGAGCGCACGCGCGCTTCGTCGTCCGCCCAGCCACTGCGCACTTTGACCCAGATCTCAATGAACACCTTGGCGTCCATGAGTTTCTCCAGCTCCTGCCGCGTCTCGGTGCCGATGCGCTTCAAACGCTCGCCCTTGTCGCCGATCACCATGGCCTTGTGGCTGTCGCGCTCGACGACGATGGTGGCGGCAATGCGCACCAGGCGCTTGTGCTGCTTGCTTTTCTCTTCGCTGAACTGGTCAATGACGACGGTGGAGGTGTAGGGCAGCTCGTCACCGGTGAAGCGGAACAGCTTTTCGCGCACCGTTTCGCTGGCGAGGAATCTTTCGCTGCGGTCGGTCAGCTCGTCCTCACCGTACCACCAGGCCTGCTCGGGCAAATACTTTGCGCAAATACCGTACAGCCGCTCGACATCGCTCTTGTTCTTGGCCGACATGGGCACGAATTCGGCGAACGGGTGGCGTTCTTGCATGCTCTTGAGCCAGGGCGCAATCTCGGCGCGGCGGTGGATGTTGTCGAGCTTGTTGGCAATCAGCAAGGTCGGAATGCCGGGTTTGAACAGCGAGAGCACCTTGGCATCCGCCAGGGTAAAACTGCCGGCCTCGACGACGAACAGGATCAGGTCCACGTCGCCAATGGCGCCCATCACGGTTTTGTTGAGCGATTTGTTCAACGCCGTGGCGTGGCGCGTCTGAAAGCCCGGGGTGTCGACGAAGATGAACTGCGTCTGCTCCCGCGTGTGAATGCCGGTGATGCGGTGGCGCGTGGTCTGCGCCTTGCGCGACGTGATGCTGATCTTCTGCCCCACCAGGGCGTTGAGCAGCGTGGATTTGCCGACGTTGGGCTTGCCGACAATGGCAATCACGCCGCAGCGCTGGCCTGTTGCACTCGCTTCACCCGGTTTATCCGGTTCGCCCACATCGCCCACCGCTGCCGCGGGCCGGCTCGCCGCCAGCATGGATTCAAGGCTTTTTTGGCCTTCAGCGCTTATCCCACCAGCGGGAGCAGCTTCTTTATTTGTAGCATCGGTCATGATTTTTTCGCCTGGAGTTGGGCCAACACGGCAGCGGCCGCAGATTGTTCGGCCGCGCGGCGGGAAGCCCCACTGCCGCGCGCAGCCAGCGCGAGTTCGCCAATGCTGCATTCGACTTCAAAAGACTGCCGGTGCGCCGCGCCGGTGGTGTCCACCACCCGGTAGCTGGGCAGTTTCATGCGCCGGCCCTGCAGCCATTCCTGCAAGGCCGTTTTGGCATCCCGGGCGACGGCCTGCATGCGCGGGCTGATGTCGACGCCTTCGAACAAACGGTGCACCAGGCGGGCGGCAACCTCAAAGCCAGCATCAAGGTACACCGCACCGATCACGGCCTCCAGCGCATCGGCGAGCATGGAGGGGCGGGTTTTGCCACCCGAACGGGCCTCGCCCTCCCCCACGCGCAGCACGGCCGGCAGGTCCAGCGCCAGCGCTATGGCGTGCAGGGTGTCCTGCTTGACCAGGTTGGCACGCACGCGCGAGAGATCGCCCTCGGCAAGATCGGCCAGGCGTTCGTACAAGAGACTGGAAACAGCCAGGCTGAGCACCGAGTCGCCAAGAAATTCGAGCCGCTCGTTGTGGTCGGCGCTGGCACTGCGGTGCGTCAGGGCGCGCGTCAGCAGCGCCGGCTTGGAGAACTGGTGTTGCAGGCGCTGCTGCAGCGAGAGAAGAGCTGGGTCCACCTATTCGGACTGCATATCAAAGCGGAAAACCAGGTAGGCCGGCCCTGCCAGCGCAATCTCGCGCGAATACTTGGCACGCACCACCACCTTGTCGCCGCGCTTGCTGACGTCGAGGTCCTTGCCGCTGATGGTAGAAATATCGTCAATCGCGGCAGAACGGTCAAAGCCCCCGCGGATCTCCGGCACGGTACTGCCTTCTCTTGCGGCCTTGGTAATCGCCTTCTGGATGGCGTGCGCCTCCAGAATAACCGGTATGGATTGGCCCCCGATGGCAAAGGCCGCTACCGCCAAGATGCCAATGAGAATGACGCCGATGAAGGACAGGCCGCGCTGACGCGAAGGACTGGCTGTGCGATGCGATTTCATAGAGTCACTCTCCCTGTCTTGTTTGCAATTCTGTACGATGGCTTGCCTATTGGAACCCACCGATGCGCTTCCAGTTGCCAAAATTCATCCACACGAAAAACGCCTTGCCGACAATATTGGCATCCGGGACAAAGCCCCAGTAGCGCGAATCGAGCGAATTGTCGCGGTTGTCGCCCATCATGAAATAGTGGCCCTGGGGCACCTTGCAGACCACACCTTCCACACTGTAGCGGCAGTTGTCCCGGTAGGCAAAATTGCTTGCGCCCTGGACGAAAGCCGGCACGTCGTCGTTGTTCAGCAGCTTGTGGGTGTGGCTTCCCAATTGCTCTTGAAATTGCTTGGAGTAGCGCGTGGCTTCTTCGTCAAAGAAATCGGGCACGGCCTCGGTCGGCACCACCTTGCCGTTGATGGTCAGGCGCTTGTTGAGGTAAGCCACCTCATCGCCCGGCAGCCCCACCACGCGCTTGATGTAGTCCAGGTTGGGCTGCGGCGGGTAGCGAAACACCATCACGTCGCCGCGCTGGGGCGCATGGCCTTCGGTCACCTTGGTGTTGAGCACCGGAAGGCGAATGCCATAGGCGAATTTGTTCACCAGAATGAGGTCGCCTACCAGCAAGGTCGGGATCATGGAGCCAGACGGAATTTTGAAGGGCTCAAACAGGAAAGAGCGCAGCAGGAACACAGCGGCGATCACCGGAAACAGCCCCGCCGTCCAGTCCAGCCACCAGGGCTGGGCCAGCACTTTCGTCCGCGCCTCCCCGACGTCGATGTCGTTGCGGGCGATGCCCTGGCGATCGAGCTCGGCCCGCCGTGCCTCGGCCGCCTGCTCGATGGCAAGCGCCGCCTTGCGCCGGCGCGGCAGAAAATACAGGCGCTCGGCCAGCCAGTAGGCACCCGTCACCACCGTGGCCAGGAACAACAGCAGAGCGAAATTGCCCTCGATGGCGCCAAAGTACCAGGCACCGATATACCCCGCGAACGCAGCGAGCAACAGCGACGTGAAAATCTGAACCAACTGCATCAATCTTCCACCTGCAAAATGGCAAGAAAAGCTTCTTGCGGCACTTCCACCGAACCAATCTGTTTCATGCGCTTCTTGCCCGCCTTCTGCTTTTCCAGCAGCTTGCGTTTGCGCGAAATGTCACCGCCGTAGCATTTGGCCAGCACGTTCTTGCGCAGCGCCTTGATGGTCTCGCGGGCAATGATGTTGGCGCCGATGGCCGCCTGGATGGCCACGTCGAACATCTGGCGGCTGATGATCTCGCGCATTTTGGCCACCACGGCGCGGCCCCGGTACTGGCTCTGGCTGCGGTGCACGATGATGGAGAGCGCATCGACCTTCTCGCCGTTGAGCAGGATGTCCACCTTCACCACATCAGCCGCGCGGTATTCCTTGAACTCGTAGTCCATGGAGGCATAGCCCCGGCTCACCGACTTGAGCTTGTCGAAGAAGTCGAGCACGATCTCGCCCAGCGGCATCTCGTAGGTCAGCATCACCTGGCGGCCGTGGTAGGCCATATTGATCTGCACGCCGCGCTTCTGGTTGGCCAGCGTCATCACCGGGCCGACATAGTCCTGGGGCATGTACAGGTGCACGGTGACGATGGGCTCGCGGATTTCCTGCAGCTTGCCCTGGTCGGGCATCTTGGCAGGGTTCTCCACCATCACCACTTCGCCGCCCGGCATGACCACCTCGTAGACCACGCTGGGCGCGGTGGTGATCAGATCCTGGTCAAATTCGCGCTCCAGGCGCTCCTGCACGATCTCCATGTGCAGCAGCCCCAGGAAGCCACAGCGAAAGCCAAACCCGAGCGCCTGCGACACCTCGGGTTCATAGTGCAGCGAGGCGTCATTGAGCTTGAGCTTCTCCAGCGCATCGCGCAACTGGTCGTATTCGCTCGCTTCGGTGGGGTAGAGCCCGGCAAACACCTGCGGCTGGATTTCCTTGAAACCTGGCAGCGCCTTCGTTGCCGGCCCGGCATTGTTGGGCAGTTTTTTCTCAAGCGTGATGGTGTCGCCCACCTTGGCCGCCTGCAACTCCTTGATGCCGGCAATGATGTAGCCCACCTGCCCAGCCTCAAGGCGGTCGCGCGGCTCGTTGGCTGGCGTGAAAACCCCCAGATTGTCGGCGTTGTAGACCGTGCCGGTGGCCATCATCTTGAAACGCTCGCCCTTGATGAGGCGGCCATCGACCACGCGCACCAGCATGACCACACCCACGTAGCTGTCAAACCAGCTGTCAATGATCATGGCGCGCAGCGGCCCCTCGGGCTCACCCCGTGGGGCCGGAATCTTGGCCACGATGGCCTCCAGGATTTCATCGATGCCCATGCCGGTCTTGGCCGAACAGGGAATGGCATGCTCGGCGTCGATGCCGATCACGTCCTCGATCTCCGCCTTGGCGTTCTCGGGGTCGGACTGCGGCAAGTCCATCTTGTTGAGGACTGGCAGCACTTCCACGCCCAGATCCAGCGCGGTATAGCAGTTGGCCACCGTCTGTGCCTCCACGCCCTGCGAGGCATCGACCACCAGCAGCGCACCTTCGCAGGCCGAGAGCGAACGGCTCACCTCATAGGAAAAATCGACGTGGCCGGGCGTGTCGATCAAATTCAGGTTGTAAATCTGGCCATCCTGCGCCTTGTATTGCAGCGCGGCCGTCTGCGCCTTGATGGTGATGCCACGCTCTTTTTCGATATCCATCGAATCGAGCACTTGGGCCTCCATCTGACGGTCAGCCAAGCCACCACAGCGCTGGATCAAGCGGTCTGCCAGGGTGGATTTACCGTGGTCAATGTGCGCAATGATGGAAAAATTACGAATGTGCTTCATCAACGGGAGGTTCGGAAAGGCGCGAGTGGCGCGGCACGCATGAAAAATGTCCGCTGTCAAGTCTTTGATGTAGACGGACAGTTCCGTAAAAGGTCTTATGGAATAACAGGTTAGTCCATATTTTGGTCGCTACGCATCCTTGCTGATTTGCGAGCTAGGTGCCACATAGGCGCTTTGCAGTGGCAAACGTAAGGATGTCTCAGCGAGCAAAGTCGCATCATCAAAGTTTCGGTCTATCACCATCTTCCTACAGAAGGCAGTTCGAGAAGGGCGTTTATCGTGTTTGCCCCCCCCAATCTGCCAATCGATAGCTCGTAAGCGCTCAATTGACGACGTCTGGTATTGAAGGCTGAACGTTGGCAGGCTTGCGTCCGCAAAGACTTTGCGGACGCAAACATGATCCAAGACGAGATTGACCTATTTCCGCTGCAGGCGGTGCGAGTCCGCTCCAATGGGAAGCGCGACTACGAGCCAGCGGCCAAGCGGCGTCTGATTGAGTTCTGCCTTCAATCGGGAGCATCGGTTTCGGGCACGGCTCTCAAGGCTGGCATCAACGCTAATCAGTTGCGCAAATGGATTCGGGAGTACCGAGATTCAGCGCAGGCGCGAGGTGCATTGCCGGCATTCGTGCCGGTTGTCCAGGAGGTTCTGGATTCGCGGCCGATCGAGACACCTGCAAAGGTCGTGGTGCCTCGCCGCGAAGCGGCCTCAGCGACTGCCGATTCGCCACCGCAGCGAGCGCTACCGCTGGCACTCTTGAGCGCGAAGCTACCCAACGGGGTATCACTCGAGCTCGAATGCGACGAGCGACACGTGGCGCTCGTAAGGGCAATGATCGAAGCCCTGAATGGAGGCCATTGATGTTCCGCCTCGACGCTGGGCTGCGGGTGTACCTGCATCGCGACGCTGTGGACTTCCGTAAGAACATCAACGGCCTGGCACTGCTGGTCGAGCAGGCGCTCGGGCTGGATCCGTTTGCATCTGCTGTATTTGTGTTCCGCAACCAGCGGGCCGATCGCATCAAGATTCTCGGCTGGGATCGCAACGGCTTCTGGCTACTGTTGAAGCGATTGGAGGCGGACCGGTTTGCTTGGCCACGCGAGGCGTCGGTGGCCACGCTGACGGTCGAACAGTTGCACTGGCTGCTCGAGGGAATCGACATCGAGGCGATGCGCCGGCACCCGCACCGAGAATACCATCGCGCTGCGTGAACGCTGCTTGGCGGCAGCGGTCTAACCCGCCATGCCATCCACGCCCGTCACCGTTACCGCCGCCGAGCTGCAACTGTTGCGAGACGCCGAGCGCGAGCTCAAGGCAATACTCGCGGAACGCGAGGCAATCAAGGGCGAGCTGCGTGTGATGACGGTCCAGCGAGACCTGCTCTTGGAACAGCTCAAGGCGTTCCAGCGTAAGCTGTTCGCCGCCAAGAGCGAGGCGCGAGGCTCGGAGCAGAAGGACTTGTTCCTCAATGAGGCCGAAGCCATGGCGGCAGCGGCCGCGCAGCCGGCGCAGGAAGAAGAAGGTACGCCCGAGACCGAAGTGGCCGGGCACACACGCAAGAAGCGTGGCCGTAAGCCGCTCGACCCGGCGCTGCCCCGTGTCGAGGTTCGTCACGAACTACCCGAATCGGAACGCGTCTGCCCCCTCGATGGCCAGACTCTGGTCGAGATTGCCGTTGAGGTCAGCGAACAGCTCGACATCGTGCCGCAACAGGTCCGCGTGATCCAGCACCAGCGGGTCAAGTACGCCTGCCCATGCTGCGACTGCGGCATCAAGACGACGCCGGCACCGGCACGCATTATTCCCAAGGGACTCCTTACCGAATCGGCGCTGGCCTGGTGCATCACCTCGAAGTATCAGGATGGCCTGCCGCTGTACCGCCAGGCAGCGCTGCTGCATCGCTTCGGCGGGGACCTCTCTCGCGGCACCCTGGCCGCAAGCATAGTGCGAGTAGGCCAAGCGGTGCAGCCAATCATCAACCTGCTGCGTGACCATCTGCTGGAAGCAGACGTCGTGTACGGTGATGAGACAACGGTACAGGTGCTCAAGGAGTCCGGCAGGCCTGCCCAGAGAAAGAGCTTCCTATGGGCGCAGATGAATGGCACGGGCCCGCCGGTACGGTTGTTTGCCTATAGCCCCACACGCGAGACAAAGCAGGCTACGGCTCTCTATGCCGGCATCAAGCCTGGGTCGGTGTTGATGACCGACGGCTATGCACCATACGACGACGTCGCAAACACCTATCAGTTGGTGCACCTCGGATGCTGGGCGCACGCGCGGCGCTACCTGGTCGAGGCGGAGCAAGCCTTGCCCAAGGACAAGCGCGCCGACCACACGGTCACCGGATTCCTGCAGCGCATCGGCAAGCTGTTTGCCATCGAACGCCACACGCTCGAGATGAGGCCGGAACAACGGCAGCAAGTTCGCGCCGAACAAAGCCAGCCGCTGCTGGCCGAGATCGAAACGATGCTGCTGCAACACCTGCATACCGTACTGCCGCAAAGCCTGTTCGGCAAGGCGCTGCACTACCTGCATGGGCAGTGGCCAAAGCTCGTGCGCTACATCGAGAACGGAACTTGGCCGATCTCGAACAATCCCTGCGAGAACGCGATTAGGCCATTCGTGATCGGACGGAGAAACTTCCTCTTCTGCGACACCGTGGCCGGTGCCAACGCCAGCGCAAGTCTTTACTCACTGGTGGAAACCTGCAAGGCCAACGACGTCGATCCGTATCAGTATCTCGTTGCCTTGTTCAAGGCGTTGCCACACGCACAGACCGCCGACGACTACGAGGCTCTGCTGCCCTGGACGCTCAAGTCCTCAGACGCCTAGCGGATACCGCCGGCGGCCGCAAGGGACGCCCTCAAAAGACCGCTTACGATAGCTCGCACCGTCGAAGCCGATGATGCGGGCGATCCATTTCGATGTGGCACTTGCGCCTGCGTCCGGTGATGTTGGCCGCGTGTGTCCTGTGCCAATGGGATCGCGCCCATGGGGCGCTTGCGCAACGCGAAGGCTGAGGCGGGCGGTAGGATGCTCTCGAAGCGTTCGCCCCAACGAGGTCTGCTTCTATGGGGCATGCCAGTGCAAGCGACTGCTGGAGGCGCAGTAATCACATGGGAGCCGTGTCGATGGGTTGTTCAGGCTCGGCACGCGAGCAGTACTGCTCTACCCACTTCACGGACTGAGCGATGCCTCCGAATGGAAAGAAATGCAGGCTCACCTTTCCATGTGCTTCGGTCAGGCGGGTGGTCAGACTATCCACAAAGAGATCCGGGCCTGCTATGCCGAACAGCTTGCTGATCGAGATGCCGTACTTGGACAACATCGACGCGCATGCGCTAACGCCACACAAGGCGGCATAGCGCGCCAGCACCGCCACGCCTGCAGGGCCCGGCACGCCCACGCGTCGTACGGGATGTTCGACGCCACGCCCGCGCAGGGCTTCCAGCCAGGCCAGCACGATGTCGGCATCGAAGGCAAATTGCGTGACGATCAAGGGCGCCATGCCGCGCCCTTCGATGCAGCGACACTTGTGTTCGAGCACTTTCCAACGATCAGATGTGCTCATGACCGGATGGCCCTCGGGATGGCCACCCACGCCGACCATCTGAATGCCCGAGCGCTCGAACACGCCTGATTCGATCAGTGACCTTGCCCCTGTCGCTGTGGAATATCAAACCAAGTGGCGGGCGTCGGCGCCACTTCGCCATGGCCAGTGCGTCCTTGACCAGGCCCGTCTGCATATGCGGCTGCAGGCTCCAGCCCACCACCTGACGGCTGAACAGGTCAATGACCGCAGCCAGGTACAGCCAGCCCTCGCCGGTCTGGATGTAGGTGATGTCACCACACCAGAGTTGATTGGGCTCCTGCGGATTGAATCGCCGCTGCACCAGGTCGGGCGCCACCGGCAGGCTGTGCTTGCTGTCGGTCGTCACCACAAACTTGCGTTTGGTCTTGGCACGAATTCCGTGCTGCTGCATGAGCTTTCGCACCCGGTCTTTGCCCACCCGGATTCCACGGGCCAACAATTCTTTGTGCATCCGCGGCCAGCCATATTCCCCCTTGACCTCGGCATGGATGGCACGGATGTGTGCCAGCAGGGCTTCGTCGCTGAGACGGTGTGCCGGCCCACCTTGACCAGACTCACGCCGGTGCAGCCAGTTGAAGTAACCGCTGGCACCGACCTCCAGCACCTCGCATGACACGCTCACCGGGTACTGCCGTCTCATTTGGTGTATCCAGGCGTACCTCGCAGCGTGTCCTGCGCGAAGTACGCCGCGGCTTTTTTTGCGATGTCACGCTCCATACGAAGACGTGCCACCTCGGCGCGCAGACGAGCTATCTCCATCTGCTCGGGGGTGACCTTCACAGCCTTGCCAGTGACGTCCCCACCGTCGAGCTTGCCCTTGGCGGCCAGCCTCACCCAGTTGCTCAGGCTGGCCTTGGGGATACCCAGAACCTTGGCCACAACCGCAATGGCCTGTCCTGCCTTCACTTGGCGAACCGCCTCCAGTTTGAATTCCTGCGTGTACTGCGCACGCACCTGCTTTGCTGCTGTCATTCCTTGACTCCTTGTCGACATTTTCAACAAGGGCTAAGAACTCCACTTTTCAGGGGCAACCTCACTGCTGTGCACTTGATCGACGGGCACACAGCTGCACCACGCCCTCACACATCAAGGCATCAGGCTTTGTAGCCGGCCAAGATCTGCCTACTCTCGATTTGCAGGTGTCAGGGCAGTCTTGCCGAACCCACGCAGTCAACGTTCCTCGACCCGGATAACCCAAAGCCCTCATCGTTGCAGCAATACAGCGATCATGGGCGAGGTAATGAGCAATAGCCACCTGCCTTTGCTGCAGCGAATATTTTGGTGCTCTTGGAGCTTGGCTTGCTGGCAAATCCTGATGCTTCAGGTAGTGCTGATACCAGCCTTTCAATGCGTTCTTGGTTGGGTACCCCAACTGGCGAATCGTGGCTCTGACACGCAAGCCAAGCTTGATGTAAAGCGCAACTGCACGAATCCTGTCTGCGTATGAGTACATGAACTACCTCCCCTGGTAGTCCAAGTTTTTGTCCGCATCCCCGGCGGGTCAGTTCTGCGTGGAAATCAACAGCCTAGATTCATTGAGATGCATCAAAGCAGTCTATCGGCGACAACGCACCTCGTCGTCTGCGTGAACTCTAAGGCAGACCCTAAAGGGGCGAGGGAGACACTTTCGGCGGTGCATCTCAACACTCTGCGCAGTGCGGTTGTATTAGACCTAGGGTTCAGCCGTGCAGTCCAAGAACTCGCAAAGCAGCGTCACCTCTACTACGAGCCGAATGTAATGACCTCAGCTGAAACGTCCTGGGTTGAAACCACTATCAGAGGCCAAGAACGATCAGTGTTGTAGCCTGACCCCTCGAAGTATCTGGTGTTTGCCATGCGCCCATTTGGGCTTACCCCATGAGCTGCGCCGTGCAGAGAACATCATCGCTAAACCACTTCGATGATGACTCAAGTCATTTCCCCTTGGCGAGCAGGATGGCATCACACGGGCAGGTTGCACCCAGCCATAGGACATAGGCTCTGAAGCCGCGCCCATTTCAGCTGGCGTGCAAACCGCCGAGCAACCATACCTATGCTGCCGCGCTGGCCTCGACAGCAACATCACTCAAACTCTCGCCCCTGAGTGAGCGGACTAGGTTCTCAGCAGCCCGCATTTCAATTTCGAACCGTACGCGTCTCACAGCCGAGCCGATGTGGGGAGTGAGTACTGTTCTGGCGTTGTTGGTCAATCCCGGATGAATTTCGCGAGGTCTGTCTGGAAGTAGCCAATCTTCCATCTCATAGACGTCAGCGGCGTACGCGCCAAGTTGCTCATTCGCCAAGGCATCGACAACCGCCCTTTCGTCGACCACAGACCCCCTACCCACGTTTACAAGGATCTGGCCCTTTTTCGATAGTTGAAGCATCCTGGAGTCAACCAGGTGGCGCGTATCGCTAACAAGAGGCACTGCCAGGAACACATAGTCCGATGTGCTGACAGCCTCATCAAGCGTGACCAGTTCGACCTGATCTAGACGCACACTTGGGTCTACACCAAGCAGCCGCGCGCAGCCAAAGCCCGCGAGTCGCGCCAATATGGCCTGCCCAACTTTTCCGAGACCGATCACGCTGGCCACCGACCCATGAAGCCCGGTTCCGTATAGAGCTGGCCTCCACCCAGAGTAGCCTGCTCTTGTAGCGGCGTCACCCTGAAGCACGTTCCTGCCAGCAGCAATAGCCAATCCGATGGCCAGCTCGGCTGTGGGCTCTGTGAGGAGGTCAGGAACAAAGGTGACGCTCACCCCGGCTTGTGCGCAAGCCCTCAGGTCGAAGTTGTCGTACCCCTTGAGTGCACAGGAGATGGTCTTGAGCCTGGGAGCGTTCAGCAGCGACTCTTTGGTCACACTGTCTGTCATGAAGGCCATCATGGCATCAGCATCCACGAGGTACTCCCTGAGCTGGCTGGGGCTCCAGGGGTCAGGCCCTGGATTCATGATGACCTCACCCTCAGCCTGGAGCTTCCTTAGAACCTCTTCATGAACTGGCTGCGTTACGACGATTTTCCGATGATTCATTTTTCGATTTACTTGAGACGCTTTCGCAGCATCGATCCAATGCTGTCAACCACGAGGACACAGGCAAGAATCGACAGAAGGATGGCTGAGACCTCGTCATACTTGACAAGGCGAAGTGCTGCCATCAGCTCGAAGCCGATGCCACCTGCACCGACAATGCCAAGTACTGCGGAGGCCCTGAAGTGGTACTCCCAGCGATAGATGGTTATGTCTGCCAACTGTGGAAGGACTTGGGGGATAACGGCATGCGAGATGACCTGAAAGCGGCTTGCGCCTACCGCAGCAGCTGCTTCAAGTGGCTTCGGATCCACGTGCTCAATGGCTTCCGCGTAAAACTTTGCGACCATTCCCGTGGAATGCAACGCTAGTGCGAGCACCCCAGGTAGAGCACCAAACCCTACGGCTGCCACGAACAGAATGCCAAGAATGATTTCTGGCACGGACCGGAATGCCGCCAGGATGACTCTGGCCACTCTTCCCACCAAAGGATTGGGGGTGGTGTTTGGAGCCGCCAGGAGCGCCAGCGGAAGTGAAAGCACGATAGTCAGTGCTGTGCCGGCAATCGACATCGCCAAGGTGTCCCTCAGCGGGATGACCCAGTGCTCCCAGCGGTCGAAGTTGGGAGGGACCATCTCAGATGAGAGCTGCTTGACAGCCGGGGCGCCTTCGATGAACCGCTGTGCATCGAAGAACCCCGTGACGTACAGGGCTACAAGGCAAACCAGAAGGACGAACGCTGTATTGCGCAGTCCAATGAACTGCTCCCGCTTGTCGCGACTGATGATGTTCTCGAATGCAGCCGAGGTCATTGCATACGGCCCAAATCAAGCTTCAGGATGGTTGCGGTATCCCTAAGGACGTCATATGCAGCGTCATCAGTGGCGGCAAACGCCTGGACACGAAACGCCTTGAGCACCTCAGCATCCTTCATGTCCAGAAAGGCAGAGCGGATGGCAGCTTTGAGCTCAGGCTTGAGGTCCCCCTGCATGACGACCGGATAGTTTGGAATGGGAGCAGAAAGGTCAAGCTGAACAATCTTCGTGGCATCAATGCTTCCTCGAGCGATGAGGTTGTCCAGAATCGGCTTGGACAGAGCCCCGGCTGGAATCTGACCCGACTGCACCGCACGTGCGACCGCGTCATGTGCCCCAAGGTGAACTGGCCGATAGTCCTTCTCACCATCAAGCTTGTACTTCTTGAGCAGGTGTGCACGTGGTGCAAGGTGGCTTGATGTGGACGCCTGGTCGCCAAATCCGAAGGGCTTGCCGCGCACGTCTTCAAGCGTTTTCACCGGCCCTCCGGCCGTTGCGATGAGGACCGACTGGTATGTGGGCGACCCACGTTCAACGCCCACCGCAAAGGGCTCAATCCCGGACGCCTTAGATTTGGCCAAAACGTACGAAAACGGTCCAAAGTACGCTACCTCAATCCGACCGAACCGCATTGCCTCGATCATCGAGGAGTAATCGGTAGTCACCACAATCTCAACATCCTTCTTGAGCTGCTGTTCAAGATAGCGCTTAAGAGGCTGCGCGTTCTGGATGATGCTGGCAGCGTTCTCATCTGGAAGAAGGGCGACACGAAGCTTTGATGGATCCTTTCCCTGCGCATGAGCCCACAGAGGAAGGAGTGCAGCAAAAGAAGCTGCGCTGACAACAAGAGAGAAGTTACGGCGATTCAGCATGGCAAGAGCTCCTTGGTTTGACTGGATTGAAGAGTTCGGGGGCTATCAGTGGACGCACTCGTGTTGGAAGCGTTGGACTGCTTTGCATAGAGGTTCCGCGCAACATCAGGACTCAGCTGCTCTGCCCTACCCTCGAATACAACAGCTCCCTGGCGGAGCCCAATGATTCGGTCTGCAAACGAGCGCGCGAGCTCCACCTGGTGAAGACTCACGATTGCGGTGAGGTGGTCCTTTTTGCAGATCTCATGCAACAAGGTGAGCACGCTATGTGCGGTTGCCGGGTCCAGGCTGGCAACAGGCTCATCGGCCAGCAGGATTCGTGGCTTCTGTATTAGCGCCCTAGCTATGCCTACGCGCTGCTGCTGCCCCCCAGACAAGGCATCAGCCCGGGAGAGCGCCTTTTCGAGCAGCCCGACACGCTCAATCACTGTGAGCGCCTCCAGCTTGTCCTTCTTGCTCCACGGCCATAGCGAAGCGAATGCACCCCTGTCACCGAGCTTTCCCATCAGAACATTCCTGAGGACCGACTGACGTCCAATCAGATGATGCTGCTGGAAAACCATCCCACAGCGCTTGCGGTGCTCTCTCAGCGTCTTTGCGTTGACTACCCCACCTGCCAGGCCAGGTATCGATACCTCGCCTTTTGTGGGCAGCACCAGTCCATTGATGCTTCGTAACAAGGTGGACTTCCCTGCGCCCGAGGCGCCCAGAAGCACCAAAAACTCTCCCTGCTTCACATCCAGACTCGTCGGGTGCAAGGCCACGGTCGAGTCAACGTAGCGGACGGAAACTCCCTTGAGACTCAGAACGTCTCGGTCCTTCTCCAACTTCATGTTGTTACCTTTGCAAGTTTCTGCCTGCGAGCAGCGCGAGAGCGCTTATGACGCACATTTGCCGCAGAAAGAAGTTCGATACGGCTAGGCATGCGTGCAGTTTGTTCGTGGAACGTGTCATCAATATGAAACTTGCACCCCGAAAAATAGGGGTATCTATAGATAACACCTATGTCTGGACTCACGCTACTTGCGGCTTTGAAAGCCTTTGATGCGACGGCAAGGGCCGGAAGCATGACTGCTGCTGCGAAGCTGCTTGATCTACAGCAGCCCACCATCTCAGCGCATATTCAGCGCCTGGAGAATGAGTACGGCGTGGAGCTTTTTCTTCGTCAAGGCCGCCGGCTTGAGCTGACTACCTTTGGCAGGACTCTGCTGGACTACACGCGGCGGGCATTCAGCGGCGAGGAAGATGCGCACGCCCTTTTGGCAGCAGCCAAAAACCGATTCGTCGGGCGTCTTGTGATTCACGCGATCGGCCCGTACAACGTAGTCCCTGTTCTGAAGGCCTTCGGGAGCCGCCATCCCCAGGTCGAGGTCTCTGTCCGTGTAGGCGACTCCCGCTCAATCACGGAAAAGCTCCTCGACTACCAGGGTGATGTCGGCGTGGTCCTCAATCACGCCGAGCACCCCGAACTCCATTGCATGCCATACAGGTCACAGCGCCTGGTGGTCTTTGCGAACCGAGAGCACGCCCTAGCCCGGTGCGGTGAGATAGTGCTCAAGGACCTTCAGAGCCAGCGCTTCGTCATACGTGAGGAAGGTTCAACGACAAGAAGAGTCTTCGAGAGCGAGCTAATTGCCCGCAATATCAACATCCAGGTTGCGCTGGAGATGGGAAGCCGGGAGGCTGTCCGCGAGGCAGTCGCACAAGGAATAGGACTAGGCGTCGTTGCCGAGACAGCCTATTGATCCGGCACGGTTTATTGCAGAGTCCCGATGCCGTTCAACTTGAGCCCGTCGAGGGGCTTCGACACCTCAGCCCGAGCAAGGTTTACGAATAAAGCCTGCCGGATCAATATGTTCCAGATCCGCGTCTTGTGAAGCTGAAGATTCTGGATACAGCAATGGCCACCCACGTCGACTTCATCTGTCGTCGCGAACGACAGAACGCTCCGCTGATAGCAACGATTTTCGACTTGGCAAAAGAGGTGAGAAGAGGCCTGGCCTAAAGATTCACGAACTTGGCGACAGGGCCCGAGTGGATCATTCATGCCAAGCCTATCGTTAGCAGCCATGCTGTCAGTCAAACAGGCCTAGATGGCTGCGCCTGTGGGAAGTGACTCCGTTGGATCCACTCTTACTCTTCGTCGTAGCCAATACCGTTGGACCATCGACAAGCTCCCTGTACAGCTTGTATCTTGGAGCGACGTACGGAGTTAGGGGAGCGCTTGGCTACACGCTCGGCACCAGTCTTGGCTTCTCCATCGTCGTCACTACCAGCTCCGTGCTAGTCGCGGTTGCCTATGAGATTCCTGCTGGCGGGCAATTTGGCCTAAAGCTGTTCGCGTCTGGCTATACCGCGTGGATTGCAAGCAAGTGCTTGCGTACTGCCTGGACGTCCAGCCGTGATTCCACCAAGGCTCTTGCCTTCACCAAGCTTGGGGCCTATGACGGTGCCATTCAGCAACTCGCAAACCCACGAGGGTGGGCCCTCGCCACTGTCTCAGTGGTCGGGTTCTCCGACGCCCAAGTCCCACCGTTGATGGAGGGGTCGTCTCAGAAAACGGAAAATAAAGCACGCTAAGCCGGTGGCAGCGGTCGCAATGGCCTGAACTTCCCCGCACCGACCTTGGCACTGCTGCGCCATAGGTAATCGCCGGTCAGGTTGATATGCTCCCACCCCGTATGCGTCCGGCAAACCCATCTTGAGATAGCCTGTTCGAGCAGGCATCGTGTGCACGATGGAGATCATGCACACCATGGCGAACGAGGCGATCGCCCCAAACCCCAAGCGGCGCTTCTACAGTCCAGAACTCAAGGTCCAGGTCGTGGCGCAATGCCGGGCGGATGGCGCGTCGATTGCGGCTGTGGCCCTGGCCCACGGCATCAACGCCAACATCGTTCATCGCTGGCTACGCGAGCACCCGGCGGCGGCGCCCAAACCCATCAATCCGTTCATCCCGCTGAACCTTCCCTCGCCTGAGGTTGCGGACGCCGCACCTGTTCGCGTGGCGGGGAGTCCCTCGGCGGACATTCGCGTCGAGATCCGGCGCGGCACAGGCGTTATCACGGTGAGCTGGCCTGTCGAGGCGTCGTCGTCCTGCGCGGACTGGCTGCGGGATTGGCTTCGGTGATCCGGATCGACGCAGCCTGGCTGGCCACCACCCCGCTGGACATGCGCGCCGGCACGGATACGGCACTCGCCCGAGTCATCGCCGTCTTCGGCGCCGCCCATCCCCACCATGCCTACCTGTTCGCCAACAAACGCGCCAACCGCATCAAGATCCTGGTGCACGACGGCATCGGTATCTGGCTGGCCGCACGCCGACTGCACCAGGGCAAGTTCATCTGGCCCCTGGCCGGTGGCTCCAACCATGCGCTGCAGCGCCAGCAGCTCGATGCGCTGGTCATGGGCCTGCCCTGGCAGCGCCTGGCCGACGGCGGCGTCATCACCGTGGTCTGACTCTCCGGCAGCGATGGGTACTTGCCAATTGGTGCATGCGCCAATGGTGCACGCGTTTCGGTGCGGGCATCATGACGGCCATGGTGGTGGAGCCGCAATCTCTGGAAGGGCTGAGCGCCGATCAACTGCGCGAGATGGCTGCCCGCCTGATCACGCAGCTGCGCCATCAGGGCGCCTTGCTGGAGAAGCTCACCCACGAGAATGCGCTGCTCAAGCGCATGAAGTTCGCCGCACAGTCTGAGCGCTTCAACCCCGAGCAGAAGAGCCTGTTCGAAGACGAGATCGAGGCCGACCTGGCGGCCGTGGCCACCGAGATCGACGCCCTGCAGCAGGAGCCAGCGGCGGCGAACCTGCAGGAGAAGAAGCAGCCCAAGCGGCTTGCGCTCCCGGCGCACCTGCCGCGCCGCGACATTCACCACGAACCCGAGTCCACCACCTGCCGTACCCCGGGTTGCGGCTGCCAGCTCAAACGCATAGGTGAGGACGTGGCCGAGAAGCTGGACTACGTGCCGGGCGTGTTCAGCGTGGAGCGTCACATCCGCGGCAAGTGGGCCTGCTCCCAGTGCGAAACTATCACCCAGGCGCCGGTGGATGCTCACGTCATCGACAAAGGCATCCCCACCGCCGGCCTGCTGGCCCAGGTGCTGGTGGGCAAGTACGCCGATCACCTGCCGCTGTACCGCCAGGAAGCGATCTTCGGGCGTGCCGGGCTGGCCATCCCGCGCTCGACCCTGGCGCAGTGGGTGGGCACATGCGGGGTGCGGCTACAGCCGCTGGTGGATGCGCTCAAGGCTGAGATCCTGCAACGCTGCGTGCTTCACGCGGATGAGACGCCGGTGGCGATGCTCAAACCGGGGGAGGGTAAAACGCACCGCGCCTACCTGTGGGCCTACGCTCCAGGGGCGTTCGAGAACATGAAAGCCGTGGTCTACGACTTCTGTGAGTCGCGTGCCGGCGAGCACGCCCGGGCATTCCTGGGGGAATGGAGAGGCAGCCTGACCTGTGACGACTTCAGCGGCTACAAGGCGTTGATCGCCAGCGGGGTGACGGAGGTAGGTTGCCTGGCGCATGCGCGCCGCAAATTCTTCGACCTGCACGCGGCCAACAAGAGTCAGATCGCCGAGTTCGCGCTGCAGCAGTTCGCCCGGGTTTACGACATCGAGCGCGAGGTCAGGGAGCTCGATGCCACGCTGCGCCGGGACATTCGGCGCAGGCAGACCCAGCCGGTGCTCGACGCCTTGCACGAATGGATGCAGCTGCAGCGCCAGAAGGTGCCGGATGGATCGGCCACCGCCAAGGCACTGGACTACAGCCTGCGGCGCTGGGAGGCGTTGACCCGGTTCGTCGATGATGGCCAACTGCCCGTGGACAACAACTGGATGGAGAACCAGATCCGACCGATCGCCATTGGCAGGAACAACTGGCTGTTTGCCGGCAGCCTGCGTGCGGGCCAGCGGGCGGCGGCGGTGATGAGCCTGATCCAGTCGGCGCGCATGAACGGGCACGATCCGTATGCCTATCTCAGGGACGTCCTCACACGGCTGCCCACGCATAGGGCCAGCCGTATCGAGGAGCTCTTGCCGCATTGCTGGCAACCCGCGACCTGACGCCAGGGCTGGTAGCCTTGGGGAATGAGCACGCTCAAGAAACCTCGGCGCTCCTCCACCCCGCAGCGCGTCTATCAACTGCACGTTGAACTGGAATACCTGGAGCCGGCCATCTGGCGGCGGCTGTGGGTGCCCGACACATTGACGCTGGACAAGCTCGACCGTGTCATCCAGACGGCCATGGGCTGGAAGAACGCGCACCTGCACGCCTTCACCGTGGGCCAGGTGCGCTACGCCGCTTCTGATCCGGACTGGTCCTCCCGCATCGAGACCCGAGATGAGCGTCTGTGTGACCTGGCGGCGGTGCTGGCGGACGGCACCGGCGAGTTCATCTACACCTACGACTTCGGTGACGACTGGCGCCACCGCATCCGGGTGGAGGCCACCTTGGAGCCTGGCGAGAAGAATCGCAGGCCGTTGTGTGTGGCGGGCGCCAATGCCTGCCCACCCGAGGACGTGGGTGGCCCACCTGGCTACAGCGACTTCCTGCAGGCCATCACGGACCCAGTGCATCCGCAGCACCTGGACATGTGGAAATGGAATGGTGGCCCCTTCGATCCAGCGGGCTTCGACCTCAATGGCGTCAATGCCGCCATGCGCAAGCTGCGCCTGTAGTCATCCGGTCAAGATGGGTTGGCCGGACGCTTACCCCACCCCAGCGGGGACAGATATTGCAGCAACGTGTCGTCCAGCGCCTTGCCGTGGGCACGCAAAGCACTGGTGGCACGCTCCAGATAGACCGTGTTCCACAACACGATGGCCGCCGTCACCAGATTGAGGCCGCTGGCCCGGTAGCGCTGCTGCTCAAAACTGCGGTCGCGGATTTCACCCAATCGGTAGAAGAAGACCGCCCTGGCCAGCGCGTTGCGCGCCTCGCCCTTATTCAGCCCCGCATGGACGCGGCGGCGCAGCTCCACGCTTTGCAGCCAATCCAGAATGAACAGCGTGCGCTCGATGCGCCCCAGCTCGCGCAGGGCGACGGCCAAGCCGTTTTGGCGCGGATAGCTGCCGAGCTTGCGCAGCATCAGCGAGGCCGTCACCGTGCCCTGCTTGATCGAAGTGGCCAGCCGTAGGATTTCATCCCAATGAGCGCGAATAGCCTTGATGTTCAGCCTGTCGCTGCTAATCATCGGCTTGAGTGCATCGTAGGCAGTATCGCCCTTGGGAATGAACAGCTTGGTGTCGCCCAGGTCGCGGATGCGCGGCGCGAACCGGAATCCCAGAAAGTGCATCAGGCCGAACACATGATCGGTGAAGCCCGCCGTGTCGGTGTAGTGTTCCTCGATACGCAAGTCAGACTCGTGGTACAGCAGGCCATCGAGCACATAGGTCGAGTCGCGCAAGCCGACGTTGACCACCTTGGCGCTGAAGGGCGCGTATTGGTCGGAGATATGGGTATAGAACGTCCGCCCAGGGCTACTTCCATACTTCGGATTGATATGCCCGGTGCTCTCTGCCTTGCTGCCGGTTCGGAAGTTCTGGCCGTCCGACGATGACGTGGTGCCGTCGCCCCAGTTTCCGGCGAAGGGTTGTCGAAACTGTGCGTTCACCAGCTCGGCCAGCGCCGTCGAATAGGTTTCGTCGCGAACGTGCCAGGCTTGCAGCCAAGACAGCTTGGCGTAGGTGGTGCCAGGGCAGGACTCGGCCATCTTGGTGAGCCCAAGATTGATACCATCAGCCAGAATCGTCGTCATCAGCAAGGTTTTGTCCTTGGCCGTGTCGCCGGTCTTCAGGTGTGTGAAGTGGCGCGTGAAGCCCGTCCATTCATCGACCTCCATCAGCAACTCGGTGATCTTGAGGTGCGGCAGCAACATCGCCGACTGGTCAATCAAGGCTTGCGCGGCGTCTGGCACCGCTGCGTCCAGCGGCGTGATCTTCAGGCCCGATGCAGTGGTGATGATGGCATCCGGTAAGTCGTTGGTCGCCGCCATGCGGTTGACTGTGGCGAGTTGCGCCTCCAATAATTCCAGTCGGTCATGCAGATATTGGTCGCAGTCGGTGGCCACGGCCAGTGGCAATTCGCTGGCCAGCTTCAGGGTGGCGAACTTCTCGATCGGCACCAGGTATTCGTCGAAGTCCTTGAACTGGCGCGAACCCTGCACCCAAACATCACCAGAGCGCAGTGCGTTCTTCAGCTCCGACAGGGCGCATAACTCGTAGTAACGCCGGTCAATACCCTCGTCGGTCAGAACCAGCTTTGCCCAGCGCGGCTTGATGAATGCGGTTGGCGCATCGGCGGGCACCTTGCGCGCGCTGTCGCTGTTCATGCCGCGCAGCACGTCGATGGCATCGAGCACACCCTTGGCGGTGGGCGCGGCGCGCAGTTTGAGCACGTCCAGGAACTGCGGCGCATAGCGGCGCAGCGTGGCGTAACTCTCGCCGATATGGTGCAGGAAATCAAAATCGGCAGGCCGCGCCAGCGTTTGCGCCTCGGTGACGTTGGCGGCGAAGGTGTCCCACGGCATGACCGCTTCGATGGCGGCGAACGGATCGCCGCCGCTTTGTTTGGCTTCAATCAGCGCCTGACCGATGCGCCCATACATCCGCACCTTGTCGTTGATCGCCTTGCCGGAAGCCTGGAACTGCTGTTGATGCTTGTTCTTGGCCGCATTGAACAGCTTGCCGATGATGCGGTCGTGAAGGTCGATGATTTCATCAGTGACGGTGGCCATGCCCTCGATGGCCAGTGCTACCAAGGTGGCGTAACGCCGCTGCGACTCGAACTTGGCCAGGTCGGCGGGCGTCATCTGGCCGCCCTCGCGGGCGATCTTGAGCAAGCGGTTTTGGTGTACCTGCCGTTCGATGCCAGCAGGTAGGTCAAGCGCCTGCCAGGCTTTGAGGCGTTCGATGTGTTCAAGCATGTGGCGCGAGTTCGGCTTGGCGGGCGATTGGCGCAGCCATGCCAGCCACGTCAATTTGCTGCCGTCCTTGCGCTTGAGAAGTTCGTCCAGGCGCTGACGGTGGAGCGATAACAAAGAATCGGTCAACGCCGCGTAAATGCGCCGGTTGGCACGGGTGATGGCCTCGGCGCTCGCGCGCTCGATGGCATTCATGGCGGGCAGGATGATGCTCTGGCGCCGCAGGTTTTCGACAAGGGCGCTGGCCAGCACAATGCCTTTATCGGTCTGCAAGGCCAGCTCGGTCAATGTATGCACGGCTTGCCGGTAGTGACTCATGGTGAAGGGCTTGAACCCGAACACCGTTTGCAGCTCGACCAAGTGCTCCCGCCGTGTCTGCTCGCGCTGGCCGTAATCGTTCCAGCTTTCCACCGGCACCTTGAGTTGTGCGGCCACCATGCGCAGCAGGGGCGGAAATGGAGGTTCATCGACGCCCAAGAAGATGCCAGGGAATCGCAAGTAGCAAAGCTGCACGGCGAAGCCCAATCGATTCGCGGCGCCGCGACGCTGACGGATCACCGACAGGTCGGTTTCGTTGAACGTGTAGTGCCGTATCAGTTCGTCTTTGGCATCTGGCAGTGCCAGCAGACTTTCGCGCTCGGTGGCGGACAGGATTGAGCGGCGTGGCATGGTCAGTCTTCCCGCAGGTACTGGTACAAGGTTTCGCGGCTGATGCCGAAGTCACGGGCCACCAAGGTTTTTTGGTCGCCTGCCGCAACTCGCCGTTTCAACTCGGCAATTTGTTCGCTGTTCAGCGATTTCTTTCGTCCCCGGTAGGCACCGCGCTGCTTGGCCAGCACGATTCCCTCGCGCTGACGTTCGCGGATCAGGGCGCGCTCGAACTCAGCAAAGGCTCCCATGACCGACAGCATCAGATTGGCCATCGGTGAGTCCTCGCCGGTGAACGTCAGCCCTTCTTTGACGAACTCCATGCGCACGCCCCGTTGTGTCAGCCCTTGGACGATGCGGCGCAGGTCATCAAGGTTGCGTGCCAACCTGTCCATGCTATGCACCACCACGGTGTCGCCCTCGCGGACGAAGGCCAGCAGCCTTTCAAGTTCGGGACGTTGTGTGTCCTTGCCTGAAGCCTTATCGGTGAATACCTTGCCGACTTCTATTTGTTCCAGTTGTCGATCAGGATTCTGGTCGAAGCTGCTGACGCGGACGTAGCCGATACGTTGACCTTGCAAGATGCCTCCAAAGGTAAAAATGTCAGGATGAAATCTATTACCCTTGACTGAATGTGTCAATAAATATAAATTCACACTCTACTCTGACGTTGTTTGTGCTCAACATCTGACATCAGGTTAGGGCATAGCCTTTGTCATTTTCAGAAGGCGACTGCACACTTTTCAGCAGTGCTATGCACTACAAAAACAGTCGGCCCTATCTCGGCATGATTGTTCAGTCGATGCCGAACGGTTACAATGGCAAGCTTCATTAACTGCGGAGTTCCCAAGTGGGCACTTGTTCGAGTGACAGTAGTCAGCCGGTTCCAATGACCGGCACCCCCTCGGCAAGATAACGCGCAGGCTCCCCTGCCCCTATCTCGCCGAACGCGAGAGGTGGCAACCACGTCGCAGCATCCGCTGCACGTCCCCCTCCCAGACAACTGATCGGCTGATCGCCTATGGCGATCAGTTGCGAACATCGCTTGCCTAAGTCGGCAAGCGGGTTTGTCGTGTGCATCCCTATGCGATGCCACACGATGAACCGTGCGCGCGACAGGACTTCGCCTCGACCCGAGAGGAGAACGCTGTGCGCATGACCCGTTTTCGACATCCCGGCCGCTTCGGCGCGGCCTACCCGCCACTCCGGCCCGCACTGCTGAGCGCAGCGCTACTGACCGCCCATACCGCCCACGCGGCGCGCCCCATGATTACCGACGATGCCCGCATCGTCGATGCCAAAGCGTGCCAACTTGAGAGCTGGATCAAGAAGAATCCAGACGGCACCGAAATCTGGTCGCTGCCAGCCTGCAATTTCACCGGCAATCTGGAGCTAACCTTGGGCGGTGCCGCCACCCGAGAAGCAGGTCGTGCCCAAACCACAGATGTCGTTATGCAGGGCAAGACCCTGTTCAAAGCCATGGATACCAATGGCTGGGGCATTGGCTTGGCCGCAGGCACGGTTCGCCATCCTGTGGCAAACACCCGCGATTGGTACGCCTACGTGCCGACCAGCTTTTCATTCCGTGACGATGCCGTGGTCGTGCACACCAATTTGGGCTGGCTGCGCGAGGGAGAAACGCGACGCAACCGCTTGACCTGGGGCCTGGGCACCGAAGCCCGGCTTGCCGAACGCACCTGGCTGATCGCAGAGACGTTCGGGCAGAGCCAAGGCAAGCCCTTTCATCAACTTGGCCTACGTCACTGGCTGGTTCCAGATCGCGTCCAACTGGATGCGACCTATGGCAACCGCAACGGTGGCGAGAGCAGCGAGCGATGGCTTTCCATCGGTTTGCGCCTGCTCTCGGTGCCGTTCCTGCCGTGACGCCATGGCTGTCACAGGACCTTAGCAAACTATGCCCGACCCTGAATATTGGCCGCCTGCCTGAGCACACTTTCACCAGTGTGAAGCGGGCAGGCCGCCCCGGAGAACAAGAATGAACTTCACACTGCTGAAAGAGCTGTTCGCAGGCTTCCTGCGTACCCGCCACCTTGCCCGGCACTTCCGCCGCCTTGCGCTGCTGGACACCATCGCCCAAACCGGCGTCAGCCGCGAGGTGCCGCCAGCGCTCACCCAGACCTTGGTAAACGCCGCCACGGCCGAGACTGATGCCCTGCTGCGGCAACTGGACAGCCACGCCGATGGCTTGTCCGAGTCGCAAGCCGAGGCTGTTCGTGCCCGCGTCGGCCTGAATGAGGTCGAACATGAGAAGCCGCTGCCGTGGTGGACACACTTGTGGCACTGCTACAAGAACCCGTTCAACCTGCTGCTGACACTGCTGGCCATCATTTCCTACCTCACTGATGATATGAAGGCCACCGTGGTGATTGGCACCATGGTCGTGCTCTCGACCCTGTTGCGCTTTTGGCAGGAAGCCAAGTCCAACAAGGCCGCCGACGCGCTCAAGGCCATGGTCAGCAACACGGCCACGGTCATCCGCCGCGATCTGTCCGAGGACGCCGCGCCGATCTTCGAGCAGTACTACGGCGCACATCTGCATGTGAAAGACGCCAAGCGTATCGAGCTGCCGATCAAGCTGCTGGTACCCGGTGATCTGATTGTGCTCTCAGCGGGCGACATGATCCCGGCGGACTGCCGCGTCATCACCGCCAAGGATCTGTTCGTGGCACAAGCCGCCATGACTGGCGAATCCATGCCAGTAGAGAAGTTCGCTGTCCAACGCGACGCGAAAGCGATCAATCCGCTGGAACTGGACAACATCCTGTTCATGGGCACCAACGTGGTGTCCGGCTCGGCCACGGCCGTGGTACTCGGCACCGGCAACGGCACCTACTTCGGTGCGCTGGCCAGCCGTGTCACTGCCACCGACCGCGCGCCCACCGCGTTCCAGTCCGGCGTCAACAAGGTGAGCTGGTTGCTGATCCGCTTCATGTTCGTGATGGCGCCGCTGGTCCTGTTCATCAATGGCTTCACCAAGGGCGACTGGATGGAGGCGCTGCTGTTTGCGCTTTCCATCGCTGTGGGCTTGACGCCCGAGATGCTGCCGATGATCGTGACCTCGACGCTGGCCAAGGGGGCTGTGTTCCTGTCGCGCAAGAAGGTCATCGTCAAGCGGCTGGATGCCATCCAGAACTTCGGAGCGATGGATGTACTGTGCACCGACAAAACCGGCACGCTGACCCAGGACAAGATTTTTCTGGCCCGTCACGTCGATGTCTGGGGTGAAGAGTCCGACGAGGTGCTGGAAGCCGCCTACCTCAACAGCTACTACCAGACCGGCCTGAAGAACCTGCTGGATGTCGCCGTGCTGGAGCACGCCGAGGTCCACCGCGAGCTGGAACCGGCCAAAAACTACCG
The DNA here is from genome assembly GCF_059424465.1 of Simplicispira sp. GW247-4R2A. NCBI lineage: Bacteria > Pseudomonadati > Pseudomonadota > Betaproteobacteria > Burkholderiales > Comamonadaceae > Simplicispira > Simplicispira sp. GW247-4R2A. The sequence goes on along the minus strand of NZ_JBWKZM010000035.1, from coordinate 19,157 downwards.
CAAGGTCGATGAGATTCCGTTTGACTTCAACCGCCGCCGCATGTCGGTGGTGGTCAGTGAGCGAGAGGATCACCACGAGTTGATTACCAAGGGCGCAGTCGAGGAAATCCTCGCTGTCTGCTCGCGGGTGCGTCATGGTGACGCCATCGAGCCGCTGACGCCAGAACTACTGGCCCGCATTCGAGCAGTGACCGCCGAGTTGAACGAAGAGGGCCTGCGCGTGGTTGCCGTGGCGGCCAAAGAAGTCCCGCCGAGCAAAGAAACCTATGGTGTGGCCGACGAGTCGGAGCTGACCTTGATCGGCTATGTGGCCTTTCTCGATCCGCCGAAGGAATCCACCGCCCCAGCCATCAAGGCACTGGCCGAGCATGGGGTGGCCGTCAAAGTGCTGACTGGCGACAACGAGCTTGTCACGGCCAAGATTTGCCGCGAGGTCGGGCTGGAGCAGCAAGGCGTGCTGCTGGGCAGCGACATCGAGCGCATGAGCGACAAGGTACTGGCCGAGGCCGTCGAGTCACACAACGTCTTTGCCAAGCTGACGCCCTCCCACAAGGAGCGCATCGTGCGGCTCCTGAAAGCCAATGGTCATGTCGTCGGCTTCATGGGTGACGGCATCAACGACGCACCGGCATTGCGCACCGCCGACATCGGCATTTCGGTCGATACGGCAGTGGACATCGCCAAGGAAGCAGCCGACATCATCCTGCTGGAAAAGAGCCTGATGGTCTTGGAGGAAGGCGTGCTGGAAGGCCGCCGCACCTTCGCCAACATGCTCAAGTACATCAAGATGACGGCCAGCTCCAACTTCGGCAATGTGTTCTCGGTGCTGGTGGCGTCGGCCTTCATCCCCTTCCTGCCGATGTTGCCGATGCACCTGTTGGTGCAGAACCTGCTGTACGGCATTTCGCAGATCGCCATTCCGTTCGACAACGTGGATGAAGAGCTGCTGAAGAAACCGCAACGCTGGCAACCGGGCGACGTGGGGCGCTTCATGGTGTTCTTCGGGCCGATCAGCTCGATCTTTGACATCACCACCTACGCCATGATGTGGTTCGTGTTCAGTGCCAACACGCCCGAGGAGCAGACCCTGTTCCAGTCCGGCTGGTTCATCGTCGGCCTGCTGACGCAGACCCTGATCGTGCACATGATCCGCACGCCGAAGATTCCGTTCATCCAGAGTCGCGCCGCCACGCCGCTGCTGGTGATGACGGCGGTGATCATGGCCATCGGTATCTTTCTGCCGATGGGGCCGCTGGCGCACTACTTCAAGCTGCAAGCACTGCCGCCGCTGTATTTCGTGTTCCTGCCCCTGATCCTGCTGGCCTATATGGGACTGACCCAAGCCATGAAGGGTTTCTACTTCCGCCGCTACGGCTGGCAATAAGGAGTCGAGCATGGAGGCAATTCACAACATCAACCTGACCTCCCTGCTCGATACCCTGATCAGCCTCGCCGCCGCCTTTGTGCTTGGCGGGCTGATCGGCTTCGAGCGGCAGTACCGGCAACGCACGGCGGGGCTGCGCACCAACGTGCTGGTCGCAGTGGGCGCAGCCCTGTTCGTGGACATGGCCAATCGACTGCACGGCCACGATGGGGCCGTGCATGTCATGGCCTACGTGGTATCCGGTATCGGTTTCCTCGGCGCGGGCGTGATCATGCGCGAGGAGGGCAATGTACGCGGCCTGAATACGGCCGCTACGCTGTGGGGTTCGGCAGCGGTCGGCGCGGCAGCGGGTGCAGACCTGATCGTCGAGGCAGTGCTGGGGGCCTTGTTCGTACTGTCGGCCAACACCCTGCTGAGGCCCATCGTCAACACCATCAACCGCAAGCCGCTGGATGTGGAATCGGTCGAAGTCACCAATACGGTCTATGTGATCGCAGAACGCGCCCACCAGAAGATGGTCATGGCCCAGCTCGAAGAAGAGTTGGAACGCAGCAGCTATCCAACCCACGACCTCGATATTCACGCCTTCGGCGAAGAGGATGTCGAGATCGAGGCGACTTTGGCGGCGACATCCGTCGATGGCGATGAGTTGGATGCTTTGGTCAAACGGCTGGCTGCCCTACCGGCTGTCAGACAGGCATTCTGGAGTCCGAGTACCACGGAATGACTTGGCTCTATCCTGAACGACCCAGCAGTCTTTCGCCGTCAGGTCTCAATTCACCTTTTGGAGAGAGATGTCGGTACAGCGTCTGCCGGGTAATGCCGAGTTCTTGGCACAGGTCGCCGACCTTGGTTTCTGGCTGGCCCATTGCCGCCATTGCAAGCCGCAACTTGGCCGCCGTCATCTTGAAGGGGCGTCCGCCTTTGCGGCCCCGTGCCCGCGCCGAGGCCAGCCCTGCCACCGTGCGCTCGGCGATCAGCTCGCGCTCGAACTCGGCCAGTGCGGCGAAGATGCCAAAGACCAGCTTGCCGGCGGCGGTCGTGGTGTCGATGGCCGCGCCGTGGCCGGTCAGCACCTTGAGACCGACACCGCGCCCGGTGAGGTCATGCACGGTGTTGATAAGATGCCGCAGGTCGCGCCCGAGCCGGTCCAGTTTCCACACCACCAGCGTATCCCCCGGCCGCAGCGCCTTCAGACAGCTCGCCAGGCCGGGGCGATCTTCGCGCTTGCCAGATGCCTGATCCTCGTACAGATGCGCCGGATCGATGCCGGCCGCAATCAGCGCATCGCGCTGCAAGTCGGTGGCCTGCGAGCCGTCCGCCTTCGATACCCGCATGTAGCCGATCAGCATGCTTCACCTGTCACATATACGTTCGATTATGTGACAGTGTGCACCGGAAAGTTCTGGTCGTCAAAATTTGTCACTTAACCCGTCATTCTGTCTAAGACATGCAAAGGGTCCATCAGGCACGTAATGTGACAGGAATTCCGGGGGGATGCCTTCCTTTGCGAAGGTGGCGCGCAACTGTTCCAGGGAAGCGGGGTCGCGCCGACCATAGGAAGCCAACGCGAACAGCGAGCGTGCCGTCTCGGGGTCGTGCCGCGCTTCAATGATGGCCTCATCGATGGCCTGGACTGCCCGTTGCCAGTGATCGACGGGTTCGGGCTTCGGCGTTTTCGCCGACAGGCCACTGGTGAAACCGGTTTGGGGTTCGGACCAGAACAGCTTTGCATGCTCGCCCGGCGGGCTTATATCCCTCATCTCAATCAAGCTGATTGCCGTTGCCGCCGCCTCCAGCATCTGCAACCGTACTGCCGGGTTCAGGGTTTCATATGGTCGCCACAGACTTTGCCCAGCACGCAGCGGATGCCCGCAGCCTTCCCAGACTTGGCGGAGATACCCCGCGCAGGTTCCGCACGTCGAAAGCGGGGTGTTCAGCTCATCGAGCAGCGTGCGTAGTAGCCGAAACCACAATCCAGCGTGGATGCGTCGGCGCGGCAGCTCCACATGGCCGGTCGTCAGTGCCTGCCAGGTGCGCCGGTCCATCACCGCAATCGCGTCGCTGGCGGTGCGCGGCGCAGTGTCGGCGTTCTCCCAGCCGAGAAACCGCCCAGGCACGCCCCAATAGGATTCCAGCCAGCAGCCATGCAGCGGGCAGCTCAGCATCAGGGGCAGCTTCCATGCAAGCAGTACGGCTTGGTTTGCCGGGTCGTTCAGACAGAGCGGGCAGGCGCGATGTATCGGCTGGCTGGGCAGCCAGGCACGCCAGCTCGTGATGGATCGCGTCCTACGGCGGAGTTTCGGCAGCAGCACCGAGAGCTGGAACGCATAGGTTTCCAATGCGTCTGGAATCTGATCATCAAGGCTGTCCAGTAGCCAAGGCACCCAGCCGGCGAAACTCATGCAACGCAGCCGGTCCGGCTCGATGCCGCTCCGCTGGGAGAGCATCGCCAGCAGCGCCAGTGGTGGCGCGGTGTCCAGGTCATCAACCTGGCCGTGACCAAGATCGTGCTCCAGCAGCTCGGACACCTCCATGTGATAGCAAAGGGCCACGCGGTTGAGCCACGAAGACAAGGCTTCGCCTTCCCTGGGAGCCGGATGCAGTGGCCAGTGTGGCGCTGGCTTCACATCAGTTCCCGCTCGAATTGCCGCCGCCGCTCGCTGGGACCGGTGTAATCGGCCATGCTGAGCGTGCGATGGTTGATCGCTTCCTCACCGCTCTCCACGGCAGCGACGGCCGCCGCCATCAACAGGTGCGCCAGCTCGCCGATGGTGCCCTCGCTGCGCGTGAGCAGGTAGCGGGCCATATCCAGCGTGGCAATCGACGAGGGTCGCCGCAGCGGGAGCGAAGCCGCGAAGCTGGCCAGCAGTGAGCAGCAATCGTCGTTGGCCTCCCACACCGGCAGCATCATCGGCTCGAAGCGGTTTTCCAACTGGTCGTCCGAGCGGATCGCCAAGTAGGCATCGCGTGTGCCGACCCCGACCAGCGGGATGCGCAGCTCGTTGCCGAGGAAACGCAGCAGGTTGAGGAATTCCCGGCGGTTGACGCTGTTGCCGGCCAGGACGTTGTGCAATTCGTCGATCACCAGCATGCGCACGCCGACCTTGCGTAGCAGTGCCAGCGCCAATTGCTCCATTTCCGGCAGCCGTGGGCGCGGGCGCAATGGCGCGCCCATCGCGGCAAGTAGCGCGACGTAGAAGCGGATTACCGACGGTTCGGATGGCATCTGCACGACCAGTACCGGAATGTGCTCCTGGTCGGCGTCGGAGCTGGCCGGGTGGGTGCGGCGGAATTTCTCGACGATCATCGACTTGCCGTTGTTGGTTGGACCGACCAACAGCAGGTTGGGCATGCGTTGTTTGTTCGGCCAGGCGAACAGGGTTTCCAGCCGGTTCAGCGCCTCGACCGCACGCGGGTAGCCGATCCAGCGGTCGGCGCGGATGCGCTGGATGCGTTCGTCCGCCGGAAGACGGGCCAAGCCCTGGGCCACCGGCATCAGGTGGGACAAGTCGATGATGGGATATTCTTCCACGGCTACCACTCCTCAATCTGGTCGAACGGTTTGGCAGGTGGCTGGTTGTCTGCCTGCGGGTCAGCCATGCTCGTATCCGGCGGTGTGGACTTGACGAGCGTAACCGACTGCTTGAGGTGCTGGCGTCGATCCGCATCACGCCGCGCCTTGCGCGTGGCTTTCTGCGCGGTGGTCACGATCTCGCGCATCTGGCCGATCATGCGAAACAGCGCCGACTCATCCACCTGCTCGCGTCCGAGCTGACGCAGCTTCGCCAGCGCCTGGCGCTGCTCCCAGAGGGTGACAGCCGGGTGAGACAAGGTGCGGTACGGGACTTCCAGGTAGTGCTGCCCCTCCGGCTCCAGCACCCAGATACGGCTGATGTCGCGCGGGTCGCGCCGGATCAGGAAGGCCGGCAGGCGGTCACGCCGGGCGATCCACGGCTTGAGGGCATCGGCGTAGTAGTGGATGTGGTCGATGACGAAGCCGGTGCGAGTCAGCGTGCGGCGCATGACCGGCAGAAAATCGACCAGAAACGCGGTGGGCCGCGTGACCACGGGCGGCACGCCGATCCGCGTCACAGCCTCGGCCCAGCGCGCGGCCGGCGGCTGGAGCAGGCCGTTGTGCACCGAGGCGTGGTAGGTGCCCACGGCCAGCGTGAGCCAGCGCTCCAGCTCACGCAGTGTCAAGGCGGCCATCTTGTCGGCGTCGTACTCGCCACGCTGGCCGGGGTTAGCGAAGGTCGTACCCGGCAGCTCATCGTGGATCATCTGCATCGCGGTGCCGATGATCCTTTCCACGATACCGCCGTAGTGCGGCTGCCCCGGTGGCCGGTAGTCCAGGCGGATGCCATGCTGCTCGCAGCCCCGGCGCAGCGCCTCGCTCTTGAACTCGGCTGCGTTGTCCAGGTAGAGCAATCTGGGCTTGCCGCTCATCGGCCAGTTCATCTCGACATCCAGCCCTTCCAGCCAGGGACGCTTGTCGCAGGCGACATGCGCCAGGCACAGGCCGACCGAGACGGCGGACGGCGCTTCGAGCGTGACCACCATACCGAGCACGCAGCGGGTGAAAACGTCAATGGCCAGCGTGAGGTACGGGCGGCCAATCGGCTGCCGGTCGTGTGCATCCACCACGATCAGGTCGATGACCGTGTGGTCGATCTGCACCTGCTCCAGCGGTTCGGAGACGGCCTGCGGGATGCCGCCCACGCCTTGCAGCTCGCGGGAGGCATCCTGACCTTCCCGGCGGCGCACCGTTTTGAGCGGATCGAGGCTGTCGATACGCAAGGCCACGGTGTTGCGCGTCGGCACCCGTAGCTTCTGTGCCTTGCAGGCTTGCGCGACCTCCCGATGGAAGGCCGCGAGGCTGCGCTTCTGCTTGGTCAGGAAACGCTTTTGCAGCAGCTCACGGATGATGCGCTCGACCGGCTCCGGCAAGCGGCCCTTGCCTTTACCACCGCTTGACTGCCCAGGAGCGAAGTCAGTGACCAGCCCCGCGCCTTGCCGGGCGCGGCGGATCAGGGCATAGACCTGCCGCTGGGACAGGCCCAATGCCTGGGCTGCCGCGTCAGCCGCTGCATGCCCAACTGTCTCCGACTGCGCCAATGGCCCAATGATCTCAGCACGACGGCGCGCACGCTCCCAAGCCTGCTCTGGCAGAGTTGCCACGCCTTGCTCGGGAATCCGTGAGGTATCGGTCGCCATGCTCACCTCTCATTGGTGCATACGAGTATTGAGCATAGACGAGTTTCGTGCAGAGGAGTCCTGAAATTTTGCTGTCAGGAGTCGACTACACAACAGTCTTAAAACTGCGTTTTTCGGTGCAGTCGTCTTCTGAAAATGACAGCCTTAACTGACACCACCTCCCAGGGCCTGATATAAAGCAACACTATCGACTAGGCGTTGTGCCTGGGCCGCAACCATATTGATCCGGATTGACTGTGCCTGTTGCTGCGCGATGAGCAGTTGCAGGTAGCTGGCCGCGCCCAGCCGGTATTGCCGCTCGACCGACTGCAAGGAGGCCTGTGCAGCCATATCAGCGGCAGCGAGGGCAGTCAAAGTTTGTGCATCGCTTTCCACCGCGCGCAGGGTGTCGGCGACGTTACGCAAAGACTCCAATACGACGCTCTGGTAATTGGCTGCGGCGGCATCAAAAGCGGCGAGCGCCGCTCTTTTTTCAGCGGGTAGCCCTGGATTAAAAAGAGGCTGGGTGAGCTGCGCAACCAGGCCCCACACTGCCGAGCCACCACCGAACAGGGTACCGGTGGTCAGCGCTTGAGAGCCAAGGTTGGCGCTCAGGTTGATCTGTGGGTAGAGCTTGGCGACAGCCACACCATAGTCTGCATTGGCCGCATGCAACAGCGCCTCTGACGCCTGGATATCCGGTCGGCGGCGCACCAGTTCTGAGGGCACGACGAGCGGCATCTCGACGGGCAGAGTGAAATCGGCCAGAGTGAAGGCCGGGATGCCACCCGTGCCTGGGGCACGACCGGCTAGCACCGCCAGTAGATGTTCGGTTTGTTGCAGTTGTTTACGCAGCGCAGGCAGTTCTGCCCGCGTTTGCTCCGCCTGAGCTTGTAGGCTCAACGCTTCATCAGGTGAGGCCTGACCGATACGCACGCGTTCATGGGCTAGGCGCAGTTGCTCATCCTGCACGCGCAAAATGGCAGTAGTGGCTTCTAGTTGCGCGGCGAGGCGTGCTCGGGTAATGGCAGCGGTTGCCATGTTGCCGGCAAGGGCCAGGCGCGCAGCATTCAGTTCGAAGCGACGGTAGTCGGCGCGAGCAGCCAAGGCTTCGAGTGCGCGCCGGTTGCCGCCAGCCAGATCGAGGTTGTAATGCACGCCAACGCTGGCGTTGTAGAGGCTGAATTGACGTGCGTCTCCGCTCAACCCTTGGCTACTGGGACTCATTTGCTGGCGCTGAGATCCCAGTGCGACATCTACCTGTGGATATTGCGTCGAGCCCGCCTGTGCGGCAAGAAGCTCCTGCGCCTGTCGCAAATTGGCGCTGATGCTCGCCAGCGTCGGGCTGACATGGAAAGCTTCGTTGATCAGTCCGTCGAGTGTGGATGAACCCAAGCTTTGCCACCATTGCGTTTCGATCGGAAGCCCTTCGACTAGACGTTGTGTTTCGCCGAACTGCGTGGGAGCGGACGCGGTTCTATCAGCCACCGGTGTTGCAGTGTAGCGAGCCACATCGGGTGCGGTGGGACGCTGAAAATCAGGGCCGGCGGCGCAACCGGCCAGACCGGCGGTGACCAGACCAGCTACCAGGTAAGTTGCCGCAAGCCGTCTTTCGAGGCTGATGGGGCGCTGGCATGTTTTAGCGTGCTCCATAAAAATGCTCCACGAAAGGTTTACGGAAAGCTTGGTGGCAGCCCAAGCAGCTTTCCTGCACGTGGGCGAATGATTGGATCACCGCCTTGCCGTCGCTGCTCGCAGCAGCCAGCTTCATGGCCAGCGCCGCCTCGTGAGTCTGCGCGTCAAAGTTTCTGAACTTGGTCGCATCAGCGCCGAGGTAAGCAAGGATGCGCATTTTTTCAGTAAGCGGTGGCTCGGGGTGTGCAGCAACTTTTGGGGCGAGCTGAACGACCTGAACCCATTCCTCCTGCGAAATCGCACCGGTAATAGCCTGCATGTTGCGCCCGAGTTCCTGCATGATCTTGCGTAGCGCCAGTGGCTCAACCTGGGTAGCGTCACCAGCCCAAGCTGGCAACTGAAAACCCCATAAAAGCAGGCAGGCCGTAACGGTCAGGGTGATAGTTCCAAATGCGTGGCTGTGTTTGCGGTGGGTCATGAAATTCTCCTGTAATTCAATCGTTCTCTCATTCGAACTCCCGCCCTTCGCCAGCTTCCTCATGGGTCACACCGTCGCGGATGTGGTAGATGCGCTTGAAAGTGGGGATGATCTTTTCGTCATGGGTGACGACGATGATGGCGGTCTCGAACTTCCGAGCCATGTCATTGAGGATGCGGATTACAGCCATGGCGCGCTCACTGTCTAGTGGAGCTGTGGGCTCATCAGCCAGGATCACCGGAGGGCGATTGACCAAACCTCGCGCAATGGCGACCCGTTGCTGCTCGCCACCGGAGAGTTGCGAGGGCATGGCGCGAGCCCGGTGTTGCACATCGAGCGCGGTGAGCAGTTCCAGTGCCTTCGCGCGCGACTCCCCATTCGCGACGCCTGCGAGCATCGGCAGTAGCGCCACGTTGTCGGTGACATCGAGAAACGGAATCAGGTATGGTGCCTGGAAAACGAAACCGATCTTGTCGCGCCGCAAGGCGCGCAAGTCGCGGACTTTCCAGCCATCGTCGTAGATCACTTCATCGCCCAGCGTCATGCGACCGGCGGTCGGATCAATCACCGCGCCCAGACATTTGAGCAGCGTGCTCTTGCCGGACCCGGAAGGGCCAATCAGGCCCACCACCTCGCCGGGTGCCACCTGCATGTCCACGCCTTTCAAGGCATTGACCGCGGTATCGCCCTCGCCATAACGTTTTCTCAAACCTTCGATGCGAATGCCTTTGCCACTCATCTCAACCTCCAATGGCTTCGGCCGGGTCGACCTTGAGTGCCATGCGAATGGCGACGATGCTGGCTAGAACGCAGATCACGAGCACGGCGAAAAAACCGGCGATGGAGTCGAACGGCATCAGCAGTACGTACTTGGGAAACAGGGGCGCTGAGAAAGTGGCTGTGATCTTGCCGACCACGAAACCAATCACGCCCAGGGCGAGCGCCTGCTGCATGATCATCGCGGCGATGGTTCGGTTGCGTGTGCCGATGAGCTTCAACACCGCGATCTCGCGGATTTTGTCCATCGTCAGCGAATAGATGATGAAGGCAACGATGGCCGCGCTAACGATGGCCAGAATCACCAAGAACATGCCGATCTGCTTGGCCGACGTGGCGATCAACTTGCCGACGAGGATGTCTTCCATCTGTGCCCGTGTGTAGACCGTCAAACGTTTCCAGCGCCGGATGGATTCGGCAACCTCGTCCGGCGCATGACCAGGTTTCAGAGTGACCAGCACTGCATTGACGAACGCGTTGGTGCTCTGTGAAGCAATCACGGCATCCAGCAAACCAGTAACACCGGGTCGATTGAAGGCCGGGTTGGCTTCGGTGCGACGCCGGCTTTGCCAAATGGCGTCGTTGTCCTTGAGGAACTGAGCCTCTTGGGCATCCTTGAGCGGAATGAATACCATCGGGTCGCCGCTGGACGACACCATGCGCCGTGTCAGCCCCACGACGGTGTAATGATTTCGGCGAATGGCAAGACGATCTCCCAGTTTGAAGCCGGTGGCGATGTCGGCCACCGCCTCGTAGTGACCGCGCGTGATCTGGCGTCCAGCGACGAGATAAGGAGGCCATCCGGGTGTAGCCCCCAACGCACCGGGCGCGATGCCGACCACCATGGTGCGTACATCACTCTCGCCCTTGCGTACCTGCATGGTCAGGTAGGTCACGTTCGCTGCCTGTGAGACTCCCGGCATGGCGAGAATGGCGCGATACACGTCATCGTTGAGGCTGGACGACTCCGCATAAGGACCCAGAGTATCCTTTTGCACCACCCAAAGGTCAGCGCCACTGTTGTCGAGCAACGCCTTGCCGTCGTCCACCATGCCTCGGTACACCCCAGCCATGACCAGGGTGACGCCGATCAGCAGACCCAGACCGATGCCGGTGAAGACGAATTTTCCCCAGGCATGGAGAATGTCGCGGCCGGCCAGGCTGATCATCGTGACACTCCTGGGATATGGTCGACCACATGGATGCGGCTGCGCGCCGTCAGTGCCTTTTCGCTATAGGTCACAACCTGGTCCCCATTCTTGAGCCCTTCGCGCACCTGCACGTAACCATTGAGGTCGGAAGTGCCGAGCTTGACCGGGGAGAAATGCAGATCACCATCCACGATTTGCCAGACACCAACTTTGTCGCCCTCACGCTGGACGGCAGCGTTGGGGATCAGTGGAGCGGCCGGGAGCGCCGGCAAGTCAACCGTGACTTCGGCCAGTTCACCCACCGGTGGCAAAGGTTCTGGTTTGTTATCGAATGTCACCTTGGCAAGCGTTTCCTCGGTTACCGCGTCGGCCTTGGGTTCCACCCGCAGCACGCGACCTTTCAAGGTCTGGCCACCACGCGAACGCAGGACGATAAGAGTCGGCAACCCCCCAGCCAGCCCCGATGCGCTGATCTGGTCGAAGCGCGCATTGATCCACAAACTCTTGGGGTCGATCACTTCCACCACGGCCTGGCCCGCGACGATGGTCGTGCCGGGATCGGCATGGCGCACGGCGACTACACCGTCGACCGGCGCGATCAGGCGCAGATTGCTCCGCTGCGCGACGAGTCCTTCGCGGTCGGAGCGTGCCCGGACAATATCTTCCCGAGCGGCAGATAAGGCGGCATCGGCGATCTGCAGTTCCTGCCGCTTGGTGGTGACGATTTCCTCGCTGGTCGAGCGCACCGCAAACAATTGCTCGTAGCGGCGCGCCTGGGTTTGCGCGTAGGCTTGCCGGGCTTCTGCCTCGCGCAAAGCCGCTTCCGCACGCTTGAATGCCGACTCCTGTGAGCGCACCCGATCATCGAGGTCGACCGGCTCCATCTCGCCGAGCACCTGTCCGGCCTTGACCTGGTCGCCTACATGCACCTCCAGGCGTTTGACGCGCCCGGCAAACGTCGGCCCGATCTTGTAGGTGTAGCGCGCCTCCACCGTGCCGATGCCGAACAGCGCCGGTGTGATAGCCCGTGATTCCACGCTTGCCACCGTCACCGCGACCGGGGCGAGCGGCCCTGATCGCAGACCGACATAAATAAAAAGCACCAGCAAAGGAATGATGACGGCAAGCAGCGCCAGGGTGCGGCCTTGCAAGGGTAACTTTTTCATTGCGCACTCCTTATGCCACGCCGATAAATTGCAAAGACGCGCGGCGCATCGCGGTGCATACGTCCCACATCACCCGCCAACAGCGATTGCATGACCAAGCCCTGGATCGTGCCAATGAACAGCGTTGCCGCCGCCTCGTTGTCAAGCGAGGGAGACAACTCGCCGCTGGCCTTGCCTTTCTCGATGAGACGATGCAAACGTTCGCCGTAGCGCTGAATCAAGGTTTGCACCATGCGCTTGGCCGGTGTCGATTCGGCACGCTGAAGCTCACCAAACATCATTCTTGGCACGCCTGGGTGCTCAGCTACGAATTCGATATGACTCATGAACATCGCCTCCATGGCTGCCAAGGGCGACTCGATTCCTTGTGCGGATCGATCGATTCTGGCTAATAGGCGCTCTGCTACCCACTCCATGACCGCCTGCCAAATGGCTTCCTTGTTCGGGAAGTGCCGAAACAGCGCACCCTGGGTCAAGTTCATGTGTTTAGCGATAGCTGCAGTGGTTATCTCGCTTGGGTTTTGTGAACCGGCAAGCGCCACGACGGACTCGACAGTTACGGCACGACGTTCATCGGCCGGCAGATGCCTTGGATGGGTGTCCACGAGCACTCCTTGTAAGATAGTAATTGATTACTATCTTACCACAAGAGGCAACTCAAACAAGAGAAAACCCGACGTACTCGTCAATATCTAGCGTCTGCAATGGGCTTAACGTGCTTTATTTTCCGTTTTCTGAGACGTCCCCACGTACAAAGGTGTCGATCTGACCGGTGCAACCTATGCCACGGACATCCGGCTCTCCGACCCGGATGGCAATGAGCGCACGCTGGCGGACTTCCGAGGCAAGGCCATCCTGGTCTTCTTCGGCTTCACTCAGTGCCCAGATGTCTGCCCGACGGCCCTGGCGCGGGCGGCCGAGGTCAAGCGGCTTCTCGGCCCCGACGGCGAGCGCTTCCAGACACTGTTCGTCACGGTCGATCCCGAGCGCGACACGCCCGAGGTGCTCAAAGCCTACACGGCTGCATTCGACCCCAGCTTTATCGGTCTGTACGGCGACCTGGAACGCACCGCACAGATCGCCAAGGACTTCAAGGTCTACTACAAGAAAATGCCGACGGGATCGTCCTACACCATGGACCACACATCGCTCAGCTACGTCTACGACCCGCTAGGAAAGCTGCGCTTGGCCCTGCGCCATGAGCAACCCGCCCAAGACTATGCGGACGACATCCGCAAGCTCTTGAACCCTGCCTGACCCTCTATCCCCTCAAGGAGAACACCATGAAACTCGTCATCCGCACAGCCATCGTCGCCGCCTCGCTGCTCGCGGCCACCGCCCAGGCGCAAGTCACCGTCAAAGATGCCTGGGTGCGCGCCACCGTACCGCAACAGAAAGCCACCGGCGCCTTCATGCAGTTGAAGGCAACCAAGAATAGCAAGCTGGTCTCGGCCAGCTCGCCGCTTACGCCCGCCGTCGAGGTCCACGAGATGGCCATGCAGGACAACGTGATGAAGATGCGCCAGGTGCCGGCCGTCGAGCTGCCCGCAGGCAAGACCGTGGAACTCAAGCCCGGCGGCTACCACGTGATGCTGATGGACCTGAAGCAGCAGGTGAAGGAAGGCGACACGGTGCCTCTGACCCTCGTCATCGAGGGCCCGGACGGCAAGCGCGAATCGGTCGAAGTGAAGGCTCCCGTGCGTGCGCTCAACGCCAGCGCCCAGCCGGCTGGCCACGATGCCCAGGGCGGCCACAAGCACTGAAGCACTTGGCGGGTGGGTGAATGGCGCACCTGTAGCACACCCCACCGCTTGCAGCCCTCGAAATTCGAAGCCGCGATGCCAACTCCCGCAACCTAGGTCACGCATAGCCAAAAAGCTCACGGCGTACGGCAACCGGAGATGGTTACTCCACCAGCGTTTTGCAATGCGTGTTTACTAGCGCTGTTTCTCTGAAACCCACGGTCTCCTTGCATGAAGGCCTCTAGCATGTGCGGGATCAGCGTCGTGGCATCGACCGCTTCGCCGTACACCTGCGCGTGCAGCGCGGCGTAACGGTCGAGGTCGGCTTTCAGGCTGACCGGGCACGCAAAGGCCAGCTTGACGCTCTCGACCTTGGGCAGCGGCCCAAGCCGCAACTTCCTGGTGGTGTTCATTTCGCAATTCCACGGTTGAAGAACATAGGCTGGTACGGCCGCAGCACAAAATCGCGGTTGACGATGATCCGCACCGGCAGGCCCGGCCGCTCGGTCAGCGTCGGCTGGATGTTCATGTTGCGCCGGGTCATCTCTTGGCCGACCTGGTTGATGCTGTCCTGCGCGCTATCGCGCCCAGCGATCACGATGCGGTTGCCATCCTGCCGGTTTTCCGGTGCGGCCAACTCGGCACCCACGCCCAGCAGGGTCGTCAGCGCCGCACCCGCGAAGACGCGATCCCAATGCCAATCGACGCCATCCTCCAGGCCGGAATAGCCGGCAGGGTCAGTGCCCGCCAGGTTGTCTAGCTTCAGCGAGGACGTGTCCGGCAGGATGACGCGGTTCCACACCACCTGTACGCGGCTCTGCCCGTAGCTCACCTGGCTGTTGTACTTGCCCAGGATGCGCGATCCCTGTGGGATCAGCAGGAACTTGCCAGTGGCCGTGTCATAGACCGGCTCCGTCACCGTGGCTATCACGTCGCCCGGCAGATCGGACTTGATGCCCGTCACCAGCGCGCCCGCGATCACCGTTCCCGCCATGACCTGATACGGCGAGGCCGGCATCTGGAGATTGCCGGAATTGCGGGTTTCCGTAGAACCGCCTTTCAGGAAAGCCTCTTTCTGGTCTTGCCGGTTCTGCACGGCTGTCGGGTCGGATGGCTGGGCCGCCGTCGAGGCCGGGCCAGCGGCCAGCGGGTCGAAGCCCGCCAAGGCGCTGCCGGGCGCAGCCGCAGCGGCTTGCGCCGTGACCGGCGCGGTGGCCTTGCCTTGGTTGCCCGAGCGGAAAAACACCGACGAGTTCGCCGCCGCATCGGCCTCCTTGCGCCACGCATCCGCCGGATCATGTCCCGGCGGTGCGTAGGCCGGCGTCACCGGCTGCTGCGACTTCACGATGGCTGGGCCGAGATCACCCGGCAGCGGCGGCCCCAGCTCGGGCACCTTCGGCGGCAGCTTCGAGTAGTCGGCCGGCAGACCATCCAGCCCCTCGGACTTCGAGACGCGATCGACGTTGTAAAGCTCGGTCTGCTCGCCCGTGCCGCGCCGGTGCGGCTGCAATGACCAGATCGTGGCCCCGAGCACGGCGACCGACAGGACGCCGACGAGGATGGCCAGCGTGCGCCGGTTCAGGCGCGTGACTGGGCGCGGCTGGGCGCGCAGCGCCACCGCCTCGGGCGCGACCTTGCCCGCCTGCGCCGCAAGATCAGGGGAATCGTCCTGGCTCATGGTCAGTTCCTCCGTGTGCCGTCCGTGCGCTCAATCCGCACCACGTCGCCTTTGTCCCCGCCCAGGCGCAGTTCGGCCGCGCCGAACAGGCGATCAACGATGTAGTACGGCGCACGGAATCGGTAGTTCACCAGTTGCCCGTCGCCTTGCGCGCCGATCACGAACAGCGGCGGCAGCTCGCCCTGGGCGATGCCGGGCGGGAACTGGATGTAGACCTTCTCGCCGTCATCGAAAGCACGCAGCGGCTTCCACGGCGGATTGCTGCCGCTGATGGCATAGCGGAAACGGATCTTCTCCAGCGACAGGCCGCTATCGACCGGGGCGGCGGCGCTGGCCGCCTGCGCCTGGCGCTGCAAGGCCAGCATCTTGTCCTTCGGGTACTCCCAGGACACCGACGCCATCCACGTCTTTTCGGTCGAAGTCAGCTCCAGCAGATACGTCCGGCGGCTGGTGGTGATGACCAGATTGGTCTTCAAGCCCGAGCGGATCGGCTTGACCATCACGTTGACGCGCAGAGCCTCACCGCTGCCGCTCGACGTGTCCCCGACGATCCAGCGCACCGTGTCGCCGGCCGCGACCGTCACCAGTTCCTCGCCGGGCTGCAGCGAAACCACCGTCACGCGGCCCACGGCCGCATAGAGCTGGTAAAGCGCGCCATCGGTAAAGGGCCAGACCTGGATCGCGTTGACGTAGCCTTCGCGCGTGGGCGCGACACGGGCCTCGGCATTGGCGCGCGAGACGCGCACTTTCTCATCCGCGGGTTCCGGCGCGGGCTTGGCCTCCTCGGTCTCTGGCAGTGGTTTCAACTGCGACGGCAGCGCGAGCGGCTGCGGCACCGTGACCACCTCCACCGGTTTTGGTGGCTCCGGCAGCGGCTGGGCCTGCACCGGCTCATCGAGCGAAATGGTCGGTGGCGGCTTGCCCTGAGTAGCGCAGCCAGAGAACAGCACGGTCGAAGCCAGAAGCATCACCGGCAAGGCGGATTTACGGAAAAGATCATTCATGGTTTTGCTCCTTCGTTAGCTTCCAGTTCGCGGCTCCACGACAGCCCGTTGACGTAGATGCCCAGGGGGTTCTTGCGCAGACGCTGCTCGGTGCGCGGGGTTTGCAGCACCGTGGAAATCACCGCGTTCCAGCGTTCGGTGCGATCCAGCGCGCCATTGACGAAGCGCGTTTCCGTCCAGCGCACGTTGAAAGACGTGTCGCTGGCGCGGGTCACGCTGGTGATCTGCACCGTCACCGACTCCTTGCCGATGCGCGCGAACGGGTCATTCGTGCGGGCGTACTCGTTGAGCACGACCGCGCCTTTGTCGGTCGTGTAGTCGTAGGCATCGAGCCAGTTCTGCCGCACCACGATGGGGTCGATGGACAGCGAGCGCACCAGGCCGATGAAGCGGCCCAGGTGGTAGGCGATCTGCGCATCGCTGGGCTTGTAGGGCGTGGCGGCCTCGCCGACAGCGCGCACCTGGCCCGCGTTGTCCACCTCAATGACGTAGGGCGTGACGATGGACTGCGCCGAGCGCCAGACTAGGCCGCCCGCCATCAGCACGGCCAGCGTGAGGCAGCCAAAGGCCATGAAACGCCAGTTTCTGGCCTGCACGCGGGCCGAGCCGATGCGCTCGTCCCAAACCTGGGCGGCGGATTGATACGGAGTAGCAGGCTGTGGCGTATCGGCGTAGCGCACCTGCGGTCGTTTGAATCGCATGGGAGTTCTCCTTGAAGATCAGGAATCGGAATCGCGCAGGCTCGGGCCTTGGCTGGAGCTGCCGCCATCGCCGCCGCGCAGCGTGTGGGCGGCGGTCGTCGCGGCATGGGTGAGCTGCTGCCTGCGATGCAGGCGCTTGGCCCAGGCGGGTTGCGCGGTGGATGGGGTTGGCTCGTTTGCAGCCTGTGCGGCACCGCCCCCTGACGCCGATCCGGCGTCATCGGGCCGGAAGGCGGCGGCGACACGCTCCTTCATCGAGCGCGCGCCCTCAGCCACCTTCTGCCCGGTCGCCTGCGCGCCGGTCTTGGCGACATTGCCGACACCAGCGGCAGCGCCCTTGAGGCCGCCGCCGGCGGATGCAGAACCCGCCTGAAACGCCGACCGCGCGCTGCTGGCGGCCCCAGTGGCGGCACGCGCTCCGCTACCGGCCAGCTTGGCGGCTGCGGGCGCCATGCGCGCCCCGGCGGCGACTGCGCCGCCGACGCCCGTAGCCGCAGCGCCCACGGCAACAGCAGCGCCGGCCGCGCCCAGCGCCGCACCGGCCATCGCACCTGCGCCGAGCTGCGGGCCGCCGGACACCAGCCCGGTTGCAATGCCCGGCCCGAAGATGCCCAAGGCCAGCAGCGTCAGCGAGGCCAGCATCACGACCACGGAGTGGTCGATGGATGGTTCGGCGGGCTGTACCTGAAACTCGGCGAACAGGCCCGAGCCGATGCCCACGATCACCGCCAGCACCAGCACCTTGATGCCGGACGACACCACGTTGCCCAGCACCTTCTCGGCGAGAAATGCGGTCTTGTTCCAGAGCGCGAACGGCACCAGCACGAAGCCGGCAAGCGTGGTCAGCTTGAACTCGATCAGCGTGATGAAAAGCTGGATCGCCAGCACGAAGAAGCACAGCAGGACGATCAGCCAAGCGAGGAACATCACGACGATGGGCGTGATGTTCACGAAGACTTCGGGGAAGCCCGCCATGTCGCCGATCTGTTTCAGGATCGGCGCACCGGCGTCGATGCCGACCTTCGCCAGCCGTCCCGGCTGCAGGAAGTTGCCCATGCTCAAGGTCGAGCCGCTGGCCGTCAGGCCCAGCCCGGCGAAGGAACGGAACAGGATGCCCGCCAGGGTGTTGAAGTTGCCGATGATGTAGGCGAAAGCACCCACGTATAGCACCTTGCGGATCAGCTTGGCGATCACGTCCTCGCCCTGGCCGGTGGCATGCCCCATCGCCCAGAACAGCCCGGCCAACGTCATGTCGATGACGATCAACGTTGCGGTCAGGAACGCCACCTCGCCCTGCACCAGGCCGAATCCCGAGTCGATGTAGCGCGAGAAAACGTCGAGGAAGCGGTCGATGACCGAAACGTCGTTCATGGCCCGGCTCCGTCAGCGGCTGTAGAAGTTCACGGGCTGCGGCGTGTACGGCGTGCCAGTGCCCACGAAGCGCCGATTCACCTCGCGGCCACGCTCCACTGCGGCGGCCTGCCGCGCCAGCTCCAGCGAGGCCGCGCGGTCCTGCGTGATCTGCAAGCGCTGGGTCTGAATGGACTGCTTGGCCTGCAGGGCCAGCAACTGGTTCATGGCCTGCATCGCCTGGAGAGCGCCCACGGCGGACTGGCTCTTGCCCACGAGGTCGGCCAGCACGCCCTCGTCATCGCTCAGGTTCTGCGAAGCCTGGGCCTGCATCTGCATGGTGGTCTGAAGGCCAGTGAGCGTGTTCTTCCAGCGCTCCTGCGCATCGCGGTACATCTGATTGCCGCTGACGGTGGCGGAGTACTGTTCGGGGTACAGACGCTGGAACATCTGGTCCATGTTCGCCACGTCGTAGGCCATGCCCTTGGCCTGGGCGATGAGCCGCTGGGTGGTCGCCAGGTTGGCGCGCAGCTGGCCCACCACGCTGGACGGCAGGCTGGCCAGGTTGCGCGCCTGGTTGATGAGCATCTGCGCTTCGTTTTGGAGCTGGCGGATCTGGTTGTTGATCTGCTCCAGCGTGCGAACGGCGGTGAGCGTGTTCTGCACCAAATTGGTCGGATCGAACACGATGTCGCCAACGCCGAACAGTGCATGCGCGGGCTGCGCAATGCCGAAGGCGAGCACGCAGGCGGTGGTCAGCGCGGCGAGATTGTGGGCATGGGGTTTCATGGCAGGTTCTCCTGGGAATGGCTGGGGATGGGGGCGGCACCCGGCGCGGGGCCGGGGAAATCGCGCAGCAGATCGGCCGCCCAATCGAGGCTGCGGTGGCGGAGGC
>NZ_JBWKZM010000034.1:0-51498 GCF_059424465.1 Simplicispira sp. GW247-4R2A | reverse complement strand
CCCCCGAGCCCCCCGCCCATGCGCCGCGCACGCTCGCCTCGCGGCGCGCGCTGCTGAAGGCTGGCAGCCTGGTGCTGCTGCTGGGCCGCCAGCAAATCGCGCGTGGCGCCACCATTCTGGCCGTCCGCATCTGGCCGGCACCCGAGTATTCGCGCGTCACGCTGGAATCCGACGGCCCGCTCAAGGCGCGCCAGTTCTTCGTCAGCACACCGCCCCGGCTTGCCGTGGACATCGAAGGCATCGACCTCAGCCCCGCGCTCCGGGAACTGGTGGCCAAGGTGCGGCGCGACGATCCCAACATTGCCGGCATTCGTGTCGGCCAGAACGCGCCGGGCGTGGTGCGACTGGTCGTTGATCTCAAACAGGCTGCCAGGCCACAGGTGTTTTCGCTACCACCCGTTGCCGCCTACGGCAACCGATTGGTGTTCGACCTGTACCCCGAGGTGCCGGTAGATCCGCTGGAGACCCTGATTGCCGAACGCCTGCAGGCCTCGCCCGGCAGTGCCGCCACATCGGCCCCAGGCGCAGCACCGCCAGAATCCACCCAGGCCCTGTCCGCTACCCCGCACGCCGACAAGGCAGCCGATCCGCTGGGCGAGCTCATTGCCCGCGCTGGTGGTACGCGTGAAGCGGCGGCGCCGGGCGCCCGACTGGACGTGCCGGACACACCCACCGCAGCGCCGGATCCCCTGCCCGGCAAGCGCCCGGCCGCACCGGCCAACCCATCCGCACCGGCTCTCGCCTTGGGGCGCAAGACCGACCGCCTCATCATCGTGGCGCTGGACCCCGGCCACGGCGGCGAAGACCCCGGCGCCACCGGCCCCCAGGGCACGCACGAGAAGGACGTGGTGCTCAAGGTCGCGCACCTGCTGCGCGAGCGCATCAACGCCACCACCGTCGGCGGCAACCCCATGCGCGCCTACATGACGCGCGACGCCGATTTCTTCGTGCCGCTGGGCATGCGGGTGCAAAAAGCGCAGCGCGTGCAAGCCGACCTGTTCGTCAGCATCCACGCCGACGCCTTCACCAACCCCGATGCCCGCGGCGCCAGCGTCTTTGCACTCAGCCAAGGGGGTGCATCGAGCTCAGCCGCCCGCTGGCTGGCCAACAAGGAAAACCAGGCCGACCTGGTCGGCGGACTCAATGTGAGCGCCCAGGACCAGCATGTGCGCCGCGCACTGATCGACATGAGCACGACGGCGCAGATCAACGACAGCCTGAAACTCGGCAGCGTCCTGCTGGGCGAGATCGGCCACCTGGGCAAGCTGCACAAAGGGAGCGTGGAACAAGCGGGATTCGCGGTGCTCAAGGCACCCGACATCCCCAGCGTGCTGGTGGAAACCGCCTTCATCAGCAACCCTGAAGAAGAAAACCGCCTGCGCAGCAGCGCCTACCAGGAACAGCTCGCCGATGCACTGATGCGCGGCATCACGCGCTACTTCGCCAAGAACCCGCCGCTTGCGCGCAGCCGCTCGGTTTGACACACTGTCACCTACCCGGAACCTGTTCCAAGGGAGACCGCCATGGCCCTGACCCATACCCCTTCATCCGAAGTTGTCCGTATTGCCCCGCTGGGGGCCGCAATCACAGGCGCGGTCAATACCGCCGTCCTCAAAGCCAAGGAACTTGAAGTGATTCGCCTGGTGGTGCCGGCCGGAAAAACCCTGCCGCAACACCAGGTGCCAGGCGAGATCACGCTGCTGTGCATCGAAGGCGAATGCGAGCTGAAGACACCCGGTGCACTGCAGGTCTTGGCCACTGGCGATTTCGTCCACCTCGAAGGCGGCACACCGCACGCGCTCACCGGCCGCAGCAATGCCTCGCTGCTGCTCACCATCAGCCTGTGCACGGAGCGCGGTTAAGCGCGTGCGCTGACGCTGGCTGCATGGTGCGTCCTACAGTCTGGCAAGGGATACCGCGCGATAGTGGCGCATCGGCCTAACGCACGCTGTTTTGCGGCGCGGCCTTTGTTCCACTTTCCTGAAAGGGACCTGCCATGCAAACCCGACATCTTCTGATCGCCACCGCCTTTGTTGCCTCCCTGGGCCTGGGCGCCTGCGCTTCCAACCCCACCAACGCCCAGATCGGCACCGGCGTCGGAGCTGTCGTTGGCGGTGTCGCCGGCAACGCCCTGCTGGGGACCGGCGGTGCCATCGCCGGCGCCGCAGGCGGCGCCTTGATTGGCCACGAACTGGGCGAAGACCGGGACCAGCGCCGCCGCTGATCCTGGCCGCAACGCCAAGGCCTGAAAAATTTGGCCAAAAGAGCTTCCAGCGCACTACCCATAAGCGCTAGCAGCTCTTTTTTTAGGAGCTAACAACTACTCCCTTGCGACTCCCGCGCCAGGCGCCAAACAGCGCAATCAGCCCCGGCACCAGAATCAAGCCCCAGATGATCTTGTCCAGATGTTCACGCACAAAGGCCAGGTTGCCAAAAAACAGGCCTGCGCTGCTCACCCCCAGCACCCACAGCGCGGCACCGCCGACGTTGTAGGCGCTGAACTTGCCCCGGCCCATGGCCGCCACGCCCGCCACGAAGGGAGCGAAGGTGCGAATGAACGGCATGAAACGCGCCAGCACAATGGTGATGCCGCCGTAGCGTTCGTAGAAGGCATGCGCCTGGTCAAACGCGCGGCGGTTGAACCAGCGCGACGATTCCCACTGGAATACGCGCGGACCGAACCAGCGGCCAATCGCGTAGTTGCACTGGTCGCCCAGCACCGCCGCGGCGAGCAGAACGGCCACGGCCGGGGCAAATTCCATCATGCCGGCGCCGCAGAGCGCGCCCACGATGAAGAGCAGCGAATCGCCCGGCAAAAAGGGCATGACCACCAGGCCGGTCTCGACAAACACAATCAGGAACAGCAGCGCGTACACCCACAGGCCGTAGGTGGCAACGAAGGCTTCGAGGTGCTTGTCGACGTGCAGAATGAAGTCGATCAGAAAGGCAATGGCGTCCATGAACAGGCTTTGGGCAGGCGTTGAATAAGGCGGGCCATTATGGCGATCTCTCCTGCCCGCGGCGCCAATCTCTAGAATCTTCGCGTGCAACACGTTTCTCCCCCAGCTCCTACCGCGTCCAAAGCCGCCCGCCGCCCCATCTGCGACCTGCCCGACGAACTCGTCAGCCAGATTGCCGCCGGCGAGGTGGTGGAGCGCCCCGCCTCCGTGGTGCGCGAACTGGTGGACAACGCGCTCGACGCCGGCGCCACGCAGATCACGCTGCGCCTGCTGGCAGGCGGCGTGCGGCTGATCAGCGTGGAAGACGACGGCTGCGGCATTCCCCAAGCCGAGCTGGCGGTGGCGCTGCGCCGCCATGCCACCAGCAAGATCCGCACGCTGGACGACCTGGAGAGTGTCGCCACCATGGGCTTTCGCGGCGAGGCGCTGGCGGCCATTGCGTCGGTCTCCGAGCTTGCCCTGCTCTCGCGCCCTGCTGGGCAGGACAGCGCCTTTCTGCTTGATGCCCGCAGCGGCGAGCTGCGCCCCGTGGCGCGGGCCGTGGGCACTACGGTGGAAGTGAAAGAGCTGTTTTTCAGCACGCCGGCGCGGCGCAAGTTCCTCAAAACCGATGCCACCGAGCTGGCGCACTGTATCGAAGCGGTGCGCCGCCACGCCCTGGCGCGGCCCGACGTGGGTTTTGCCATCTGGCACGAAGGCAAGCTGGTGCAGCAGTGGCGCATCGCCCTGACGCATGGCGCCGGGGCGGGAGCGCTGGAGCGGCGCCTGGCCGACGTGCTGGGCGAAGAGTTCCTGGAGCAATCGGTGGCATTGACCCACCAGGAAGGCCGCATCACCCTCACCGGCCGCGCCGGCCTGCCGGACACGGCACGTGCCCGCGCCGACCAGCAGTATTGCTACGTCAACGGCCGCTTCGTGCGCGACAAGGTGGTGGCCCACGCCGCCCGCAGCGCCTACGAAGACGTGCTGCACGGCCAGCGCCAGCCGGTGTATGCGCTGTACATCGACATCGACCCGGCACGCGTGGACGTGAACGTGCACCCGACCAAAATCGAGGTGCGCTTTCGCGACAGCCGCGAAGTGCACCAGGCGGTGCGCCACGCCATCGAAAGCGCCCTGGCCGCGCCGCGCGCCGGGGCCGTGGCGGCCGCGCCCCCAGCCGCTATGGGCTACGCAGCTGGTGCCACGGAACCTTCAGTAAATTTTGAACAAAATTGGCCTCCAGCGCTTATTCCACGGGCGCAGGCAGCTATGCAATTTGATGCACCCATCGGCCACCGCGTGGCCGATCTGGGTGCGCTGTGGGGCCAACCCCGCGCGCCAGAGCCTGAGCCCGAGCGCAAGGACGTGAGCGCGAGCAGCACTTGGGTGAGCGCCGAGCAGCCTGCGTGGCAAAGCCCAGCCCCAGGCACACCGGGCACGCAGGGCACCCCCCAAGCCGAGGTCTGGCCGCTGGGCCGCGCGCTGGCGCAGCTGCAGGGCATTTACATCCTGGCGGAGAACGCCCAGGGGCTCATCATTGTCGACATGCACGCCGCCCACGAGCGCATCGTCTACGAGCGACTCAAGTCGCAATGGGACAGCGGCGCACGCATCGCCAGCCAGCCGCTGCTGATCCCCGCCACCTTCGCCGCCACGCCGCAGGAACTGGCCACCGCCGAGCAGAACGTGGACGCACTGGCCGCGCTGGGCCTGGAGATCACCCCCTTTTCTGCCCGCACCCTGGCGGTACGCGCCGTGCCCGCCACGCTGGCGCAGGGCGATGCCGTGGAGCTGGCCCGCAGCGTACTGGCCGAGCTGGCCGCGCACGACGCGAGCGGCGTGGTGCAGCGCGCGCAGAACGAGATCCTGGGCACCATGGCCTGCCATGGCGCCGTGCGTGCCAACCGGCAGTTGACGCTGCCGGAGATGAACGGCCTGCTGCGCCAGATGGAGTCGACCGAGCGCTCGGACCAGTGCAACCACGGCCGGCCCACCTGGCGCCAGCTCAGCCTGCGCGAGCTCGACGCGCTGTTCCTGCGCGGGCGCTGAGAGCCTGTTCAAAGCCGCTGCGTCGCGGTTCTCACCATGCCACCACGCTCGGACGCCCTGGCCGAGCGCGGTGCTGGCTTCGCATCGCAAGTTCTGCACCGATTTGCACCACAGTCGCCACGCACCAGCACCTAAACCGGGCACAACAGCACTGTTTTCGTGCGTCTGCGCCCCATTTTGTCGCATCAATCCATGCCGACTTGGCATAATGTCATGCTGCACCGCCGCACAAACCCCTTTTCCCGAAAGACAACTGCCATGAAATTCGCGTCCGTCGAGGCTTTTCTTGCCGAGGTAGCCACCCGCAATCCGCACCAGCCGGAATTCCTCCAGGCCGTCACCGAGGTGATGGAAAGCCTGTGGCCCTTCATTGAGAAACACCCCAGGTACGCCGAGCAAAGCCTGCTCGAACGCCTGGTGGAGCCCGAGCGCGTGATCATGTTCCGCGTTTCCTGGACCGACGACCATGGCGCGGTGCAGGTCAACCGTGGCTACCGCATCCAGCACAGCATGGCCATCGGCCCGTACAAAGGTGGCCTGCGCTTTCACCCCTCGGTCAACCTCTCGGTGCTCAAATTCCTGGCGTTCGAGCAGACCTTCAAGAACGCGCTGACCACGCTGCCCATGGGTGGCGGCAAGGGTGGCTCCGACTTTGACCCCAAGGGCAAGAGCCCCGGCGAAGTCATGCGCTTCTGCCAAGCCTTTGCCAGCGAGCTGTTCCGCCATGTCGGCGCTGACACCGACGTGCCCGCGGGCGACATCGGCGTGGGCGGCCGCGAAGTCGGCTTTATTGCCGGCATGTATAAGAAGCTCAGCAACCGCGCCGACTGCGTCTTTACCGGCAAGGGCCTGTCGTTCGGCGGCTCGCTGATCCGCCCCGAGGCCACTGGCTACGGCACGGTGTATTTCGCCCAGGAGATGCTCAAGACCCGTGGCAAGTCGTTCGACGGTCTGCGCGTGTCGGTGTCGGGTTCGGGCAACGTCGCCCAGTACGCGGTCGAGAAGGCCATGGCCCTGGGCGCCAAGGTGGTGACGGTGTCGGATTCGAGCGGCACCATCGTCGATGAAGAGGGCTTCACCACCGAAAAGCTCGCCATCCTGATGGACGTGAAAAACCACCACTACGGCCGCGTGAGCGACTACGCAAAACGCACCGGCGCGCGCTTCGAAGCCGGCAAAACACCCTGGCATATCCCCGTGGACATCGCCCTGCCCTGCGCCACACAGAACGAGCTGGATGCCAGCGACGCTGCCACCCTCATCAAGAACGGCGTGCTGTGCGTGGCCGAAGGCGCCAACATGCCCTCGACCATTGAAGCGGCCAAGGCGTTTGAAGCTGCGGGCGTGCTGTACGCACCGGGCAAGGCCAGCAATGCCGGTGGCGTGGCGACCTCGGGCCTGGAGATGAGCCAGAACGCCATGCGCCTGAACTGGACGGCAGAAGAAGTGGACGCCCGCCTGTTGATGATCATGCAAGGCATCCACGCCGCCTGCGTCCAGCACGGCACGCGCGCCGATGGCTCAGTGAGCTACATCGACGGCGCCAACGTCGCCGGCTTCGTCAAAGTGGCCGACGCCATGCTGGCGCAGGGCGTGGTCTGAGTCACGGCTGCAACCCTCCAACCCAAAGGGACCGCGCGGTCCCTTTTGATTTCATGCTGCCTCGGACGCCTCTATAGGCTTGAGGTCAGGCGCGGTCGGCTGGGTCGGTGCCTCGGACAACTTGGCAAAGCGCGCCAGCACATGGCGCGTCCAGTAGCCGATGTCGTAACGCTGTACCTGCATCAGCATGCGGCCCATGCGCAGGCGCTGCTCCACCTCGCCCATGGCCAGGGCTTCATCCAGCGTATCGTCAAGCGAGCTGCGGCTGAAAGGGTTGACAAGGATGGCGTCTTCCAGCTCCATCGCCGCGCCAGAGAATTCAGACAGCACCAGCACGCCGGCCTCGCCCTGTTTGGCGGCGACAAACTCCTTGGCCACGAGGTTCAGGCCGTCACGCAGCGGCGTGATCCAGGCAATGTCCGCGGCGCGGTAGGCGCACACCACTTCCTCGAAGGTCAATGGCGTGGTCGAGAGGTGGATGGGCAGCCAGTGCAGCGTGCCAAAGTGGCCATTGATGCGACCCACCAGTTGCTCGATTTTTTGCTGCTCGGCACGGTACACCTCCATTCCCTCCGCAGCGGCCACGGTCACGAGCAGGAGTTTGACGCGGCCGTGCAGATCGGGGCGACGCTTGAGCAGGCGCTCGAAGGCTTCGAGCTGCTGGCGCCCGCCCTTGGCGTAATCCACACGGCTGACGGACACAATCAGCGTTTCGGTATTCAGATCCTTGCGGATGCGTTCGGTGCGCGCCTTGCCTTCGGGTGAATTGACGGTGCTGGCAATCAGCGCTGGCGCCGTACCAATCGGGCAGGTGTCAATGACGATGCTGCGCCCTTCCACATCGAGCTGCACCGTCACACGCGGCTC
The DNA here is from genome assembly GCF_059424465.1 of Simplicispira sp. GW247-4R2A. Taxonomy (NCBI): domain Bacteria; kingdom Pseudomonadati; phylum Pseudomonadota; class Betaproteobacteria; order Burkholderiales; family Comamonadaceae; genus Simplicispira; species Simplicispira sp. GW247-4R2A. The sequence continues at coordinate 44,038 of NZ_JBWKZM010000034.1, read as the reverse complement.
GGACAAAGCGCAGGCGCGCTGAAGGATCGGCAGGCTGACCGGTGCTTCATGCCGCGCCACGCCTTCGCGCAAGCTCTCGACCACGGCGCAGAAGTTCTGCGCAAAACGCGGCACGTGAAACCCCACCAGATCGCAAGCGAGCAGGCTGTCGATGATCTCGTCCCGCCACGGCAGGATGTTGAAGGCGTCAGGCGCCGGGAACTGCGTGTGATGGAAGAAGGCGATCTTCAGGTCGGGCCGCATCTTGCGCACAAAGCCGGGTACCAGCCACAGGTTGTAGTCGTGCACCCAGACCACCGCGCCCTGCTCGGCCTCGGCACACGCAGCTTCGGCAAAACGCCGGTTCACTTCCCGGAAATCAGCCCAATGGATGTTTTCGGTCGAGTACAGCCACGGGAAGGTATGGATCACCGGCCACAACGCCTCTTTGGAGGTCACATGGTAGAACTGGTGGATCTTGGCGGCCTCCAGTGGAAGGCGCACCACGTCGTAGTTGCCGTAGCTGTCGCTGACCGTGATACGGCGCTCGAAATCCAGCGCCTTGCCGGCAGCGGCCTTCTTCCAGGCCACCCACACAGCCTTGTCCACATGGCTGAAAAAACCCTTGATGGCAGGGATGATGCCGTTGGGGCTGCGCGGCTCACGCATCGCGGTCTGGCCGTTTTCCACAAGCTCTTCATACGGCTGGCGATGGTAGACGACGACAAGTTCGTTCCTCAATTCTTTCTGGGTGGGCATATTCATGCGTGTCCTTTCTTAGTGAATGCGGTGCAGGGCGTGGAGCACGCCGGCGGCGCCCTCTTTGTCACTCCAGTGCACCTTGGGCAGGTCTTTGGCGGCCTCAGCCAGCAGCGGCTCACGGTTGGCGACGATGACGCCCTGCAGGCCCGTCTGGAACAGCGACAGGTCGTTCAACGTGTCCCCCGCCACCAACGTACGCTCCTTCGGCAAGCCGAGCGCGCTCAGGGTGCGCAAGAGCGTCGGGCCTTTTTGCACGCCGCGCGGCAGCACGTCGAAGTAGCGCTCGGCCGACAGCAGCACGTCGTAGCCCGCCGCCTCCAGTTCGCTGCGCGCTGCACCCGCGAGGCCCGTGTCGGAATAAAAGCAGGAGACGCGCCGCCCCTCCACCACGGGCTGCTCCGTGAGGTGCGGATGGCGGGCCAGAATGCTGCGCACAACGGCCGGCGCGTGCCGTGGCCAGCCTTCGTCCAGCCAGCCCTCAAGCGCTGGCAGCGGCGCACGCTCAGCACCGGCGTACACCGCTGTACCGACGTCGGAAATGATGTGATCCGGTTGCAGTGGCAGTTCATCGAGCACATCGCGCATGGTGGTCAGGCTGCGCCCGGTGACGTAGATCAGCACGATTTCGCTGCGCCGCTGGCCAATCCAGTCGTACAGGGCCGTGCGCTCGTCGGCGCTGCCGCCGAGAAACGTGCCGTCGAGGTCGGTGGCGAGAATGGTCTGGTGCATGGGCGCTCCTTTCGTGAAGGGTGGGCAAGAAACCCGCCCCAGCGAAGGGCTGGCGGAAAAAGCCGCAGCCCCGGTGCCAGCGCGGATGAGAAAGAGGTGACAAGAAAGCACGGCCGCCGAGGCTGCCGTGAGCGAGGCGCGGCGTTTACAGCGCCGTGCTGGCTTCTGGAACGCCCGAAGCCTGCGCCAACGCCACCACAATGGGGCTCTGCTTGCCCAACATCAGGGTGTGCGTGGGGAAGGCAAAATCGACGCCGAGGGCGGCAAATTCGCGCATCAGTCCCAGGTTGATGGCCTGCTGTACATCGCGGTAGGCGGTGTAGTCGGGCGTGAGCATCCAGTACACGACCTCGAAATCAAGGCTGGAGCCACCAATGCCGGTGAAATGCGCGCGGTCAAACCGGGCCTGCTTCTGCGCATCCACAACCTTCTTGATGGCGTCCGGAACCTGCTCAAGCTGATCCGGCGTGGCATCAAACGTAAGGCCAAAGGTAAAAGGAATGCGCCGCTCTTTCATGAGCTTGTAATTGCGCAGCCGCGATTTCGTCAGATCGCCATTCGAAAACACCAACACCTCTCCGCTCAGGCTGCGCAAGCGGGTGGTTTTGAGGCCAATATTCTCGACGCTGCCACTGAAATCATCGATAACGATGAAATCGCCGACCTGGAAAGGTTTGTCAAGCACAATACTGAGGCTCGCAAAAAGATCGCCGAGAATATTTTGCAGCGCCAGACCAATGGCAATACCGCCAATGCCCAATCCGGCTACCAGGGCATTGACATCAAAACCCAGATTATCGAGCAGCAGAAGCAGCAGAATGGCCCAGGCCACCACCCGACCAATGAAACTCAGAATCGACAGGGCGCTGGTGGTGGAAGGGTCCTTTTGCAGCGAATCCTGCCGCACAGTGGTGATCCAGCCACTGATGAAGGCATTGGCACACAGCCCTAATTGGAGAAAAAATGCCACTGTGGCCATACCGGACAGCCAGCGCTCGCTGCTGGCACGCAATACCAACTCGTTGCTGGCAGGGAGCAGAGCCACCACCGCCACCAGATACCAGCGCACTGCGCGCAACCCCTGAACCAGGGCGTCGTCCCAGCGGGTGCTGGTGGATGCCGCCCATGTTGAAATACGTCGAATGATCAGTGGCAATATGATTTTCATCATTACCACGGCCCCTACAATCCAGACCGCTGCCTGCAACCACGCGAGCAGGCCATTGCCAGCAAAAGACATATCGAGAAATTCCTGCATCGTCCGGGGTACTCCTTGCATCAAAATGGCATGAATATTAAATGATTTTCGATCCGCACCACGAGAATCATCAATATTCACAAAAATAGCGCCGAAATATATGCGCATTATAAATTATAACAGAATACATTCTAATTGTCTATATTCAATTAATCCGAGAATACTATTGACATAATCCAAGACCATGTTCATGGGGGTGCGAGGAAGACGCATCCTGACTTCGTCTGGTACGCTCAAAGCGATGCCCGCCCCCTCTCTCGCAGCCCCTCCGATCGCAGCACCAGCGGTATCGCCTGACCTGGCCGTTGTGGTGCTGGCGCTGCTGCTCAGCATTCAGCCGGTCACCACCGATCTGTACCTGCCTGCGCTCCCTACGCTGACGCGCAGCCTGGGTGCGCCGGTGGCGCAGGCGCAGCTCACGCTCAGCGCTTTGTTGCTGGCGTTTGGTGTGTCGCAGCTTGCCTGGGGGCCGCTGTCTGACCGCTTGGGGCGCAGGCCCGTGCTGCTCCTGGGTCTGGGGCTGTACACGCTGGCGTCTATCGGCAGCGCACTGGCGCCCTCCATGGATTGGCTGGTGATTTGGCGCACGCTGCAGGGTGCGGCCATGGGCGCGGTGGTGGTGTGCGCGCGGGCCATCGTCCGCGACCTGTACGCACCACTGGCCGGTGCCCGTGCCATGTCGCGCGCGCTCACGGGGTTGGGGATCGTCGCCTGCCTGAGCCCGCCAACCGGCGCGCTGCTCTCAGGCTGGCTGGGCTGGCGCGCGGCGCTGCTGGCATTGACGGTTTTTTCGATGGCGACGCTGGCGCTCGTGGCGCTGCGACTGCCCGAGACGCTGGCGCGCCGCAACCTGCGGGCACTGGAGCCCGCCACCCTCCTGCGCACCTGGATGCACGTACTGCGCAATCCGACGTTTTGGGCTTTCTCCCTGCTCACCACAGCGTCCTACGGCGGGCTGTTCACCTTTCTGGCGTCGTCTTCGTTCGTGTTCATCGAAGTGCTGCATCTTTCGCGCACGCAGTACAGCTTGGCGCTGTTTTTCAGTGCCTTTTCCTATTTCGGCGGCACCTTCGCCTGCCGCGCCGTACTCACGCGGCACGGCCTGCGCAGCACCGTAGCGGTGGCGGGGGCGCTAAGCCTGGGCGGCGCGCTCGCCATGCTGTTGCTGGCCTGGGCCGGCGTGCGGCACCCGGTCGCACTGCTGCTGCCGTTCTACAGCTTCATGGTGGCGCATGGCATGCACCAGCCGTGCGGGCAGTCGGGCTGCGTGGGACCGTTTCCGCACGCGGCTGGCGCGGCCTCGGCGCTCAATGGGCTCATGATGATGCTGGCGGCCTTTGCTGTGGGCGGCTGGGTGGGAACACACCTTGATGGCACCATTTGGCCGCTGGTGCATGGCGTTGTCTTTTGGGCCACGCTGGTGGCAGCCGTAGCGTGGACGCTGGTGCAAAAGTTTGGAGAGCCGCTTGAGCACCGCTGAGGCCCTGCCCTGCCTGGCAATTGCCGGCCCCACCGCGTCTGGCAAGACCGGCGCGGCCCTGGCGCTCGCCGAGCGCCTGGCCGAGAGGGTGGCGCTGGAGATCGTCAGCGTCGACTCGGCCCTGGTGTACCGCGGCATGGACATCGGCACCGCCAAGCCCACGGTAGCCGAACGCGCGACCGTGCCGCACCACCTGATCGACATCCGCGAGCCCTGGGAGCCCTACAGCGCAGCCGCCTTCGTGCAGGACGCTACCCGATTGATCGGCGACATTCGCGCTCGCGGCGCCCTGCCACTGCTGGTGGGCGGCACCATGCTGTATTTCAAGGCACTGATCGACGGCTTGAACGCCATGCCCGCCGCCGACCCAGACGTGCGCCAACGCATCGAAGCGCGCGCCTTGCAGTTGGGCTGGCCGGCGCTGCACGCCGAGCTGGCCCGGGTCGACCCGGTGACCGCGGCACGCTTGGCCCCGGCTGACAGCCAGCGCATCCAGCGTGCGCTGGAAGTATGGGAAATCTCCGGCCAGCCCCTATCTGCCTTTCATGCTCCTGAAAAGAGAGCTGCTAACGCATGTGGCATAAGCGCTGGATGCCTTTTTAGCCTTGAACCCGACGACCGCGCCTGGCTGCACGCCCGCATTGCGGCGCGCTTTGATGGCATGCTCGCGCAGGGCTTTCTTGCCGAAGTGCAGCGCCTGCGCGCCGACCCACGCCTGCACGCCGACCTGCCTGCCATGCGCTGCGTCGGCTACCGCCAGGCCTGGCAAGCGCTTGACGCCCAAGCAGCCAGCGGGCGCGCACTGGACCTGGCCGACCTGCGCGAGCGCGGCATCGCCGCCACGCGGCAACTGGCCAAACGCCAAATCACCTGGTTGCGCAGCATGCCCGGGCGCCAACGCATCGCCTGCGACGCCGCGGACATGCAGGCCGCTCTGGAGGTCGCCGTGCTGGCGCGGCTGGAGCAGCCTGCGCCATGAGCACAGCACCGGGCCAGCCCAAGCCAGCTCGCAGCACGGAGCCTCCCAAATGAGCGTCCAGGTGCGGGTGGCAGATCTCGCCAAACGCTATGGCGACAGCACGGTGTTCGAGCAGGTCGATTTCACGGTGGCGCCAGGCGAGTTTGTCGCCATCATTGGCGACTCGGGCGTCGGAAAATCCACCCTGCTCAACTGCCTGGCGGGCCTCGACACCTGGAGTGCCGGCAGCATCCACCATGGCTCCACTGACCTCGCCACCCTCGACACGACCCGGCGCGCGCTATGGCGCCGGGCGAATGTGGGCTTTGTCTTCCAGGCGTTTCACGTGCTGCCGCATCTTGATGTCGCGCAGAACGTGTCCTTGCCGCTCATGCTGCTGGGCGACAAGGGTTTCGCTGCTCGGGTAGCCGACATGCTGGACGCCGTCGGCCTGGCAGGTTTGGGCACGCGGTTGCCGCAGCAGCTCAGCGGCGGCCAGCTGCAGCGCGTGGCATTGGCGCGTGCGCTGGTGCACCACCCCGCTCTGCTGCTGGCCGACGAGCCGACCGGCAACCTTGACCCCGGCACGGCAGGGCGCGTGCTGGACTTGCTAATCGCCCAGACGCACCGGCATGGCGCCTCGCTGGTGCTGGCGACCCACTCGGACGCCGCGGCGGCGCGCGCCGACCGGGTGCTGCACCTGACAGCGGGCGGCATGCGCGGCTGACAGCCGGCTTATTCGATGACGAGACGCTGGCCGCTACCGCCTTGCTTCTTGGGCAGGTTCAGCGTCAGCACGCCGTTGTCGTACTTCGCCTGGCACTGGCTCGCCTCGATATCGGCCGGCAACTGGAAGCTACGCGACACACTGCCAAAGTAGCGCTCTGAGCGCAGCATTTTCTCGCCCTCGGTTTGCTGGTCCTGCTGGCGCACTTCGGCACGCAGCGTCACCACATTGCCATCGACCGTGACATGTATTTCGTCCTTGGGTACGCCAGGCACCTCGGCGGACACCAGGAAGCCACCGTCATTTTCCTTGACGTCCACCTTCATCTGGCCGGGGCTCGGCAGCGGGTCACCGTGCAGCGGGCGCACATAGAACCCCGGATTCACATCCTTGAAAAACTCGTCAAACAGGCCACCGCGGCCGATCAATGCGTTCATGGCAATAGCTCCTTTCAAAGTTGCTGGTTTCAAGGTGGGCCAGCCATCGGCCGGCCTCTGAGCAGCATCTAGGGGGCGCGCGCCGCAATTCAAGAACGGCACAATCAAAGGGTGTTGCGTCTCTTTCGCGTCTGGTCCCTCCAAGCCCTCGCCCGCCACCCCTGGCAGAGCCTGGCGGCTGTATGCGCCGTGATGCTGGGCGTGGCGCTGGCCTTCGCGGTGCACACCATCAACGCATCGGCGCTGGAGGAATTCGCCCAGGCCACGCGCAACATCAACGGCACACCCGACCTGCAGTTGCGCAACGCGCAAGGGCATGTGGACGAGCGCCTGTACCCGCTGCTGGCGCGCGAGCCCGAGGTGGCACGCGCCAGCCCGGTGCTGGAACTGCAATTGCAGGCCAGCGCCACCAGCACCGCAGATCGGCAGACGCCCACCCTGATACGTGTGCTGGGCGTAGATGCGCTCTTGCTCCCAGCCACCGCACCCGCGCTCATGCCGCGCCCCTGGGCCAGTCTGCCCACCGACCGCCTGGCCCTGTTTGCTCCGGCCGCGGTGTACCTCAATGCGCAGGCGCGGCGTGCGCTGGACTTGCCCGAGGCGCCTGCCGAGGCACCCAGCATCACGCTGCGGCGCGGGCTGGAGCAGTTCGCCGTGCGGGTCGCCGGCACTGTGGTCGCAGGCGGCGCACCACTGGCGGTCATGGACCTTGGCGCCGCCCAAGATATGTTTGGCCTGGCGGGTAGCCTGAGCCGCATCGACCTGCAACTGCGCCCGGGCACGGTGCGCAGCAGCTTCACCCAGCGCATGGCACAGCGCACCGACTGGCCGCCCGGCCTCGTGTGGGCCAACGCGCAGGACGCCGGCCAGCGTATGGATGCGCTCTCGCGCGCCTACCGCGTCAACCTGAGCGTGCTGGCCCTGGTGGCGCTGTTCACGGGCGCATTCCTGGTGTTCTCGGTGCTCTCGCTCAGCGTGGCGCAGCGCTCGGCCGCTTTTGCGCTGCTGGCCGTACTGGGCGCGACGCCGCGCCAGCGCCTGCTGCTGGTGCTGCTGGAATCGGCCACGTTCGGCGTGGTAGGCAGCGCGGTCGGTGTGGCGCTGGGCACGGCGCTCTCCGCAGTGGCGCTGCGCCTGCTGGGTGGCGACCTGGGCAGCGGCTACTTCAGCGGCGCAGAGCCTGCCTTGCAGTGGAGCACGCTCGCGGCGGCAGGCTATGGCGCGCTCGGCATCTTGGCCGCGCTAATCGGTGGCTGGTGGCCGGCGCGCACGGCTGAGGCTTTGCCGCCTGCGCAAACGCTCAAGGGTCTGCACACCGCCGGCACGCAAGCACCCTCGCCGCGCACCGGACTGGCACTGTTGGCCACGGGCGTGCTGCTGGCCTTTGCTCCCGCAGTGGCAGATCTGCCGGTGGCGGCGTACCTGTCGGTGGCGGCGCTGCTGCTGGGCGGCATTGCCTTGCTGCCGAGTGGGGCGGCGTTGCTGCTCAAGGCACTCGGTGCATGGTCCCGGCGACATCCCCTCGCGCTGCTCGCGGTGGAGCGGGCACGCCGCACGCACGGACTGGCGGCCGTGGCAGTCGGTGGTGTGGTGGCAAGTCTGGCGCTGGCCGTGGCGCTAACGGTCATGGTGAGCAGCTTTCGCGGCTCGATGGTGCAGTGGCTGGATGCCGTGTTGCCCGCACCACTCTATGTGCGCGGCGCCTCGGCCGACGGCCAGGCGGCTTTCAGCGAGCGCTTTGTGCAGGCAGCGCGCGCCCTGCCAGCGCTCGCGCGCGTGGAAGGCCTGCGGGTGGTGCAGCTCCAGCCCGACCCGGCGCGACCGGCCGTCGCCCTGATTGCCAGACCCCTGCAGGCTGGCGCTGACAAGGTGCTGCCCTTGATCGGCCCCGCGCTCGCCGTACCGCCTGGCCGGGTCGCGGTGTATGCGAGCGAAGCGGCCGCGGACTTGTGGGGCGCGCAGCCAGGGTCTGATCTGGCACCATTTTTAGAGTCTTTTAGGGCTCTAGCGCAGGATGGACAAGCGCCAGCAGCTTCTTTTTTTGTAGCTGGCGTGTGGCGCGACTATGCCCGCCAGACCGGCGCACTGGTCATCGACAGCAACGCCTTCGCCGCCTTGAGCGGCGAGCGCGGCGCCAACGACCTGGCACTGTGGCCCACCGAGGGTACCGACATGTCAAGCGCACGCCGCGCGATCACGCAACTGGCCACGCAGCAAACAGGCGCAGCGGCGGCCGAGGGCCTGCAATTCTCATCGGCCGGCGAGGTGCGCGAACGGTCGCTGCGCATTTTCGACCGCAGCTTTGCGGTCACCTACTGGTTGCAGGCGCTGGCCATTGGCATCGGCCTGTTTGGCGTGGCCGCAAGCTTCAGCGCGCAGGTGCTGGCGCGACGCAAGGAGTTCGGACTGCTGGCGCATCTGGGCCTGACGCGCGCACAGATCCTGGCTGTGGTGGCCAGCGAAGGCGCGGCCTGGACGGGCGTTGGCGCTGCGGCTGGCCTGCTGCTGGGAGTCGCCGTGTCCCTGGTGCTGGTGCTGGTGGTGAACCCGCAGAGCTTTCACTGGACCATGGAGCTGCGCTTGCCGCTGCTGCGGCTGTTGCTGCTGTGCGCTGCCGTGGTGCTCGCCGGCACCGCTACCGCCTGGCTGGCCGGGCGGGCCGCCGCGGGGCGGGACGCGGTGATGGCGGTGAAGGAGGATTGGTGAGCCGGGAAACCTGCTGCGCCACAATCGGCGAATGACCACCACCGCCACCCCCTGGCTGCACCAGGCCATCGACCGCATCGAAGCCGACTACCAGCGCAGCGCCGACACGCACCTGATCCCGCTGCGCCTGCCTTCGCATGCGGCGCAGGGCATCGACCTGTACCTCAAGGACGAATCCACCCACCCCACGGGGAGCCTCAAGCACCGGTTGGCGCGCTCGCTGTTCCTCTACGCCCTGTGCAACGGCTGGGTGCGCGAAGGCTCCACCATCGTCGAGGCGTCGAGCGGCTCCACCGCGGTCAGCGAAGCCTACTTTGCGCGCCTGCTCGGCCTGCCGTTTGTCGCCGTCATGCCGCGCGGCACCTCGCCGGAAAAGATCGCGCAAATCGAGTTTCAGGGTGGGCGCTGCCACCTGGTGGAGAGCGCTGGCGCCGTCTACCACGAGGCGCATGCGATTGCCGAGCAGACAGGCGGCCACTACATGGACCAGTTCACCTACGCCGAGCGCGCCACCGACTGGCGCGGCAACAACAACATTGCCGAGAGCATGTTCACGCAGATGGCGCGCGAGCGCCACCCAGTGCCGCGCTGGATCGTGGTCGGCGCGGGCACCGGTGGCACCAGCGCCACGATTGGCCGGTATGTGCGCTATCAGCGCCATGCCACCAGGCTGTGCGTCACCGACCCGGCGGGCTCGGTCTTCAGCGCCTACCACCGCACGGGCGATGCTGCGCTCACGGCACCCGGCTCGCGCATTGAAGGCATTGGCCGGCCGCGCGTGGAGCCAAGCTTCATCCGCACGCTGGTGGACCGTATGGTCGAGGTGCCAGATGTGGAATCGATTGCCGCCATGCAGGCGCTCTCGCACTTGCTCGGGCGGCGTGTCGGGCCGTCCACGGGCACCAACTTTGTTGCCATGCTGGCGCTCGCGGGCGAAATGCGCCAGCGCGGCGAGCAAGGCTCCATCCTCTCCTTGCTCTGCGACGCTGGCGAGCGGTATTTGCCCACCTATTGCGACGCCACGTGGGTCGCGGAGCGCTTTGGCGACTGCACCGCCGCACACGCCAAAATGCAGGCGCTGATGGCGTAAGCACCATGCGCCCGGCACCGTCGGCAACACCACCCGCAACGGTGCCAACGTCCGCCTGGTCGCGGCGCGAGTGGCTTGCGCTGAGCTTGGGCGCGTGCACCCTGCCGCTCACGGCTGCGGCGCAGACCCTTCCTGCCGGGCCGCTGCATTTTCCCCGTGACCACGGCAGCCACCCCAATCTGCGCACCGAGTGGTGGTACCTTACCGGCCACGCGCGCGCAGGCGAACGCACCTTCGGTTTTCAACTGACCTTCTTTCGCAGCCGGGTACCAGGAACACAGGCGCTGCATTCGCGGTTTGCCGCACGGCAACTGCTCTTCGCGCACGCGGCGCTCACCGACCTGCAAGGCAGGCGATTGCTGCACGAGCAGCGGATTGCGCGCGCCGGCTTTGGTCTGGCCGAGGCGAGCGAGCGGGATACGGATATCGTCCTCGGCGATTGGCTTTTGAAACGTCGCGATGCCGCGGGTCGCAGCCAGTACACCGCTCGCATGCTGGGCACCGATTTCGCACTGGAACTGGAGCTGACGGCCACCCAGGAGGTGCTGCTGCAGGGCGAGGCCGGAATTTCGCGCAAGGGGCCGCAGCCCGACAACCTGAGCTACTACATCACCGAGCCGCAGTTGCAGGTGCAAGGCCACATCACCCTCGGGCGCGAGCGCTTGGCCGTACACGACACTGCGGCCCGCGCCTGGCTGGACCACGAGGCCAGCCAAGCCATCCTGCCGACCGAGGCCGTGGGTTGGGACTGGATAGGCATGAACCTGGAGGATGGCAGCGCGCTCACGGCTTTCCAGCTGCGGCGCGCGAATGGCACGGCGCTCTGGGCGGGCGGTTCGTGGCGCGCACCTGGCGGGCCCGCACACAACTTCGGCCCAGACGGGCTGCGTTTTACGCCCCTGCGCTCCTGGGCCAGTGGCACCAGCGGGGCGCGCTACCCCGTGGCCTGGCGGCTCAGCACACCGGTCGGCCTGTTTGAAGTGCACGCGCTGCTGGATGCGCAAGAACTCGACAGCCGCGCTTCCACCGGTGCCTTCTACTGGGAAGGCTTGAGCGAACTGCGCGGGGCACAAGGCCAGGCCGTGGGGCGCGGCTATCTGGAAATGACAGGCTATGCCGCGCGGCTGGCGCTGTAACAGCGCCGTTTGGCAGACAGCCCGGAATCAGATTTTCCCGGCCCCGCGCCGGCGGGTCAGCCAGGCGATGATTTCGCCCATGATGCCGCGCCGGAAGGCGAGCACACAGACCACAAAAATCAGGCCCGTGACCATGGTGACGGATTCACCCAGTGTGTTGAACCAGTCAATATGGGTCGTCTCGGCAAGGAAATGCCCCACCTCGCCGAGCTTGTTTTCCAGCAACACCACCACGGCCGAACCCACCAGCGGACCAGAGAGCGTCCCCAAGCCGCCGAGCAGCGTCATCAGCACCACGTGGCCCGATGCCGTCCAGTGCACATCGCTGAGCGTGGCAAACCCCATCACCAGCGTCTTGAGGGCACCCGCCAAGCCAGAGAGCGCTGCCGAGAGCACGAAGGCCAGCAGTTTGAATCGGTTGGTGTCGTAACCCAGCGAAGTCGCGCGCGGCTCGTTCTCCTTGATGGCCTTGAGCACCTGGCCAAACGGCGAATGCACGGTGCGCACGATCAACAGAAAAGCAGCCACGACAATGGCCAGCACGATGTAGTACAGCACCAGGTCGTTCTTGAGGTCGATCAGGCCAAACAGCATGCCGCGCGGCACCGACTGCAGGCCGTCCTCACCCCCGGTGAACGGGGCCTGGAGCGCGACGAAAAACAGCATCTGCGCCAGCGCCAGCGTGATCATGGTCGAGTAGATGCCCGTGCGCCGGATCGCAAAGAAGCCGACGATGAGCCCCAGAAAGGCGCCCCCGGCCGTGCCCAGCAGAAGGCCCACTTCCGGGGTCAGGCCCCATACCTTGATCGCGTACCCAGTGACATACGCAGCTCCGCCAAGAAAGGCGGCATGGCCGAACGACAGCATGCCGGTGTAGCCCAGCAACAGGTTGAAGGCCGCGGCGAACAGTGCGAAGCACATCAGCTTCATCACGAAGACCGGGTAGGCGCCTAAAAATGGCGCCGCCAACAGACCTACGAAAAGCAGGCCATAGCCCAGGACAGCAAGATTCTTGAGATTCATGTTGTGGGCCCCGTCAATTTTCTTTGCCGAACAGGCCGGCGGGGCGAATCAGGAGCACGATCACCATGATGACGAACACCACGGTTGACGAGGCTTCTGGATAAAAAACTTTGGTGAACCCTTCGATGACGCCAAGACCAAGACCGGTCAGGATGGACCCCATGATCGAGCCCATGCCACCAATGACCACCACGGCAAACACCACGATGATCATGTTTTGCCCCATCAAAGGCGACACCTGGTACACCGGGGCCGACAGAACACCCGCAAACGCCGCCAGGGCGGCGCCGAAGGCATAGGTGAGTGTGACCATGACGGGTACGTTCACGCCAAAAGCTTCAACCAGGCGAGGGTTTTCAGTACCCGCACGCAGGTAGGCGCCCAGCTTGGTCTTTTCGATCACGAACCAGGTGGCAAGGCAGACGGAGATAGACGCCACCACGACCCAGGCGCGGTAGTTGGGCAGAAACATGAACCCGAGGTTGGTACCGCCAGACAGCAGGTCCGGCGTGTCGTACCCGAGGCCCGACACGCCGTAGACCGAGCGGAACACACCCTCAATCAACAGCGTCAACCCCAGCGTGAGCAGCAGACCATACAAATGGTCGAGCTTGTAGATCCAGCGCAGCAGCAGGCGCTCAATGAGCACCCCGAACACCCCCACGACCAGCGGCGCCACCACCAGCATCACCCAGTAGTTGATGCCAAAGTAGTTCATGGCCATCCAGGTAATCACGGCCCCCATCATGAACAGCGCACCATGCGCAAAGTTGATGACATTGAGCAGGCCGAAGATGACGGCGAGCCCCAGGCTGAGAATTGCGTAGAACGAGCCGTTGACCAGCCCCAGAAGGAGCTGGCTCAGCAAGCCTGGCAATGAGATACCAAAGAATTCCATGGGCAGAACAGGTCGTGGAAGGGTCGGGTCAGAGGTTTATTTCCAGAGCGCGCACTTGCTGTCGGCCTTGGTGGTGAACACCGAGTCGCCGGGCAACTTCTTCACGATCTTGAGGTAGTCCCAGGGCTTCTTGGATTCGGAAGGTTGCTTGGCTTCCACCAGGTACATCTCGTGCACCATGCGGCCATCCGGGCGGATGATGCCGTTCTTGGCATAGAAGTCGTTGATGGGCGTCTTCTTCATGTACTCCATCACCTTGTCGGCATCGGTTGTCTTCACGGCAGCAACGGCCTTCAGGTAGGTCATGGTGGCCGAGTAGTCGGCCGCCTGCACGTCCGTGGGCATGCGCTTCATCTTGGCGAAATACTTCTCGCCAAATTTGCGCGATGCATCGTCCTTGTCCCAGTACCAGCTGGTGGTGTGCAGCAGGCCGCCCACATTCTTCAAGCCCAGGCTGTGGATGTCACTCAGGAACACCAGCAGACCTGCCACTTTCATGGTCTTGTCAATACCGAATTCCTTGGCGGCCTTGACGGAGTTGATCGTGTCGCCACCTGCGTTGGCCAGGCCCAGGACTTGCGCCTTGGAGCTTTGCGCCTGCAGCAAGAAGGACGAAAAATCCGACGCGTTGAGCGGATGGCGCACGGCGCCCAGCACCTTGCCACCCTTGGCTTCCACCACGGCAGAGGTATCTTTCTCAAGCGCATGGCCAAAGGCATAGTCGGCCGTCAGGAAGAACCAGGTCTTGAAACCCTCATCGACCAGAGCACCGCCCGTACCCTTGGCCAGCGCCACGGTGTCATAGCCATAGTGCACCGTGTAGGGCGTGCAGGCTTCGTTGGTGAGCGCCGACGAGCCAGCACCGTTGTTGATGTACACACGCTTCTTCTCCTGCGCCACCTTGGCCGTGGCCAGCGCGGTGCCAGAGTTGGTGCCACCGAAAATCATGGTCGCGCCCTGTGTGTCGATCCATTCACGTGCCTTGGAAGCGGCGATGTCGGCCTTGTTCTGGTGGTCGGCCGTGAGCAGTTCGATCGGTTGACCAAGCGCCTTGCCGCCAAAATCATCAATGGCCATCTGGATGGCAGTAGCGCCGCCCTTGCCTTCCACATCCGAGTAAAGGCTTGACATGTCGGTGACGAATCCGATGACGACCTTTTCCTGGGCGTGCGCGGCGCCAGTGGCCAGGCCTGCAGCGGCGAGCATCAATGCCAGTGTGGTGTGCTTGTACTTCATGCGGTGTCTCCTTGTGGACGGTTGGAAAACAAAAAAATGAAAGGATGCTTGCGACAAGCAAGCGGCAGTGGCGCGCTCAAATCCCCAGCAACTGGTTGAGGATCGGCATACGGGATTCGAGCTCTGCCGCAGCGAAATGCTGCACCACGGCGCCATGTTCAATCACGTAAAACCGATCGGCAAGCGGAGCGGCGAACCGAAAATTCTGCTCGACCATGACCACCGTATAACCCTTGGTCCGCAGCGTGGTGATCATGCGCGCCAGCGCCTGCACGATCACCGGCGCAAGGCCTTCGGAAATTTCGTCGAGCAGCAACAGCTTGGCACCCGTGCGCAGGATGCGCGCCACGGCCAGCATCTGCTGCTCGCCGCCGGACAGGCGCGTGCCCTGGCTATTGCGGCGCTCGGCGAGGTTGGGAAACATGTCGTAGATCTCTTCAAGCGACATGCCGGGCGTGCCGGTCTTGAGCACTGGCGGCAGCAGCAGGTTTTCTTCGCACGACAGGCTGGCGAAGATGCCCCGCTCCTCCGGGCAATAGCCCACGCCAAGGTGCGCAATGCGGTGCGTGGGCATGTCGATGGTTTCCACGCCATTGATCTTGATGGAGCCCTTGCGCGCCCCGGTCAATCCCATGACGGCGCGCAGGGTGCTGGTGCGGCCGGCGCCGTTGCGCCCAAGCAGCGTCACCACTTCGCCGGGCCGCACGACCACGTCAATGCCATGCAGCACGTGCGATTCGCCGTACCAGGCTTCTAGCTTGGCAATTTCAAGGGCGGGAGTCTGGCTGGCGGTGCTTGCCATGTCAGTGCGCTCCTTGCAGCTGGGCATCGGTGCTGCCCATGTAGGCTTCCATCACCTCGGGGTTGGTGGAAACTTCGTCGTAGGGGCCCTCGGCCAGCACGGTGCCGCGCTGCAGCACGGTAATGCGGTCGGCGATGGTCGAGACCACTTTCATGTTGTGCTCCACCATCAGGATGGTGCGGCCAACCGAGACCTTGCGGATCAGGTCGGTCACGCGGTCAACGTCCTCGTGGCCCATGCCCTGGGTAGGCTCATCGAGCAGCATCAGCTCAGGCTCCATGGAAAGCGTGGTGGCAATCTCAAGCGCACGCTTGCGCCCGTAGGGCAGGTTCACGGTCACTTCGTCGGCCAGATCTTCGAGGCCCACCTCGGTGAGCAGTTGCATCGCCCGGTCGTCGAGCTGGCGCAGACTGCGCTCACTGCGCCAGAAATGGAACGCCGTGCCCAGCCTGCGCTGCAGGCCGATACGCACGTTTTCGATCAGCGTGAGGTGCGGGAACACCGCCGAAATCTGAAACGAGCGGATGACCCCACGCCGCGCGATCTGGGCCGGCTGCTCGCGCGTGATGTCACGGCCATTGAAACGGATGCTGCCCGAAGTGGGCTCAAGGAATTTCGTCAGCAGGTTGAAGCAGGTGGTTTTGCCCGCGCCATTGGGACCAATCAGCGCATGGATGGAATGGCGTTGAACGTTCAAGCTCACGTCGCTCACAGCGGTAAAGCCCTTGAACTCCTTCGTCAAATTGCGGGTCTCAAGAATAAAGTCGCTCATCAGGACCTGAAGTGTTTTCTTAGGGATGGGGGCCATGCAATGCACACAGCAGAGCGCATGCAAAACTTGTCATAGGTCATGGTACGGCGCCATGCCTATGGTTGCACTGGGACTAACGCGTATGTAAAAGTGCCTACAAGGCTGCCCGCCCTACACTTGGCAACATGGCTTCATCCCGTGACACATCGCCGTCCACCGGCGCCCCCCGTTCACTTTCCGGTCTATTGCCTTTTCTGCGGCCATACCGTGCGCGCCTGGCATTGGCATTTTTGTTTTTGCTGCTGGCCGCAGTGGCCACGCTGGCCTTCCCGATGGCTTTGCGTACCCTCATCGACGGGGGCCTGGCACCGCAAAACCGTGGCGCCACAGCGCTGGGTTTGAGAAACCATTTTCTGGCGCTGTTTGGCGTCGCCATCATGCTAGGCCTGTTTTCCTCGGCGCGCTTTTACATGGTGAGTTGGCTTGGAGAACGTGTCACAGCAGACCTACGCAACGCCGTGTACGCCCACGTACTGCGTCAGAGCCCGGAATTTTTTGAAACCACGCAAAGCGGCGAGGTGCTCTCCCGCCTGACCACCGACACCACGCTGGTGCAGACTGTGGTGGGCTCATCGCTGTCGATGGGCTTGCGCAACGCCGTCGTGGGCGGTGGCGCCATCGTCATGCTGGTGTGGACCAACCCCCGCATCATGGCCATCGTGCTGCTCATGCTGGTCGTGGTGGTGCTGCCCGCGATGTGGATCGGGCGGCGGGTACGCAAGCTCTCGCGCGCCAGCCAGGACCGGGTGGCGGACTCCAGCGCCATTGCCGCCGAAGTGCTCAACGCCGTGCCGGTGGTGCAGAGCTTCACCGCGGAAGCGCGCGAATCCACACGCTTTGCAAAGGCCACGCAAAACGCCTTCGAGACTGCGGTGCACCGTTCGCGCGCCCGCGCACTGCTGGTGGCCTTCATCATCATCGCCAACGCTGCGTTGCTGCTCTGGGGCCTCTACCAGGGAACCCAGGCCGTGTTGGCGGGCACCATGACGGCGGGACATCTGGGTGAGACGGTGCTGTACGTCGGACTGCTGGCGGGCGCTGCTGCGGTGCTCGGGGAAGTCTATGGCGACGTGCTGCGCGCTGCCGGCGCCACCGAGCGGCTCATGGAACTACTGGCCAGCCAGTCCCCGGTGCAATCGCCACAAGTGCCGCGCGCCCTGGTGCCCAGCGGCCGGGGTCTGGAGGTCGTCTTTGACCACGTTCGCTTCCACTACCCCTCACGGCCCGCGCAGGCGGCACTGGTCGATTTCACACTCCACCTGCGGCCAGGCGAGACCGTGGCGCTGGTGGGCGCGAGCGGCGCCGGAAAAACCACTGTCTTTCAGTTGCTGCAACGCTTCTACGATGTGGACGCCATGCCAGGCTCAGACCCCAGCCGCCCCGTGCCAGGCATACGGCTCGATGGCATCGACGTACGCGACATGGCCCTGGAGGACTTGCGCCAGCGGATCGGCACCGTGCCGCAAGACGCTGTGATTTTTTCCGCGACTGCGCTGGAAAACATTCGCTATGGCCGGCCCGATGCAAGCAACGATGAGATGCGCGCTGCCGCGCGCGATGCCTTCGCCCACGATTTTCTCAGCGCCTTGCCCGAGGGCTACGACACCTTTCTGGGTGAGCGCGGCGTGCGCCTCTCAGGCGGCCAGCGCCAGCGCATCGCCATCGCCCGCGCCATGCTGAAGAATCCGCCCCTGCTGCTGCTCGACGAGGCCACCAGCGCACTCGACGCCGAGAGC
Source organism: Simplicispira sp. GW247-4R2A (assembly GCF_059424465.1). Lineage (NCBI taxonomy): Bacteria > Pseudomonadati > Pseudomonadota > Betaproteobacteria > Burkholderiales > Comamonadaceae > Simplicispira > Simplicispira sp. GW247-4R2A. The sequence goes on along the minus strand of NZ_JBWKZM010000034.1, from coordinate 26,270 downwards.
GAACGCATGGTGCAGGCGGCGCTGGACTCGGCCATGCAGAGCCACGCCGGCCAGCGCACCACCCTGGTCATTGCCCACCGGCTGGCAACGGTGCAGAACGCCGACCGCATCGTGGTGCTGGACCACGGCCGCGTGGTCGAAGAAGGCACGCACAGCGAACTCATTGCGCGCGGCGAAACCTACGCCCGTCTGGCCGCCCTGCAATTCACCGTCTAGGAAATATAGGAAAAATGGCCTCTAGCGCTTATTACATAAGCGCTATAAGCTATGTTTTTAATAGTATTCGTCAGTGCAAGGTATCGCTCAGCACTGGCGGTACTGGCATGACCAGAATGCCGTCAGACAGCAGTTCACGTGCCTGCTCCAGGCTGGCAACGCCCCGAATGGAGCGGCTGCGCTGCTCGCCTTCGTGCATGGCGCGCGCCTCAGTGGCGAAGCGCTCGCCCACGTCTTCAGCCTGCGCCACCATGTCGCGGGCGCGTTGCAGCCAGTCGGCTTGTGCATTGGCACCGCTTTCTGCCTCTGCGCCTTGAGCCGCCGAAGTGGCTACTGGCGTTGCACCCCGGTTGATACGCGGCGCGCTCAAGAGCTTGTGCACCGCAGCACTGGCGCACACCGGGCACTGCAAAAACCCTTCGGACAGTTGCCGCTGGAACGCCGCTTCATCGGCAAACCAGCCCTCAAAGACATGGGCGTTGGCACATTGAAGATCAAGAACCTTCATGACTGCTTTGCCAGTGGACGCCAGTCTAGGTGCGATGCCGCAACAGATAGCGGTAGACAAAACCCGGAAATGCCAGGGTGATGAACAAGGCACCGGTCACGGCATAAAACTCCCATTGCTGGTGCGCAATCTGCCCGGCACGCTTCTCCAGGAGCAGACCGATGCCTCCCACCACAAAATACAGCACCAGCAGTTCGGCAAAGCGCACTACCAAAGGCTTTCGCGGCTGCAGCCTAGGCCCCAGCACTAGCACCCGGTGGTTGGCGAATGGCAGGTTGGCGGCCAGGCAGGCCAGAAGGATCACGAGCCAGATGGCTCCCGTTTGCGACACCGTAGTAGCTCAGGAGGCAAGCGAACGCAGGATGGCGCCACTGCACAGGGCCATGAGCCCGCCAGGCAGCAGCCCCAAGACAAACAGCAAAGCGCCGTTGAGTGTCAAGACAACGCGCACATCAAGCGGCGCCTGGATGAGGGCCGTCTGCACGGGCGCATCAAAATACATGACTTTCACCACACGCAGATAGTAGAAAGCGCCTATGAGCGACATCATCACGGCAAAGACAGCCAAGACGATGTAGGGTGTTTCACCCGAGGCAACCAGGGCTTGCAACACAGACAGCTTGGCGTAGAAGCCGACCAGCGGCGGTACACCGGCCATGGAGAACAGGCACACGGCCAGAATACCTGCGAACAGGGGACTGCGCTGGTTCAAGCCAGCCATGTCGGTAATCTTATCGCTTTCGAATCCGCTGCGCGCCAGCAGCATGATGACGCCGAAAGTCGCCAGCGTGGTGAGCACATAGGTCACCACATAGAACATGGAGGCGCTGTAGGCTGCCTGCACGGTGGCGGCGTCCACATTGCCATTGACCACGCCCGACATCAAACCCAGCAGCACGAAACCCATTTGCGAGATGGTGGAGTACGCCAGCATGCGCTTGAGATTGGTCTGCGCAATGGCCGCCAGATTTCCCACCAGAATCGATCCGATAGCGAGCACGGCCAGCATCTGCTGCCAATCAATCGCCAGGGGCAACAAGCCATCGACCAGCAAGCGCATGACGATGGCAAACGCTGCCAATTTGGGTGCGCCAGCGATCAACAGGGTGATGACGGTAGGGGCCCCTTCGTACACGTCGGGCACCCACATATGGAAAGGCACTGCACCCATCTTGAACGCCAGGCCGGCCACGATAAACACCAAGCCAAAGACGAGCACCTGATGGCGAATCTGGCCGGCATTGACGGCCTTGAACACCTCGCCAATGTCCAGTGAGCCCGTGGCGCCATAGAGCATGGAGAGGCCATACAGCAAAAAGCCGCTGGCCATTGCGCCGAGCACGAAGTACTTCATCGCCGCCTCGGTCGCTACCGGGTCATCGCGGCGCAGGGCGACCAGTGCATAGCTCGACAGCGTGAGCAACTCAAGGCCCAAATAGATCACCAGAAAGTTGTTGCCGCCGATCATGATGAACATGCCCAGGAGCGAAAACATACTGAGGGTGAACAACTCGCCGCCGCGCAGCATGTCGCGGTCGCCCGCGTAGGGGCGGCCATAGACCAGCGTCACCATCAAGGCCACTGCGGCAAAGCACTTGAGCCAGTTGCCCATGGCGTCGCTGACGATCATGTTGCCAAAACCGTAGAAAGTATTGCCGCTGCTGGCGTACACGCCCTGCAGCACTGCCACCACCGCGAGCGTCAGCATCGTCAGCAAATAGGTCGCGGTGCGACGCGGGCTGTTCACGGCCAGGTCGACCAGCGCAATCACGCAGGCCATGACCAGCAGCACTACCTCGGGATAAATCGCCAGCCAGCTGATGTTGTCAATCATCGGGATACTCTTTTTCGATCAGGTCAGTTCAGCTTGGACATGGCCACATGCTTGAGCAGCTGGGCTACCGAAGCGTCCGTCACATCGGTCACCGGCTTTGGGTACAGGCCCATGGCAAGAATAGCCACGGCCAGCAAAGCCAGCACGAGGAACTCGCGGCGGCCAATGTCGAGCATGGCCCGCACATTGGCATTGCCCGGCGCGCCCAAATACACGCGCTTGAACATCCACAAGCTGTAGGCAGCGCCCCAGATGAGTGCGGTGGCTGCGGCCATGCCAATCCAGAAGTTGGACTTGACGGCGGCCAGAATCACCATCCACTCACCCACGAAGCCTGCGGTACCCGGCAAGCCGCAGTTGGCCATGAAAAACAAGAGCGCAAAGGCCGCAAAATTGGGCATGGTGTTGACCACGCCGCCGTAATCGGCAATGTCACGCGTGTGCAGGCGGTCGTACAGCACGCCAATCGACAGGAACATGGCGGCAGAAACGAAACCGTGCGCAATCATCTGGGCAATACCGCCCGAGACGCCCAGGTCGTTAAAGATGAAGAAACCCAGGGTGACAAAACCCATGTGTGCGACCGAGGAATAGGCCACCAGTTTCTTCATGTCCTTCTGCACCATGGCCACGAGACCGACGTAGATCACGGCAATGAGCGACAAGGTGATCATCAGCCAGGCCCACTCGCGCGACGCATCGGGGGCAATGGGCAGCGAGAAGCGCAGAAACCCGTAGGCCCCCAGCTTGAGCATGATGGCTGCCAGCACGGCAGAGCCGCCGGTGGGCGCTTCCACGTGCACGTCCGGCAACCAGGTGTGCACCGGCCACATCGGGATCTTGACGGCGAAGGCCGCAACAAACGCGAAGAACAGCATGGTCTGCGCATGGGCCGAGAGCGGCACGGCGTGCCACGCCGCAATGTCGAAACTGCCACCCGCCTCGTTGTAGAGGTAGAGCATGGCGATCAGCATCAGCAGGGAGCCAAGCAAGGTGTACAGGAAGAACTTGAAGGCTGCATAGATCTTGCGCGGGCCACCCCAGACGCCAATGATCAAATACATGGGAATCAGCGTGCCCTCGAAGAACACGTAGAACAGCATCCCGTCGAGTGCACAGAAGACACCGATCATGATCCCCGAAAGGATCAGAAACGCGCTCATGTACTGGTTGACGCGTGAGGTAATCGATTGCCATGAGGCAATCACCACAATCACCGTGATGAAGGCCGTGAGGGGCACAAACCAGAACGAAATTCCATCCACGCCCACGTGGTAGAAGATATGGAAGGTGTCGATCCACGACACCTTCTCGACAAACTGCATGTCCGCGGTACCGGGAACAAAACCGGCCATCAACGGGAAAGTCGCCACCAAACCGGCCAGCGAACCCACCAGTGCCAGCCAGCGCGACAGACCCGCGTACTTGTCGCCGCTGAACATCAGCAGCAGGGCACCAAACGCGATCGGTGTCCAGATAGCAAGACTCAACACACCCATTTTTATTCTTCCCCTACTTGTTGAGCCAGACGAAGTACGTCATGAGCACGAAGACGCCCAGAATCATGGCGAGCGCGTAGTGGAAGACGTAGCCCGTCTGCACGCGCCGCACCACTCCTGCGATCCAGCCCACGAGCTTCCAGGAGCCATTCACCATCACGCCATCAATCACCACCTGGTCGCCGCCCTTCCACAAAGCCACGCCAAGCCCACGCGCCGCACGCGCGAGGATGTTCTCGTTGATCCAGTCCATGTAGTACTTGTTTTCCAACAAGGCGTACACCGGGTGAAAAATCCGCTTGATGGCCGCCGGCAACGCCGGGTTCACCATGTACATGTAGTAGGACGACACAACGCCAGCCATGGCCAGCCAGAAAGGCAGCGCCGTGAAACCGTGCAGCGCCATGGCCACGGGCCCATGGAAACCGTCCACGAGCTCCGTCATAGCCGGATGCCGCGCTGCGTCCACGGCGATGACGCCCTTGAAGAAATCACCAAACAGCATGGGGCCGATAGTGAGGAAACCGATGACCACCGACGGAATCGCCAACAGGACCAAGGGAACCGTCACCACCCAAGGTGACTCGTGCGGCTTCTTGTGATCGTCATGGTGGTGGTGCGGATCGGGCTCTTCGTCCGCAGCGTGGTGGTGCGCATCCGGGTTCTGGTCGTAGCGCTCCTTGCCGTGGAACACCAGGAAATACAGCCGGAAGGAATAGAACGCCGTGATGAAAACGCCGGCAAGCACCGCAAACGAAGCGAACCCCGCAGCCGGCAGATCGCTCGCATGGACAGCTTCGATAATGCTGTCCTTGGAGTAAAAACCTGCAAACAGCGGTGTGCCGATCAAGGCCAGCGAGCCCAGCAAAAACGTGATCCAGGTGATGGGCATGTATTTGCGTACACCGCCCATCCAGCGGATGTCCTGGTTGTGGTGCATGCCGATAATCACCGAGCCAGCCCCCAGGAACAGCAGCGCCTTGAAGAAGGCGTGCGTCATCAGGTGGAACACGCCCACCGAGTAAGCCGACGCACCGAGTGCTACGGTCATGTAACCCAGCTGGGAGAGCGTGGAGTAGGCGATCACGCGCTTGATGTCGTTCTGGATAATGCCCAGAAACCCCATGAACAGGGCCGTGATGGAGCCAATCACCAGAATGAAGTTCAAGGCGGTGTCAGACAGCTCGAACAGCGGCGACATGCGCGCCACCATAAAGATGCCGGCCGTCACCATGGTAGCCGCGTGGATCAGTGCCGAGATGGGTGTCGGGCCTTCCATTGAGTCCGGGAGCCAGACGTGCAACGGAAATTGCGCACTTTTTCCCATGGCACCAATGAACAGGCAAATACAGATGACCGTAATCAACATCCACGAGGTACCAGGAAACGACAGCGCCCCCAGTTCACCCGCCTTGGCAAACACCTCGCCATAGTTCAGTGTATTGGCGTACGCCGCGATCAGACCAATGCCCAGGATGAATCCGAAGTCGCCCACACGGTTGACCATGAAGGCCTTGAGGTTGGCAAAGATGGCCGTGGGTTTGTTAAACCAGAAACCGATCAGCAGGTACGACACCAGGCCCACCGCCTCCCAGCCGAAGAACAGCTGCAGCATGTTGTTGCTCATGACCAGCATCAACATGGAGAAGGTAAACAGCGAGATGTAAGCGAAGAAGCGGTTGTAGCCGTCGTCTTCCTCCATATAGCCGATGGTGTAGATGTGCACCATGAGCGAGACAAAGGTCACCACGCACATCATCATGGCGGTCAGGCTGTCGACGAGAAAACCGACCTCCATCTTCATGCCGCCAACGACCATCCAGGTATAGATGGTTTCATTGAAACGGGCACCATCCATTGCGACACTCTTGAGCGTCATGGCGGAAACGATAAAGGCAATCAAGACGCCCAGAATCGTCAGGCTGTGGCTTGCGCGCCTGCCGATCCAGTTGCCGCCAAAAGTGGTGCCGAAAATACCGGCAAGCAACGCGCCAGCCAATGGCGCCAGCGGCACGATCAACAGGGTGGAAGCCGAGAGGGTTTGACTCATTGTGCGAAACCTTGCGTGTCTGTCGCCTCAACCCTGCAGGGTGTCGAGCGCGTCCGCATTGATGTTGGACTTGTTGCGGAACAAAAGCACCAGGATGGCCAGGCCAATGGCCGACTCGGCCGCTGCCACCGTAAGAATGAAGAACACGAACACCTGTCCATGCATGTCGCCCAGATAATGGGAGAACGCGACGAAGTTCATGTTCACTGCCAACAGCATGAGTTCGATCGCCATCAGCAAAACGATGAGGTTCTTGCGATTGAGGAAGATGCCGATCACTGCGAGCGCAAACAGCATGGCGCCCAGCGAGAGGAAATGGCCAAGGGTCAAGGTCAGGCTCATGCTTTGGTCTCCTGTGCGGCAGCGTCCACTGAGGGTTCAGGCGCCTGCACCGTGGCCGCCAGCTTGACGATGCGCATGCGGTCTTGCGCACGCACCCGCACCTGTTGCGAAGGACTGATGGCCTTGCTGTCCTTGCGATGGCGCAGCGTCAAGGCGATGGCCGCCACCATTGCCACCAGCAAAATCACCGCAGCAATTTCCACGGGCAGCAGGTACTGCGTGTACATCAGCTCACCAAGGGCTTTGGCGTTGGAAAAAGGCACCGCCTGGCCGGCGGCATCCAGCGCAACCGCGACGGCCTTGGGCTCCTCCATGCCACGAAAACCAGACATCAGCACCCAGGCCATTTCAAGCGCAATCAAACCGCCAATCGCAGCTCCCAGCGGAAAGTGCTTCCAGAAACCCTGACGCACGCCCGACATATCGATATCGAGCATCATGACCACGAAGAGGAACAGCACCATCACCGCTCCCAGGTACACAAGCACCAACACGATGGCAAGAAACTCCGCATTCAGCAGCAGCCACAACCCGGCTGCCTGAGAGAACGCCAGCATCAGGTGCAGCACCGCATGCACAGGGTTGCGCGCCGTAACCACCCGGAAGGCTGCGTACAGCAGCACGACCGAGAAAAAATAGAAAAAACCAGTCTTGGCATCCATGAATCGGTTCTTTTCAATAAGTCTCGCGTGGGAGCCGACCCGCTTCAGCGGTACGGCGCGTCTGCCGCTCGGGCAGCAGCAATATCAGCTTCGTAGCGGTCACCCACCGCCAGCAGCATGTCCTTGGTGAAATACAAGTCACCGCGTTTCTCACCGTGGTACTCAAAAATGCTGGTTTCCACGATCGAGTCAACCGGGCAGCTCTCTTCGCAAAAACCACAGAAAATGCACTTGGTCAGATCGATGTCGTAGCGTGTCGTGCGGCGTGAGCCGTCGTCGCGTATATCGGATTCGATCGTGATGGCCAGGGCAGGACACACCGCCTCGCACAATTTGCAGGCGATGCAACGCTCTTCGCCGTTTTCATAGCGGCGCAAGGCATGCAGACCACGGAAACGGGGAGAAAGCGGAGTTTTTTCTTCAGGGAACTGGACCGTAACCTTGCGACGGAAGGTGTAGCGCCCGGTAAGCGCCATACCCTTGACCAGCTCCACCAGCATGAAGCTTTTGAAGAAATCCTTGAGTGAAAAAGATGCAGCAGAAACGGCAGCCATAGGGGGTTCTCCGCTTATTTCCAGATGTTCCAGGGCGAGAGCAGCCAGCCCGCGATCACGAGCAGCCACACGAGCGTGACCGGAATGAAGATCTTCCAGCCAAGACGCATGATCTGGTCGTAGCGAAAGCGCGGGAAGGTGGCGCGAATCCATATGAACATGGACACCACGGCAAACGTTTTGATGCCTAGCCAGATCCAGCCGGGGATGAAATCAAGCGCGGCGAATGGCGAGAGCCAGCCACCGAGGAACATGATCACCGCGAGGATCGACACCAGCCACATGCTCGCGTACTCAGCGAGGAAGAAGATGGCAAAACCCATGCCGGAGTACTCCACCATGTGCCCTGCGACGATCTCGGCCTCACCCTCAACCACGTCGAACGGATGCCGGTTGGTTTCAGCGACAGCCGAAACCAGATAGACGATGAAGATGGGCAGCAATGGCAGCCAGTTCCAGGACAGGAACGACAGCCCGTGCGATGCCATCGAGCCACGCGCCTGCCCCATCACCACTTCGGTCAGGTTCATGCTGCCCGACACCATGATGACCACCAGAAAGCAAAAACCCATGGCAATCTCGTAGCTCACCATTTGCGCCGAAGCGCGCATGGCGCCAAGAAAAGCGTACTTGGAGTTGGACGCCCAGCCAGCAATGATCACGCCGTACACCTCGATCGAGGTGATGGCCATCATCAGCAGCAAGCCAGCATTGACGTTGGTGAGCGCGACCTCGGGCCCAAAGGGAATCACCACCCACGCGGCAAGAGCCGGCATGATGGCCATCACCGGGCCAAGAACAAATAACCCTTTGGAGGCGGCGGACGGCTGGATGATTTCCTTGGTGAGCAACTTGACGGCATCGGCAATCGGCTGCAGCAACCCCAGAGGGCCGACCCGGTTGGGGCCGTGGCGCACCTGCATAAAACCCAGGAGCTTGCGTTCCCACAGCGTCAGGTAGGCAACCGCGCCCATCAGCGGGAGCAACACCACGACGATCTTGATCAGAATCCAGAGCACCGGCCAACCGGCACCGGTCCACCAAGCCTGATCCAGCAGGTGCAAACCGCCGTTGTAGATGGCGTCGATCATGGCTGGGCCTCCGCGGCGCCAGCGAGGCCGTCGCGCGTCGCTTGCAAAGAGGGCGAGCGCCGAACCAGGCCATCGAGCTGGTAGATCGCGGCTGCGGCCGGGGCCTCCCCGGCGACACCCGCCAGATCTGACACGACTGCATCAGAGTGGTTGTTCAACTGCTCCACGGGAACTGCGCTGCTATCGCCGGTCATGCCAGTGATTTGGGCAAGCACCTCCTGCGAGGTCTCGAAGTCAGTTCCAGAAAGACCCATGAGGTTCGCAAGCACCCGCAGCACCTTCCAGCCAGGGCGCGTTTCCCCCAAGGGGCGCACGACGGCATGAAAACTCTGCAAACGGCCTTCAGCGTTGACAAAACTTCCCGACGTTTCGGTGAACGGCGCGATAGGCAGCAGCACATCGCTGAATTCCATGTTGGTCTTGAACGGACTGAGCGTCACGACCATGTCTGCCTTGGCCAGTGCCGCACTGGCACGCTTGCCGGCCGCGCTGTCAAATTCCGGCTCGGTATTGAGCAAGAGCACGCCCTTGAGGGCCCCGCCCAGCATCTGCCCGGCGTTCAGGCCACCGGCTTCGGGCAATGCACGCACCCATTGGGCACCCACAGTATTGGCTGCTTCGGTGAGGTAGCCCACCGTTGCACCTGTCTGCTCGCCAATCCAGTTGCACAGGGCAAGCAGTTGCGAGGCCTGGCTGTGGTGTGCGGCAGCATTGCCGAGCAGGATGGCCTTTTGCTCGCCCCCCAGCAAGGCCGCGGCAATAGCAGCCGCAGCCACACTCGACTCGCCCACATTCACGGGCGCCTGCACCTGCCGCGCCTGTGCAACGGCACCGGCTACGTCGGCTAGCGTTCGCAACCAATCAGCGGCCGGCGCCACCATGGCGTGCGGCACGGGCATGGCCCAATCCTGCGCTGCCACATTGATGGAGCTGACAACGCAGCCCTTGCGCGCGGCCTGGCGAATACGCTGCGCAAACAAAGGGTGGTCCTTGCGCACGTTCGAACCCACCACGAGCACCGAATCAAGCGTGGACAACGACGCAATGGAGCGCCCCAGCCAACGCACACCTGGCGCCGCCGTGAATTCAGCGTGGCGCAGACGGTAGTCAATGTTGCCGCTACCGATGCCGCGCATCAGAGCGCCGGCCAAATACAGCTCTTCAAGCGTGCTGTGCGGACTGACCAATGCACCGATGCTGGATGCACCGTGCTCGGCATCAATGTCCTGCAAACCATTGGCAACGTATTCCAGCGCGGTTTGCCAGTCCACTTCACGCCACTCACCGCCCTGCTTAAGCATGGGGTGTTCCAGGCGGTCGGAGCTGGAGAGCGCCTCGTACGAAAAACGGTCGCGGTCGGCGATCCAGCACTCGTTGACGTCCTCATTCTCGAATGGAAGCACGCGCATGACGCGGTGGTTCTTGACCTGCACGACGAGGTTGGTACCCGTGGAGTCGTGCGGGCTGACCGACTTGCGGCGCGAGAGCTCCCAAGTGCGGGCGCTGTAACGGAATGGCTTGCTGGTCAGCGCACCGACCGGGCAAAGATCAATCATGTTGCCCGACAGCTCGGAATCGATCGTGTCGCCAGCAACCGTGGTGATTTCGGAGTGCTCGCCCCGATTGATCATGCCGAGTTCCATTACGCCGCCAATTTCCTGGCCGAAGCGAATGCAGCGCGTGCAATGAATGCAGCGCGTCATCTCTTCCATGGAAATCAAGGGGCCCACATCCTTGTGGAGGACAACACGCTTTTCTTCCTCATAGCGCGACGCCGACGCTCCGTAGCCGACGGCAAGGTCCTGCAGTTGGCACTCACCACCCTGATCGCAAATCGGGCAATCGAGCGGGTGGTTAATGAGCAGGAACTCCATCACAGACTTTTGTGCCTTGATGGCTTTGTCACTGGTGGTGCGCACCACCATGCCCTGCGTCACCGGTGTGCAGCAGGCTGGCATGGGCTTGGGTGCCTTTTCCACGTCCACCAAGCACATGCGGCAGTTGGCCGCAATGGTCAGCTTCTTGTGGTAACAAAAGTGTGGAATATAAGTGCCCGCCTTTTCGGCAGCATGCATCACCATGCTGCCTGCGGCGATTTCAACCTTCTTCCCGTCGAGTTCGATTTCAACCATATGCTTTTCTCATGGTCAGGCCGAGGCCGACTTCCGGGGATTTGTCTTGGGAATCATCGCTTCGAATTCATGGCGGAAGTGCTTGAGCATGGCGCGCACCGGCATCGCGGCCGCGTCCCCCAGCGCACAAATCGTGCGGCCCATGATGTTCGCTGCCACGTCATCGAGCACGTCCATGTCGGCCTGCCGGCCTTCACCGCGGTGGATACGGTCCACAAGACGCCACAGCCAACCCGTGCCTTCGCGGCAGGGTGTGCACTGGCCGCAAGATTCGTGCATGTAAAAATACGACAGACGCTTGAGTGATTCGACCATGCAACGGCTGTCGTCCATGACGATGACTGCGCCAGAACCAAGCATTGAACCTGCCTTGGAGATGGAGTCGTAGTCGAGCGTGCATTCCATCATGATGGAAGCAGGCAGCACGGGCGACGAGGATCCGCCTGGAATGACCGCCTTGAGCTGGCGCCCCTTGCGCACACCACCGGCCAACTCAAGGAGCTTGGAGAACGGCGTGCCCATGGGCACCTCGTAATTGCCAGGCAGTTCGACATCGCCCGAGACCGAGAAAATCTTGGTGCCACCGTTATTCGGTTTACCGCACGCCAAATAGGCGGCACCGCCGTTGCGGATGATCCATGGAACTGCCGCAAAGGTCTCGGTGTTGTTGATGGTGGTCGGCTTGCCATACAGACCAAAGCTCGCGGGGAAAGGCGGCTTGAAGCGCGGTTGGCCTTTTTTGCCTTCCAGCGACTCCAGCAAAGCCGTTTCTTCACCACAGATATAGGCACCAAAGCCATGGTGCGCGTGCAACTCGAAGCTGAAGTCGCTGCCTAGAAGCTTGGAGCCGAGGAATCCGGCCGCACGCGCTTCTTCGAGAGCCGTCTCGAACCGCTCGTACTCCCGGAAAATTTCACCGTGAATGTAGTTGTACCCGACGCTGATGCCCATGGCGTAGGCTGCGATGATCATTCCCTCGATCACGCTGTGCGGGTTGTACATAAGGATGTCACGGTCCTTGCATGTGCCCGGCTCGCCCTCGTCCGAATTGCACACCAGGTACTTCTGGCCGGGGAACTGGCGCGGCATGAAACTCCACTTCAGACCAGTCGGGAAACCCGCCCCACCGCGTCCCCGCAAACCCGATTCCTTGACCGTGGCGATCACTTGATCCTGTGTCCAGGCCGTTCCGCCATCGGCGCCAAGGATCGTACGCAGCGCTTGATAACCTCCGCGCTTGGTATACGACTCAATGCCCCAATTCGAACCGTCAAGCTCGGCGTAAATTTGCGGATCAATATGGCGACCGTGAAAACAGGTTTCAACGCCGGCAGCCTGAAACTGCGAGAGTACCTGCGCCGCCTTCATGCCCGCCCCTCCGCCGCACGCAAACTGTCAACAAGCTGATCAAGTTTGTCGTCTGACATAAAGCTGCACATGGAACGGTCATTCACCAACATGACGGGCGCATCGGCGCAGGCGCCAAGACACTCACATTGTTGCAGCGTAAACAGGCCATCGGGCGTCGTGTCGCCCATGGAAATTCCGAGCTTCTTTTCCAGGTATTCAAGTGCCTTGCCGCCGTCCCGCAGCAGGCACGGCAGGTTGGTGCAGACGTTAAGCTTGTACTTGCCCACTGGATGCTGGTTGTACATGTTGTAGAAGGTCGTCACTTCATGTACAGCGATCTGCGGCATGCCCAGGTACGCAGCAATATCGATTTCAGCGGCCTCGCTGATGAAGCCCTGCTCCTGCTGCACGATAGCCAGGCACGCCATCACGGCAGACTGTTTTTGCTCGGCAGGGTACTTGGCAACTTCGCGTGCAAAACGCGTGAGGGTTGCATCAGAAATCATCGGTCAATCTCTCCGAACACGATGTCCATGGTGCCAATGATGGCAACCACATCCGCCAGCATGTGCCCCTTGGCCAACTCGTCCATGGCGGCGAGATGCGGAAAACCAGGCGCGCGAATCTTGAGACGGTAGGGCTTGTTGGCCCCATCGCTCACCAGATAAATACCAAACTCGCCCTTCGGGTGCTCCACGGCGGCATAAGCCTCCCCTTCGGGCACATGCATGCCTTCGGTGAACAGCTTGAAGTGGTGGATCAAATCCTCCATGCCGGTCTTCATGGACTCGCGACTGGGTGGCGCCACCTTGTGGTTGTCGGTGATCACCGGGCCGGGGTTCTTGCGCAGCCAGTCCACACATTGCTTGATGATGCGGTTGGACTCACGCATCTCCTGCACGCGGACCAGATACCGGTCGTAGCAATCGCCGGTAACGCCGACTGGCACGTCGAATTCCAGGCGGTCGTAGACTTCATAAGGCTGGGTCTTGCGCAAATCCCACACCACGCCAGAGCCGCGCAACATGGGCCCGGTCATGCCCAGGTTCAGCGCCCGCTCGGCTGACACCACGCCAACGCCTACGGTGCGCTGCTTCCAGATTCGGTTGTCGGTGAGCAAAACTTCGTATTCGTCCACGCACTTGGGGAAGCGCTGCGTGAAGTCGTCGATGAAATCGAGCAACGAGCCTTTGCGATTTTCGTTGCGTGCTTCCAGAGACTTGGCGTTGCGCACCTTGCTCGCCTTGTACTGCGGCATGCTGTCGGGCAGATCGCGGTATACGCCGCCCGGCCGGAAATACGCCGCATGCATGCGCGCACCCGACACAGCCTCGTACATATCGAACAGATCTTCGCGCTCGCGGAACGTGTAGATCAGGATGGTTGAGCTGCCACAGTCGTTGCCGTGCGAACCCAGCCACATGAGGTGGTTCATCAGCCGCGTGATTTCTGAGAACATCACACGGATGTACTGGGCGCGCAGCGGAACCTCCACGCCCAGCAGCTTCTCGATCGCCAGGCAGTACGCGTGCTCGTTGCACATCATCGAGACGTAGTCCAGCCGGTCCATGTAGGGCAGCGACTGGAGGAAGGTCTTGTGCTCGGCGAGCTTTTCCGTGGCGCGATGCAGCAAGCCGATATGTGGATCAGCGCGCTGCACGACTTCGCCGTCGAGTTCGAGCACCAGACGCAACACGCCGTGTGCCGCCGGGTGCTGCGGACCCAGGTTCAGAGAGTAGTTCTTGATTTCAGCCATGGCAATCCGTCAGCACGCGTCAGTGCAGGCCTCCGTATTTGTCTTCGCGGATGATCCGGGGCGTCACTTCACGCGGCTCGATGGTGACCGGTTCATAAATCACGCGACGCTGATCCGCGTCGTAGCGCATCTCAACATGACCGGACAGCGGAAAATCCTTGCGGAAGGGGTGACCAATGAAGCCGTAATCGGTCAGGATGCGGCGCAGGTCGCCATGGCCATCAAAAACCACGCCATACAGGTCAAAGGCCTCGCGCTCGTACCAGATGGCGGAGTTCCACAGGTCACTGACCGAGGCCACCACCGGAAAATCGTCGTCCGGGCAAAACACCTTGACGCGCACGCGCTGGTTGAGGCTGACAGACAGCAATTGCGAAACCACGCTGTAACGCGCACCCTCGGTGCCGATGTCGCCATAGGTCGAATGGTCCATGCCGCACAGATCTACCAACTGCTCGAAGCGGCAAGACGGCGCGTCGCGCAAGGTCTGCATGGCCTGATGGTAGTGCGCGGCCGGCACCTCGGCAATCACCTGCCCCAGCGCGACGTGCACGGTGCGCGCAACATCGCCGAGCGCACTGGCAACAGCATCGCGAACAGCCTCGGGGCGCATAGCAACTGATGTCATTGGTAGCCCCTCAAGCACGCGCGATCGTATTGGTGCGGCGGATTTTTTGCTGCAACTGGATGATCCCGTAGATCAAGGCCTCCGCCGTGGGCGGGCAGCCAGGGACGTACACGTCCACAGGGACAATGCGGTCGCAGCCGCGCACCACGGAATAGCTGTAGTGGTAATAACCACCACCATTGGCACACGACCCCATGGACAGCACCCAGCGCGGCTCACTCATCTGGTCGTACACCTTGCGCAGCGCAGGCGCCATCTTGTTGCACAGCGTGCCAGCCACAATCATCAAATCGGACTGGCGCGGGCTGGCGCGAAACACTTCGGCACCGAAGCGACCAATGTCGTAACGCGCAGCTGCTGCATGCATCATCTCGACCGCGCAGCAGGCCAAACCGAAGGTCATTGGCCAGAGCGAACCGGTCTTGGCCCAGTTCACCACCGAGTCATAACTCGTGGTGACGAAGCCTTCTTTCATTACGCCTTCAATCATCGCGTCAATCCTTGTTCAGGGCGCTTACTCCCAATCGAGAGCACCCTTTTTCCATTCGTAGGCAAAGCCGACCACCAGAATGGCGAGAAAAACAGACACCGCGAAAAAACCCGTCAACCCCACCTTTTGCAGCGATACCGCCCAAGGGAAGAGAAAGGCAATTTCCAGATCAAACAGAATAAAGAGGATGGCCACCAGGTAATAGCGGACATCGAACTTCATGCGCGCGTCTTCGAAGGCCTCGAAACCACACTCATAAGGGGAATTTTTTTCTGGATCGGGACGGTTGGGCCCAAGAATGTAGCCCAGCGCCAGCGGCACAATGCCCACCGCAATCCCGATCAAGATGAACAAAAGAACAGGGAGATACTGATCGAGATTCATCTTGTAGATGCGCTCACCGCTTTAGCCTGCTGCGCTCGCAATACCAAATGGCACCGCGGGCAGGCTTTGTTTTGTTTGGTGCCGTCGGCGAGACTCGAACTCGCACAGCTTTCGCCACTACCCCCTCAAGATAGCGTGTCTACCAATTTCACCACGACGGCTAAGTCTTGTCTGGGTGGCATGAGGACCACTGGGCTTTGGCTTCCCAGACAGCCTTGAATTCTACTCCGGAAAAACCCTGCTTCAAACAAAGCGAAACAGTTTTGGGGGCCTTTATTTGGTGGGGATCTGCGCTGCGCCCGGCTCGCTCGCAACTGGCGCCGGTGCACTTGCCGCAGCAGAACCAGCGGCGGCAGGCGTGGCTGCAGCCGGCTGCGTAACCACGGCAGCGTTCTCAAGCACGCTGCCCGTACTGGAAGGACGCAGATTGCCAAAATAGGCCAGTGCCAGGGTGCTGACAAAGAAGATCACCGCCAGCACGGCCGTGGTGCGCGAGAGAAAGTTGGCGCTACCACTGGCGCCAAACAGGCTTCCCGAACTGCCGCTGCCAAATGCAGCCCCCATGTCAGCGCCCTTGCCATGCTGGACGAGGATCAAGCCAATCATGCCCAGTGCAGACAGAATCTGCAGCGTCAAAATCAAATTCACAAGCACGTTCATTCTTCATTCACTCCGTTATTTGTTCTAGGGCTGGCACTCACGAGCGCAAAGCGTCTGATTGCGCAGCGGCAATGATGCTGAGGAAATCAGACGCCTTCAGCGAAGCGCCCCCCACCAAGCCACCGTCGATATCCTGCTCGGCCAGCAATTGCGCGGCGTTGGCAGCATTCATGCTTCCGCCATACAACAAGTGCATCACCCCTGCGCGCGCCGTGGCTGCCGCCAGCTGAGAGCGCAACGCCGCATGCACTTCCTGCGCCTGGGCAGGTGTGGCCGTTCTTCCGGTGCCAATGGCCCAGACCGGCTCGTACGCCACGACCACTTCGCTAATACAGCGGCCGTTGGCGTGGATGACCGCCGCCAGTTGGCGCCGGACGACCGCTTCGGTCTGGCCAGCTTCGCGCTCGGCCAGCGTCTCGCCCACGCACACGATGGGGGTGATGCCAGCGGCCAGCGCGCGCTGCGCCTTTTCTGCCACCGCGGCATCGCTTTCACCATGCAACTGGCGCCGCTCGGAATGCCCGACCAGCACATAGCGCACGCCAAAGTCCCGCAGCATCGCAGCGGAAACTTCCCCGGTAAATGCCCCGGCCTCGTGCTGCGACACGTCTTGTGCGGCCAGCTCAATGCGGCTACCCGCACATAGCGACTGAATCTGTGCGAGATAGGGAGCAGGCACGGCCAGCGCCACGCCACAGGCGGTCTCCTCTGCCATGCCTGCGCGCAGCGCCTGGACGAGCGATGCATTCGCTGCCAAGGAGCCGTTCATCTTCCAGTTGCCAACAATGAGCTTCTTTTTCATGGATTCCATGTCAGAACAATCTTTCCCACATGTTGGTTCGATTCCATCAGCGCATGGGCCTGTGCGGCTTGCGCCGCAGGAAACACGCTGTGCACCACCGGTGCCACCTTGCCCGCTGCCAGCAATGGCCAGACCTGGCTTTGCAGCGCCTGCGCGATCGCCGCCTTGAAGGACGTGGGCCGCGCGCGCAAGGTTGAGCCAGTGACCGTCAGGCGCCGCCGCAGCACCAGGCCTGCATCAAAACTGGCAGCGGTTCCGCCTTGCACGGCGATGATGACGAGCCGGCCATCTTCGGCCAGGCACTCGACCTCACGCGCCACATAGCTGCCGGCCACCATGTCGAGCACCACGTCGGCACCGCGCCCGTCCGTCAGGCGCAGCACTTCGGCGCTGAAATCCTGGTTGCGGTAGTTGATGGCGTGGTGCGCACCGAGCTTGAGGCAGGCCGCACATTTTTCTTCCGAGCCGGCCGTCACGATCACCGTGGCACCAAGCGCGCGCGCCAATTGAATGGCCGCAACGCCAATGCCACTGCTCCCGCCCTGCACCAGCAAGGTTTCACCCGCCTTGAGCTGGCCGCGGTCAAAAACGTTGCTCCAGACCGTGAAGTAGGTTTCGGGCAGCGAGGCGGCCTCGACATCGGTCAAGGCGCCTGGCACCGGCAAGCATTGGCCAACAGGCACTGCGCACAGTTCCGCATAACCCCCACCCGCCACCAATGCACACACACGCTGGCCGATTCGAAGACCGGCGCGCGCCAAGGCGGCTTCGTCACCCGACTCGATGGTGCCAGCCACTTCCAGACCCGGAATGTCAGACGCCCCAGGCGGCGGCGCATAGTAGCCCTTGCGCTGCAAAACGTCCGGTCGGTTCACGCCGCTGGCGGCCACACGCACCAGCACCTCACCCGCGCCGGCTACAGGCGCCGGGCGCTCGGCCAGACGCAGAACGTCCGGGCCGCCGTACGAGGCAATTTCAATGGCTTGCATCAGCTAAGGCTCTAAATTTCAAGCGATTTAGGCCGCTAGCGCTTATGACATAAGCGTTAGCAGCTCTTAAATCAATAGCATTCAAGCATCTTGGTCTACAGCACCGCCCGAGGGCACGCCCTGCTGTTGCGGCTCCGCATCACGTGCGGGCTGCTCGAAACGCTCACGGCGCTCGCCCCGGTCGTGGCGCTCACCCCGATCCTGGCGATCGCCGCGCTCTGCCGGCGCCTGGCGCTCGCCACCGCCGTTGCTGCGCTCCGCCAGCGCCTTCATCGACAGCTTGACGCGGCCCTTTTCGTCCGTCTCCAGCACCTTGACGCGGACGATCTGGCCCTCTTGCAGGTAATCGCTCACACGCTCGACACGCTCATGGGCGATCTGGCTGATGTGCAGCAGACCATCCTTGCCGGGCAGCAGGTTGACGAGCGCACCAAAGTCGAGAATCTTGGTGACCGGGCCTTCGTAGATCTTGCCGATTTCGACTTCCGCCGTGATCTGCTCGATACGGCGCTTGGCCTCTTCGGCGCGTTCGCTGTCGGTCGACGCAATGGTGATGACACCGCTCTCGTCGATATTGATCTGGCAGCCCGTTTCTTCGGTCAGCGCGCGAATCACCGAACCGCCCTTGCCGATCACGTCGCGAATCTTCTCGGGGTTGATCTTCATGGTGTAGAGCTTGGGCGCGAAGCTGCTCACCTCGGTCTTGGCTTCGCCCATGGCCTTTTGCATCTCGCCCAGGATGTGCATGCGCGCTTCCTTGGCCTGAGCCAATGCGACCTGCATGATTTCCTTGGTGATCCCCTGGATCTTGATGTCCATCTGCAGCGCGGTAATGCCGGCTGTGGTGCCCGCCACCTTGAAGTCCATGTCACCCAGGTGATCTTCGTCACCCAGAATGTCGGTCAGCACCGCAAAGCGGTTGTCTTCCTTGATCAGCCCCATGGCAATGCCGGCCACATGCGCCTTCATGGGCACGCCAGCGTCCATCAGCGACAGACAGCCGCCGCAAACCGACGCCATCGACGAGGAGCCGTTGGATTCGGTGATTTCCGACACCACGCGCATGGTGTAGGGGAACTCTTCCTTGCTCGGCAGCACCGCGACCAGCGCGCGCTTGGCCAGGCGCCCGTGGCCGATTTCGCGGCGCTTGGTGGAGCCCATGCGGCCCACTTCGCCGGTGGCAAAGGGAGGCATGTTGTAGTGGAACAGGAAGCGGTCTTCGTACTCGCCCATCAGCGCGTCGATGCGCTGTGCGTCGCGCTCGGTGCCCAGGGTGGACACCACCAGCGCCTGCGTCTCGCCACGCGTGAACAGCGCCGAGCCGTGGGTGCGGGGCAGCACGCTGGTGCTGATTTCGATGGGGCGCACGGTGCGCGTATCGCGCCCGTCGATGCGCGGCTCGCCCGACAGAATCTGGCTGCGCACGATCTTGGCTTCGATGTCGAACAGCATGCCCTCGACCTTGACCGCGTCGAATTCAACGCCGGCCTCTTTCAGATCGGCCTTGACCACGGCGTAGGCTTCGCGGCACGCATGGGTGCGGGCCTGCTTGTTGCGAATCTGGTAAGCGGCGCGCAGCTTGTCTTCGGCCAGTGCACCGACCTTGGCGATCAGCGCCTCGTCCTTGGCGGGGGCTGCCCAATCCCACATCGGCTTGCCGGCATCGCGCACCAGCTCGTGGATGGCGTTGATGGCGATCTTGCCCTGCTCATGGCCAAACACCACGGCGCCCAGCATCACGTCTTCAGGCAACTGCTGCGCTTCGGATTCGACCATCAGCACCGCCGCCTCCGTGCCGGCGACCACCAGGTCCATCTGGCTGCTCTTGCGCGCGGTCTGGCCGGGGTTGAGCACGTATTCGCCGTTGATATAGCCCACGCGCGCTGCGCCGATCGGGCCGTTGAACGGAATGCCGGAGATAGCCAGCGCCGCGCTCGATGCAATCAACGCAGCGATATCGGCATCCACCTCGGGGTTCAGCGACACCGTGTGGATCACCACATGCACTTCGTTGTAGAAGCCTTCGGGGAACAGCGGGCGGATCGGGCGATCGATCAGGCGGCTGGTCAACGTTTCGTGCTCGCTGGGCTTGGCTTCGCGCTTGAAGAAGCTACCGGGGATCTTGCCTGCGGCGTAGGTCTTCTCGATGTAGTCGACCGTGAGCGGGAAGAAGTCCTGCCCCGGCTTGGCACCCTTGGAAGCCACCACGGTGGCCAGCACCACGGTGTCGTCGATGTTCACCAGCACCGCGCCAGACGCCTGACGGGCCACTTGGCCGGTTTCCATGACGACGGTCTTGTCGCCCCATTGGAACGTCTTGCTGACTTTGTTGAAAATGCTCATGTTTGCTCCTGTTTGTATAGCTGACAGCGTACCACCAGCAAGCGCTAGAGCCCTTTTAGAACACGATGCCATTCCAGTGAAACCGCACGCGGAACTTCAGTGGAATGACACAGCTTCGATCTGCAAGGACCACCAGCAAAGTAAAAAACGCCTGAGCTAGCGTGCTAACCCAGGCGTTTTTGCATGACCCAGCGCTTACTTGCGCAGGCCCAGTTTTGCGATCAGCGCCACATAGCGCTCGCCGTCCTTGGCCTTGAGGTAGTCAAGCAGCTTGCGGCGGCGGCTCACCATGCGCAGCAGGCCACGGCGACCATGGTGGTCCTTGGCATGCTGTTTGAAGTGAGGCATCAGTTCATTGATGCGGGCCGTCAGCAGTGCCACTTGCACTTCTGGGCTACCGGTATCGTTGGCGGCGCGGGCATTGGCCTTGACGACCTCGGCCTTGATGGAGGATGCGATCATTGGGGAAGTTTCCTGAAATATGGCCGGCAATAGCTCGAACGGATCGCGCGAACGCAGAGCGGCACTGGTTTTACTTGCGCGGGCAGCTGGAAGGGTTGCCCGCGTGCGTCTTGCACCATGCAAAACCATCCAATTGTACACGGCAGGGCACTCTACGGGAATGCTCGCATACCCAAGGCACAGGGCGAACGGCAGCATCGCAGCTTTCGCGCCCGAGTTTTCGCCGCAATCAAACCCATGCTTGAACCGAAGGAGCCCCATGCCAAGTCCATCCCAATCTCTGCGAGTCCCCGCCTCTTCAGCACGCATTGCCTCCCTTGCCACCACCGCCTTGCTCCTGTGCGGGCTCGCCATGCCCCAGGACGTTCAGGCAAAAAAGCACAAAGGGCACAAAGCCACCGCCAGCCATGCCACTTCCAGCAAGGGCAGCAAGACCAACTCCCGCCCCAGCTCCTCCGAGGAAAGCCGCGCCGAACGTGAGCGCCGCCTGCTGCGTGAATGCCATGGCATGCCAGACGCCGGAGCGTGCCGGGGTTTCACGCGCGGTTAAGGAATGAAAGGGACTTCCCCGTCCCGAGTGATCCGCGCAGTTGCGGGGTACGGCATCAAAGTGCCACGATGGGAAGTGCAACCTCTCATCAACTCACTCGTTTTGTGGAAGGGGAAGCCCATGTCTGCCATTGTCACCATCGGAATCGATCTCGCCAAGAACGTCTTTGCTGTTCACGGCGTAGATGCCACAGGCAAGAGCGCACTGGTACGCCCCAGCGTGGCGCGCTCCAAATTGCTCGAACTCATCGCCTCGCTGCCACCTTGCCTCATCGGCATGGAAGCATGCTCCGGCGCACATCACTGGGCGCGCGAGTTTCAAAACTTTGGCCACACCGTGCTCATCATGGCGCCCAAGTTCGTCATCCCTTACCGCCTCTCGGGTCGCCGTGGCAAGAACGATGCGGCCGACGCAGCCGCAATCTGCGAAGCCGTCACCCGCCCAAACATGCGATTCGTACCGATCAAATCGATCGATCAGCAAGGCCAGCTCATGGTGCACCGCGCCCGCCAAGGTTTTGTGGAGCAACGTACCGCCACGCTCAATCGCATCCGGGGTTTGCTCTCTGAGCTGGGCATCGTGCTACCGCTCAAAGCCGCTGTCGTGCGCCGCGAGGCGATGGCCCGCCTGGAAGACTTGCCCGGCTGGGCCAACACCGTCATCGGGGACCTGCTCAGCGAGGTCACCCATCTGGACGAACGCATTGCGCAGTACGACCGGCACATTGCATTGATGGCGCGCCAAAGCATCGAGGCACAGCGCCTGATGCAGTTGTGCGGCGTGGGAGAGACCACAGCGACCGCACTTTTAAGCACCATCGGCAACGGGCGCGACTTCAAGTGTGGCCGCCAACTTTGCGCCTGGCTGGGTTTGGTGCCTGGGCAGTACAGCTCAGGCGGTAAGCAGCGCCTGGGGCGCATCACGAAGGCGGGTGACCCGTACCTGCGCAGCCTGCTGGTGCTTGGTGCCCGAGCGGTGCTGGCAGCGGCCAAGAACAAGAGTGATCCGATCAGTCGCTGGGTCGTGAGTCTGGAGCAGCGGCGCGGTTACTGGAAGGCCATCGTGGCCATTGCCGCCAAGAACGCCCGCATGTGCTGGGCCGTGCTCAGCCGAGGCGAGGCATTCAGGTTGCCGGCCTGAGCAGCGCCTATTGAGAGATTGACATGACACCGCAGATCAGACCGTCCGCCGCGTGAAGGCTTGTTGTTGATGTGCAAAGGTTAGGACCTGCGCCGGGGAATGCTCGATTAACTCTAGGGGATACCGGGTGAGAAATCGCCCCAAGCCCGACTAACGAATGGAGCCCTCGGCGCGCGTCTTTCATCAGGGTTCGCTGCCATGTGATGCAGCAAGAATGACCGTTTGTAGTACCGCCGTCCGCACCGTTTGCCACAGAGCATCAACACACCGCCAACACTGGGCTGGGAGTCGATCTGGATTGAAAACCGCAAACCGTTTGCCTGAGTCGATTGCGCTGCAATCAACTCAGGATGGATTGCGCTTGCAAAGGTGGGGAAGCCCTTGTAGTAAGTAACGCCGTTCGTCGCTACCGTGGCACCACTGGTCGGGTCAGCGGCGCTCTTATCGCCCCATTTGTCTAGGATGTTTCCATGGCAGCTTTCTCATCCATTCCTGCACCTGCAAGGCCCATGCGCAGGCATCTGAGCCATGGGTTCACCGCTATCGAATTGATGGTGGTTGTGGCTATCGTAGCCATCTTGGCAGCATTGGCCGGACCCAGTTTTCGTGACCTGATTGACGGCTGGCGCGTGCGCAGCGCAGCCGAAGAGATCACCAGCACTATTTATTACGCGCGCTCAGAGGCCATCAAGCGCGGGGGCCGCGTCTCGGTGCGCAAGAACTGTGGAACCGGCACCAACCAGGAATGGCAATGCGGCTGGATTGTGTTTACCGACGCCAATTCAAATGGCGTCGTCAACGCTGCCGCCCCAGACTTGGATACAGTCCTGCAAACATTCCCCGCCCAGACAGGGGTAAACGTCAACAACCTCGGCAACACCGCCTTCTTTACCATGGACCGCTGGGGCCAAATCAATGCTTTGGGTGCCGCCAGCTTTTCCATTACGCCCGAGCCACTTGGCGTTTCCTCGCGCCATGCCTCTGCCCTGTGCGTCACATCGGGTGGCCGCATTAGAACCACCAAGGGGACAGTTTCATGCTGAAAAGCAAATCTGAATCAGGCTTCATACTCATTGAGTCCATGGTCGCCATTGTGGTGGTGGCACTTGGGATTCTTGGAATACTGGGCGTACAGATGCGAACCCTGGCGGATACGCAAACAGGGGTTCGCCGCGCACAAGCCATTCGCCTCATTGAGGACTTGAGCGAACGCTTGAAGGTGAATCCCAACGCCTTGGGAAATATTGCCAGTTATGAGATTGGCGCAGGAACTCCACCGGCCCCTCCCGATTGCAAAACCGTTGCCTGCAATGCGCAAAATCTGGCTTTGGCAGACGTTCGGCAGTGGAAGCAGAACGTTCAGGCGTCGCTACCCCTGGCGGACGCGGTCGTATTTGAAGTAGCCGACGAAACCCTTGCCAACAACCACCGGCAATTGGGCGTATTAATCAGTTGGCGGGAAAACGAACGTGCAGACGGCACTGCTGCTGAGAATGCGGCGTACAAAGGTGTGTTTACTCCAGATGCCACCGGAGTCGCTGGTGCCACCTGCCCCGCCAACCGGATATGCCATTTGCAATATATCCAATTAACTGCACGGTGCACACCTTATCTTTTGGGCGGCGTGGCGGCTCCCACAGTATTTTGCCCGTTGTAATGCATTCTGGTAACTTTTGCGGACCCAGACACATGACTACTCTTCTGCATAGTAGCCCCCCAATGTGCACAAGGCCGCTCCAGCGCGGCGTGACCCTTATTGAGTTGATGATCGGCATCGCCATTGGCCTGATGACCATCGTGGTGGCCATGGGCGCTATGATGGTTTCGCGGGGCGTATCAGGCACGATAACCGATGCGAGCCAGTTGCAGCAGCAGGCTTCGTACGTGTTTCGCGTCATGGGTCAGCAAATCCGACAATCAGGCTCCATGCGTCTGAATCTTGCGGCCAACAAGGCCGCTACCGATCCTGTGGAAGTGGACGACGTGGTTGCTTTTTCACCCAATACGGAAATATATTCTGCATTCCCAGATATCCCACCGACTATCCCGTCTGTGGCAGGGAAGGATGCACCTAGTGCCGGAGAATACAAACTTTCCTTGGCATATCAGAACTATCAGGAACAGAGTTTTCCGAGTGGGACCAATGTCTCGTTTTTCCGAGACTGCCTGGGCGACCAACCTTCTGCCACCATCATTCAAAGTCAGTTTGTTCTGGACAATGGCGAACTCCGCTGTGCAGGGTCGGACAACGTACCACAATCCCTCATCAGAAATGTGGCGGATTTTCAGGTTCGCTATCTTGTGCAGAGCCGAGCGGCTGCAATCAGTGGATTGCCCACCATTCAGTATGTGGACGCCGCAAACGTCCCACCTATTGCAGCCGGGGGCTCTCCGGACTGGTCTAGCGTCTTTGGGGTTGAAGTCTGTCTTGTTTTGTATGGCGATGAGCCCATAGACATGCCGGCTGGAAGCACCTACATCGGTTGTGACGGCACGGCAGTCAATATGAGCAGCACCGGTGCTCTTGCCGCTGCTCGCAAGAATCGCCTACACATGACCTTCCGATCCGTGTACCAATTGCGCAGCCAGGGTCTGGCCGGCTGAGCACACCTAAGAGTTTATCCATGCGCAGCACCCCTCCTCGACGATCATTGCGATACCAGCACGGCATATCGCTTTTCGTTGTAATTGTTCTTGTCATGCTGTCCATGCTGCTTGCCCTTTGGGGTGCACGGACATCACTTTTCAATGAAATGGTTGTGGGCAACGACTCCGATTACCAGCGCGCTTTTGAGGCTGCCCAGGCGCTTATTCAGGACGCCGAATTCGATATTCGCGGCGAGCGCCCGGATGGTTTGGCCTGTGACCGCGCTATCCCGAATGTCACTGCAGACACATGCCGGCCCGCACCCTCCGCACCGGTCTGGTTTCCGACGGAAGACAAGGAACTTGGCGATCTCATCAGCACACTGGGCACCAAGGCCAGCACTCAGTTCTGCTTCAAAGGTCTTTGCCTCAAGCGAACCGGCAACCAAGATTTCTGGAACGACAAAACAACCCTGAATGCCATGTTGCCCGAAGGCGCCCGCTACGGCCAATATACTGGCGCCGAAACGGGTGGCACTGGCACCACTGCCAGCAACCCTATCCTCAAAAACGTCACCGCAGGTCAGGGCGGCTGGTACTGGATCGAGGTGATGCCGTACGACCCGAATGCCGGAAATTCCGGCCTAATCACCAACGGCTCCACCAATCTGCCGCTCAACCTAAAGCCCAGCATCGCCTATCGGATCACCGCGATAGCCCTTGGCATCAAACCCAGCACCCAAGTAGTTTTGCAATCTACTTTCGTACGCCAAAAAGTAAAGAACTGATCGGAGAAACCCATGAAAGAGCTTTCCAATTTCAAGAAAACCCTTTTGAGTGCTCTGGTCGCAAGTATCTGCGCACCTCAAATGGCCTATGCCGATCCCCTGGACTTTTCCAAATTACCGCCTGGACTGGTTTCTATTCCGCCCGCACCGGATGTCGTTTTAACGGTAGATGATTCAGGAAGTATGGATGAGTCCGTTGGTGGCGGAGATACGCATTCCAAAATATACCGGTTGCGCGAAGCTTTGAGCACTGTTTTCAATGACAAGATCTTGCTACCAGACGGTAAGATCCGACTTGCATGGGAAGCCATGTGGAACAATGGAAATTCACCTGGCGCTGGATCACTTACTCCAGGTGCAATCAACTCCATGAAGGTGGCGGATTCAAGTCCAAGTGCAACATTTGTTTAATGTACTGAATCAGCCTGGAGGCTCAGCCGCTGCAAGTGCTGCG
>NZ_JBWKZM010000033.1:0-54142 GCF_059424465.1 Simplicispira sp. GW247-4R2A | reverse complement strand
ATCTTTGGGGGCATGGGGGTATTCGATTGGGGGTATCGCCAAAAGAACATCCCTTGGAGTGCCCTATGTCGCTAACTGATACCGGCTGGTTCAACCGATTCAGGAAGGTTAGCAGGCCATAGCTAAAAAATCTCAAATCCGCTCGACTGCGCTTCGCTCACAGAAAGCCGATGGATATCCACGGGATGGCTGCAACCACGATGGTGCCGATTAGCAGCGCCACCATGTAGCCGATGATCGGGCGGATGCCAGCATCCGGGCTCACCCGGCCAATGGCGCACGCTGCGTAGTACCCCACGCCCATCGGCGGCGAAAAGAGGCCCAGACCCATCGACAACACGACCACCATCGCGTAGTGCACCTCATGCACATGGAGTTCGCGCGCGATCGGAAAGAGCAGGGGGCCGAAAAGCACGATGGCCGGAATACCTTCGAGCACCGAGCCCAGAATCACGAACGCCACCACCGAAGCCGCGATGAACGTGGGTGCGCCACCGGGCAGGTCGGCCATGGTGACGGCAAGCAGTCGCGAGAACCCGGACTGGGTCAGCCCCCAGGCCATTGCAGTTGCAGTACCGATGATCAGCAAAATGGCGCCTGACAGGCTTGCGGTACTGACCAGCATCGGAAAGATCCGCTTCCACTCGAACTGCCGGTATATCACCAGGCCAGCCACAACCGCATAGGCAATGCCGATGGTCGAGACCTCGGTGGCAGTCGCCACGCCCTCGACCACCGCGGCGCGGATCACAAAGGGCAAAGCCAGCGCGGGGACGGCAATGAGGAAAAGCTTGAATATTTCCCTTTTTGGCACCCGCCGCACATTGCTCAGGTCTTCGTGCCGATAACGGCTTCTGACCACCAGGCAGAGCACCACTCCCAGCACCAGCGCCGGCAGCAAGCCGCCGGTGAAGAGTGCCGCGATCGATACACCCGTAACCGAGCCAATGGTGATCAGCACCAGGCTTGGCGGAACGGTTTCGGTCTGCGCCCCGGTGGCCGCCAGCAAGGCGACCAGTTCACCTTCGTCGGCTCCGCGCTTTTTCATCTCAGGAAACAGCGCTGGGGCTACTGCGGCCATGTCGGCAGCCTTTGCACCGCTGATGCCGGAGACCAGATACATCGCGCCAATCAGCACATAAGAAAGCCCGCCGCGCACATGCCCCAGCAGGCCTGCCAGAAAGCTCACCATGGCGCGGGCCATGCCGGTCATCTCGATCAGCAGACCCAGGAAAACAAAGAGGGGGACCGCCAGCAGGATGATGTGGGACATGCCCTCGTCCATGCGGTTGACCATGATGACCAGCGGCGTACCCGTGGCAAGCGCGAGATAGCCGAAGGTGCCGAGCCCGAAGGCAAATGCGATCGGGATGCCGGCAAATACGCAACCTGCGGCTACACCCACGAAGAACACGAGCAGATTGAGCTTGCCCAGGTCGTCGAAGGCTGATCGACCGAGCCAGAACGCGAAAGCAATGGCCACGATGATCGCCAGCGCTGACACTGCGTCGCGCAAGGTGGCCGTGCGCAATAAACGCAGCACGGCGAAGGTCGTCATCAACACCAGACCTACCGGGAGCGCAGTCGCGCGCCAGGCGTTGGATAGCGAGAGTGCCGGAGTGGTGATGTCTGCTTCTTCGGCCGCATAACCGAAGGAGGGCATCAGCACCATGGCCAGAAAGAGCAGGCAGGCTGCCGTGGCAATCGCTTCGAAGAGGGCACGCCGCTGGGGCGAGAGCCGGCTTACCAGTGCGGTCATGCGCATGTGTTCGCCGCGGCGCAGGGCGATGACCGAGCCGAACATCGCAAGCCACAGGAAGATCATTGAGGCCAGTTCGTCGGACCACACCAGCGGGTTGTGAAACACAAAGCGCGCCACCACCCCGCAGAGCAGCACGACGATGTCGGCCAGCACCAGGGCTGCAGCCGGCACTTCGACCAGCCAGCCAAGTGCGCGATCGATCTTCGCCAGCAGCGGGCGGCCAGGCAGTGCCTGAGCGACCCCGCCGTGGGAATTGGACGTCTCCGCGTCAGCGGCCGCCGGCAGGGCGACGCTCTCGGCAGGATGCACGTCGGTCGTCGCCCCCCTTCTCATGACAACTTGCCGGTGCTGCGTTCCAGAAGTGCCCATGCGTCGTCACCGAACTTCTTCTTCCACTCGGAATAGAAACCCGCCTTGCGCAATTGGTCACGGAAGGTCGCAGCATCGGTCTTGTTGAAGGTTAGGCCCTTGGAAGCCAGATCCGTCTGCACGGTGCCATTGAGCGCTTCCACGTCAGTGCGCTCGGCCATGCCGGCTGCATTGATGTGTTTGGCGACGATGGTGCGCAGGTCTTCCGGCAGGCGCTCCCAGGCCTTCTTGTTGGCCAGGAACCAGAAACCGTCCCACATGTGGTTGGTCAGCGAGCAGTATTTCTGCACTTCGTACAGCTTGGCGGTCGAAATGATGGCGAGCGGGTTCTCCTGGCCTTCCACCACCTTGGTTTGCAGGGCCGAATACACCTCGCTGAAGTTGATCGAGGTAGGCGCTGCGTCGAATGCCTTGAACATCGAAGTCCACAGTGGCGAGCTGGGCACGCGGATCTTCATGCCCCTGAAGTCTTCGGCCGTAACGATCGGCTTCGAGGAAGACGTGGTTTGACGGAAACCGTTGTCCCAGATCTTGTCCATGGCAACCAGGTTGGCCTTGCCTATCTCGCCGCGGATGTAGGCGCCCAAATCGCCGTCCATTGCTTTCCACACGGTGGGGTAATCCGGGAACGCAAAGCCGATACCGCTGATCGCGGCCGCCGGCACGAGGGTGGAGAGGATCAGCCCCGACAGCGTGAAAAACTCGACTCCACCCGAGCGGATCTGGCTCAGCATGTCGGTGTCGGAGCCCAACTGGCTGCTCGGGAAAATCTGGATGTCCACGCGACCCTTGGTTTCAGCTCGAATCGCATCGGCCATTTCCTTTGCGCGCACGTTCATCGGATGCGATAAGGGCAGGTTGTTCGCATACTTGTACTGGAACTCGGCTTTCGCGGCGAAAGCGCTGGTGGCCGGTAGCGCTAGGGCGCCAAGGGTGGTGGCCAGCATGTTGCGGCGGCTGATGGTCATGGATATGTCTCCTGTTGTCGTGGTTGGATGAATGGAAAACCGAAACCGAAATGGGCGCTGGCAAAGACGGTGCTCCCAGGAGGCGAAGCCGCGATCTGACTGCCCTACGCCTGTTCGCACGTCCAAGTTGCTATTGCATCGTCTGAACTTCCCGTAACTCGCCTTTCTCGATGAGCAGTCGGCGAACCTCGTTCTTCGTGATCTTGCCGTATCCGGATTTCGGCAGCGCGTCCCAGAAAAAAATCTGTCGCGGCCAGCGATATCGGGCACAACGGCCTTCAAGATGCGCCAGAAGCAGGGCTTCGCTCGCTGGTTCGCAACCTTCACGCTGGACCACCACTGCTACACCGACCTCTCCCCATTTGGGATCGGGCACGCCGAGCACGGCAACCTCCGCCACTGCGGGATGGGTGAGCAACACCTCTTCCACTTCGCGGGGATAAACGTTCGAGCCGCCCGAGATGTACATGTCGGACTCGCGCCCAGTGATGTAGAGGAGCCCGCGTGCATCGAGCCGACCCAGGTCGCCGGTGTGGAACCAGCCGCCGCGCAGCGCTGTGGCGGTTGCGTCCGGATTGCTGTGGTAGCCCGCAAAAACCCCGGGTCCGCGACAGCAGATTTCTCCAACCTCGCCGGTGGGTACCGGCTGCATCGCAGCATCAAGCACCGCCACCTCCATCCCGGTGCGGGGCCGGCCGCAGGTGCCTATGGGACTGTCCGATTCATCGGTAAGATGCACATGCATACGCGGTGTCAGCACAGTAATGCAGCCGGTGACTTCGCCCAGCCCGAAGTACTGCACCAGCACCGGCCCGAGTTTTTCGAGTGCACGCTTCTGATCCGTGCGGTACATCGGAGCGCCGGCGTAGACTACGTAGCGCAAGCTGCTGTGATCGTATTCGCCCACCGCTGGATGTTCCACGAGCATCTTGACGATGGTAGGCACGGTGAAGATGTTTGAAATGCGGTGCCGCTCGACGAGCGACCACACCTCTTCGCCGTCAAGCCTGTCCGAAAGTGGCAGGACGGTGGCCGCGCCGCGTGCCACATTCAGCAGTGCGTGAATACCCGCGCCGTGCGAAAGGGGAGCCACAGCGAGTGAGCGGTCTTCCTCGGTAGTGCCCGGGATCAGGTCGGCCAAATGGTTGGTAACAATGAAGGCCATCTGACCATGCGTCAATACACCCGCCTTGGGCCTACCGGTGGTGCCTGATGTGTAGAAGAACCAGAGAGGATCATCCCGCTCGACGGTCTCCGCAGTAGCGATCTGCCCGAGATAATTCCCGAGAAGCGCTTCGTATCCGAGTTCGTTCTCAGGCGTCGCATCACTCCTGCCGAGCCAGATCACGTCCCGCAGACTCTTCGAAGCGGCTCTAACCGCATCGACATGCTTGCAAAAATCGGGCTCAGCGAGCATCACGATGGCATCGCTGGAAGCGCCCAGATACGCGATTTCAGGCGGAGTGAGACGGAAGTTGGTCGGCACCCAGACCGCGCCGAGGCGAAATGCCACCCAGCAACTCTCGAACAGCTGGCGGGTATTGCGCGATTGCACCAGGATACGGTCTCCTTTCTGGACGCCGCGCGCGCGCAGTGCGCAAACCATCGCATCGACCCGCGCTTCGGTCTCCGCCCAGCTCCAGCTACTGTCACCCTGGATCAGCGCGGGTAGATCGGGGAACAGACGTGCGGTCTGCGATAGCAGGCACGCCAAGTTCATCACCTGTGCATTAGCCACGAGACTGCCTCCCTGAGCATGATTGCGCAGGGTGCAAGAGCCGCTGCTTCATGCGGCCTCCAGAACGCTCAGGTAATTGGCCACCGCCGCGCCACCCATGTTGAATACGGCGCCGCGGCGCGCTCCGCTGATCTGCATGTCGCCAGCGGTGCCGGTGAGCTGCATGGCGGCCATGACGTGCTGCGATACGCCCGTCGCTCCGATCGGATGGCCGCGCGACTTGAGGCCGCCGGAGGGATTGACCGGAAGGCGCCCTTCCTTGGTGCTGGTGCCGTCGAGGATCACTCGCGCTCCCTGTCCGTGTGGCGCCAGGCCCATGGCCTCGTATTCCAGCAGTTCTGCAATGGTGAAGCAGTCGTGGGTTTCAACGAACTGCAGGTCGTCCAGCGTGGCGTGGGCGCCGTGCAGGCCGCGTTGCCAGGCCAGTGCCGCGCCTTCGAATCTGGTCGGATCACGGCGCGAGAGCGGCAGGAACTCGTTCACCTGTGTGCGCGAAAGCCAGCGTACGGCCGGCATCTTGGCGTCCGCCAGAGGTTCATTGGAAAGAATCAGTGCAGCTGCGCCGTCGGAAACAAGCGAGCAGTCCGACCGCTTGAGCGGGCCCGCGACAAAGGGGTTCTTGTCCGATGGGGTGCGGCAAAAGTCGAATCCAAGATCGCGCCGCATGTGGGCCAGTGGATTGCGCATGCCGTTTTGATGGTTTTTGGCGGAGATGGATGCAAGCGCGTCGGACTGATCGCCGAAACGCTCGAAATAGCTGCTTGCGATTTTGCCGAAAACGCCGGCGAATCCGCCAGGTGTGTCGCCTTCTTCCGCCACATAGGAGCACTTGAGCAGGATTTCGCCAATCTGCTGGTTGGGCAGGGTGTTCATCTTTTCCATGCCCACCACAAGCGCCCGCTTGACGCGCCCGCTTGCCAGCGCATCAAGTGCCGCCCAGATGGCGGCGGAACCCGTGGCGCATGCGTTTTCAAGCCTCACCGATGGCACATGGCGCAATTCGGGAATGGCGAGCGCTGGCAATGCGCCACTGAAATCCTGACGGACAAAGCCGCCGTTGAAATGGCCGACAAAAACGCCGTCGATATCTGAAGGCTCCAGGCCTGCGCTTGCGATGGCGGGCAGAGCGGCATCGCGGATCATCTCTTCGAGGCTGAGTTTGTCGAGCTTGCCGAAAGGGGTGTGGCCCCAGCCGACGATATAGGGGAAGCTTGTCATGATATGAACCTTGATGAGCCGGGCGTTGCATGGGCCGCCGGTGAACCTGTCCAGTCCGCGAGCGACCGTTATCAATGGGCGCTGGGCTGATCGCCAAATTCTAGGAATGCGACAAGCATTTACCGCCGGCATTTACACGGTTCTGGCAAATTACCGGTCCACCATGTGCGCAGCCCACACCGGGTTTACGCGAAGTCGGTGGAAAGCGTGGAGACCTTGGCGACGGGACGCAAGCGTGGAACAGTCCGAACAAATTCGGTCACCAGCGGCGCATCATCCCCCGCGCGCCATGCCACGCCGGTTTCAACCGAGATGCGGTCCCCGCGCAACGGCCGAAACACCACGCCCGCCCTTTGAAAGACCTGAACCGATTGCGGCACCAGCGCGACGCCAATTCCGCCAGCCACCAGACTGACGATGGTGTGCATCTGCCGAGCCGGGAAGATGCGTGGGCTGAATCCGTGGCGCATGCAGGCGCTCACGACGGTGTCAAACATCATTGGCCCGAAATGCCGCTCGAACGCCAGAAAGCGTTCGTTGGCGAGTTTTTCCAGAGGAGTCCGTGTGAGGTGCGCCATCGGGTGCTGCTCAGGCAGGGCAATCACCAAGGCTTCGCGACTCGTCGCCTGGTAACGCAGCCCTGCCGGCAGTCCCGGCGAAGCAAACAGGCAGCCCACGTCGATCGAAGCGTTCTCCAGTCCGGCGAGGATTTCGTCGGTCGTGCTCTCGTGCAGACTCAGCCGTACGTCCGGATAGGTATGGGTAAGGCGTTCGATCGAGGTGGGGAGGTACGAGTACGTTGCCAGACTGATGAAACCCACCGCCAGAGATCCGCCCACACCCCTGCCGGCATCCTGCGCGTGCTGGCGCAATGAGGCCGTGCGGGCCAGCACGGCACGCGCATCTCGCAACACCACCTCGCCCTCCCGGGTCAGCGCGATATGGCGAGAGTTGCGCTCGAAAAGCCGGATGCCCAATTCCTGCTCGAGCTCTTTGATCGCGAGGCTCACAGGGGGCTGCGACAGATGGAGTCGGCGGGCTGCGCGACCGAAGTGAAGTTCCTCGGCGACGGCGACAAGGCAGCGAAGGTGGCGCATTTCCATATTGATCTGAATCTTAAATGGATCCATTCAAAATGCAAACTTCTGCGAATGGTAAGTGCTGCCTAGACTGTCGGGGTCGGATGCTCCGACAACATTGCGCCGCTTCGCAGCGGAGTTGATCGGCGGCCGGGACGGGTGACCCTCACCCCTGCCACCAGTTCGTGCCACAAGCATGCAGGAGACAAGTCAATGCCCATCACGGCAGCACCCCCGCCCGCGCGACCGCGCACCCTTGTTCATCCCGGCCCGTTCAATCCGGTTCGCATCAGCAGCATGCATACCAGTCGTGGCCGGCATTTCCGTCTGGTGCTCCATCCCGGTCAAAGCCTTTACCAATCCATTGTCGAGCCACTGCAGAGCCTCGGCGTGCGTAGCGCTTCGATGACGCTTCTGGGTGGCTCCTTTGCCCAGCTCTGGTATTGCGTGGCCGGACCGGATGGCACGCAGCAATCGGTGGCTGCTTATTCAGCGCCCATCCATGCAGGTCGTGCCTGGATGGTGTTCGGCAATGCAACGCTGGGGCTGAGCGCTGACGGGAAGCCACTGGTGCATTGCCACGCCGTATTCCGGGACGCGCTCGGTGCGGTCAAAGGCGGACACATTCTGGCCAACCGGGTCATCGTCGGTGCAGCGCCTCTGTCGGTTCTGGTGACGACGCTTGATGGATTTGAATTGCGGGTCGCGCATGACCCGGAAACGAATATTCCTTTGCTGGGACCGAAAGAGGTGGCGCAACATGGCTGAAATCACCCTGGTCGAGGACGGCCGCATGGGCCGCGTCGCTTATGCCCGCATAGCCCCCAATGAAGACCTAGTGCAGAGCGTCGAAAAACTCTGTGCTGCCGAAGGCTTTCACAACGCCTTCGTGCGTGGTGCGCTCGGCAGTCTGGTGGATGCCTGCCTGGGTGCGGAGGATGGAAAGTGCCAGATCGTTTCCGGGCCGGCGGTTGAGATCGTGAGCCTGGCTGGCGAAGTCCGAACCCAGCCGGATGGCTCAATCCGTGCTTCGCTTGCGGGTGTCGTGGCAGATCGCAGCGGAACTGTTTATGGCGGCCCGTTCGTTGCGGGCCAGAACCTGATTTGCATGACTTTCGAAGTCACCCTCGAGGAATGGCTGCCGGCCTGACCACTGAGTGATCAGTTCTGGCGCGCACAAAATTTTTTTCAACTCTCTTTCCGGAGACACAATGACTCAAGCTGCAACCCCCAACACCACCACGGCATCCGAAGAAATTGAACGCGTTGCATTCGTCACAGGCGGCGCGCGCGGCATCGGGCTGGCGATCGGTCGCTGGTTTCTGGCGCACGGATGGAGGGTGGCCCTGGTGGATTCGGATGCGAAGACCCTGCAAAGCACCGAGCAATCCTTTGCCGAAGGGCCTGACGCGGCGCGCGTGCTGTGTGTGAATGCCGATGTATCGGATGCCGGGCAGGTGCAGGCGGCGGTCGATCAGGTCGCGTCAAGCTTCGGACGAATTGATGCCCTGGTCAACAACGCGGGGGTGGCTGTGTTCAAGCGTATCGAGGACACCTCCTTCGAGGAATGGCGTCAGGTATTGAGTGTGAACCTGGACGGAGCCTTCCTGTGCGCGCAGGCGTGCGCCAAGGTCATGCGGCGCACGGGTGGCGGCAGCATTGTCAATATCGCGTCCATTTCCGGGCTGCGTGCGAGCACTTTGCGGGTGGCCTACGGCACGAGCAAGGCGGCCCTGATTCATCTCACCAAACAACTGGCGGTGGAATATGGCACGGTTGGTATTCGCGCCAATGTGGTTGCTCCAGGACCGGTCGAAACCGAGATGGCCAAGCTGGTGCACAGTGTGGCGATCCGCTCTGACTACCACGATGTCATTCCACTCAACCGCTACGGCACAACGGAGGAAATCGCCAAGGCCGTTGGCTTTCTGTCGAGCCCCACTGCCAGCTATGTGAACGGGCAGGTGCTGGCAGTCGATGGCGGATTTGAAGCTGCCGGCGTGGGTCTTCCCACGCTGCGCCGCATGGCCGCTGGCTCCTGATGCCTTCCTTGTCGCGTGCTGAGATGGCCATCCTTGCCAGATTGCCTTTCACCAAAAAATCATGAACGATTCGGTTGTGCAGGTGACGGAACATCCCGGTGCGCTCGCGGTTTCGCCTGCGGTTGAAGTGGCCGGTGCGCAGACCCTGCGCCGAGGTTTGTCGGTGCTGCGCCTGCTGACACGTGTGGGCCCAGGAGGTCTGCGCATGGGGGAGATCGTGCGGCGGCTTTGCCTGAACAAGGCAACCACGATCCGGCTGACGCGCACGCTCGTGGATGAGGGTTTTGTGTTGCACGACCGCGCATCGGGCCGTTACCGGCTCGGCCCCGAGGCGTTCGCCGTCGGACTGGCTGCTGAACCGAGCTACGAGCTTCAGCGGCTCGCCGCACCCGCACTGCGTGCCCTTGCGGCCGAAACTGGGGATACGGTGTTCTTCTCGGTTCTGCACGGCTACGAGAGCATCTGCCTTTCGCGCGAAGAGGGCGACTTTCCGATTCGCAATCAACTCGTCAAGCCGGGCGATCGGTACCCCCTGGGCGTTGGCGGCGGAAGTTGCGCGTTGCTGGCAGCTTTGGCAGACGACGAGGTCGCCGACGTTCTTGCGCGCAATGCTGCGCTTCGGGCCGAACGGTTTCCGCGTTGCACCGACGACGCCCTGATCGCGCTGGTGCGCGATACGCGGGGGCGTGGGTACTGCGTGCAGCCGGGCCTGGTGATAGCCGACAGTTGGGCGGTTGGGGCTGTGGTGTGCGACATGAATGACCGACCCGTTGCCGCCATCAGCGTCGCTGCGATCCACTCGAGGCTGGGAACGGCCCGGAGCGCGGCGGTGGGTAACCGCCTGATGCTTGCAAGCCGGGAGCTTGCGGCGCTGGCGGGAAGGGCGGACGCGCAGGATCGTTGACTGTCTTGCGAAAGGCAAGGCAAGTTCGCGCTCTGTCAGTGCCGCTTAGGCGAAGGAGTCGACGAGAGCGGCTGCAGCGGCCGCAGCAACACGGCGCCAATCGCCACCACCACGCACACCATGGCCGCCATGTCCTGCCAATGGGGCCATTCGCCGACGATGAGCGGCGCGCTCAAGATGCCGATGAGGGGCACGGCCATTACGCTCATGGCGCTGGTGGCCGCCGGCAGCTCTCGCGCCAGCGCAAACCAGATCACCTGCGCCGCGCCATAGTTGATCAGCACGCTCCATACCAGACTCACCCACACCGACGTGCTGAAATGCCAGTGCTGGGGCGGCTCCAGCGCCACCGCGAGCAGCACGATCACCACCGCCGACAAAGCCATCATCCACACCACCAGCGTCTCTGCGGGCAGCGTCAGGTGCGCGCGGCGCATCCAGATTGTGCCCAGCGCCCAGCAGAGCGCCGCCCCCTGCATCCAGGCAATACCCACCGGTCGGCCCGCCAGGTGGGCCCACTCGTTCCAGAGCAAAAGCGCAATGCCCGTGAGCACCGCCACCACGGCGAGCACCAGGCGCGGGGTCAGCTTGTCGCGGTACAGCAGCACGCCCAGCAGCACCGTCCACACGGGCATGGTGAAACCGAGGATGGCGGCGCGCCCGGCCGGCAGGTGCGCGACGCCGATGATGGACAACGCGTGCCAGCCCAGGATGTTGGGCAGCCCCAGCACCACTACGGTTCGCCATTCCGAACGCCCCCTGGGGAGCAGGCGAATGCCTTGCCTCCCGAAATATCCTGCCAGCACCAGCGCGCCGACTCCCATGGTCAGCCCCCGAAAATAGAGCGGACTGATCTCGCGCAGCGCGAGCTTCATCACTGGCCAGTTCAACCCCCACATCAGGGTGAGCAGAACGAGGCCAATGAGCTGGCGGCGGGAGAGGGGTGTCATGGAGGAGGCGCTGCGTGCACTAACGCACGAGTGTCCTTGATTTTCGGCGGGTGTGACCTTGCAGGAAGTTTCGGGGGTGACAGCGCGGGTAGCCAAATGCCTAGAGCCTGAACAGGTCTTACACATGCCGCTTCGGCAGCGCCGCTGCCAGCCCTGTATCGGCTTGTGCATCGGCTTGGGCGTGCAGTGCGTCGAGCACATGGCAGTGTGCGTCGTCGGTGCCGTCGCAGCGGCTGCGCAGGGCGCGCAGGTCTTGCTCCAGCGCCTGCAGTTCCTTGCGGCGGGCGCGCACGTGGGCCAGGTGCTCGTCCAGCGTGTGGCAGGCCGCATGCGTGTCGGTGGGCGGCTGGGCGTTGAGCGCCACCAGCGTGCGCACTTCGCCCAGCGACATGTCCATGGCGCGGCACAGGCGAATGAAGCGCAGGCGGTGCACGTCGGCGGCACTGTAGAGGCGGTAGCGGTTGTCCGCGCGTGCGCCGGGCGGCAGCAACTGCTCTTTCTCGTAAAAGCGGATGTTGGCGGCCGACACGCCCGAGCGGCGCGCGGCCTCGCCAATGCGCCACGCGGCGGTGTCCTGCAAGGGCATGGCTTGACCTTCAAGTGGCTTCATGGATTCCAATGGTGCCATTGCGGCCTTCAACCGCGTTGATTGCAAGGATTTCATGCCAGTCGAGCCCACCACCGCACGCCCCGCCGGCCCGCGCATTTCGCTTTCCTGCTGCTCCACGGAGGATGGTGGATGCGCATCGACCGCGAACCCGGCGCGCCGCAGCGCCAAGTGTTCAGGCGAGGGCGACGCCTCCGTTGGTGCGCACGCAGGCCACGAGCACGTGCACGATCACAGCCACGGGGATGGCGACGGCCATGACCACAGTGCGCTGCCGGGCTGGGCGCGCATTGGCGCCGGGCTGCTTGCGGCGACCGGGGCAGAGCTGCTGCACTTGCTGGGGCCGGATACCTGGCCTTGGCATACCGGTGGCATGTTGTTGGCCGCGGTAGCCATCCTGCTGGCGGGCCTGGGCGTCTACCAAAGCGGCGTCCGCTCGTTGGTGCGGGGGCGGTTGGGCATCAGCGCGCTCATGGCGGTGGCGGTGACCGGCGCCTTCGCCATCGGCCAGTGGCCTGAGGCGGCCATGGTGATGGCGCTGTACGCACTGGCCGAGCGCATCGAAGAGGGCGCGGTGGGGCGGGCACGCCATGCCATTGGCGCCTTGCTGGCGCTCAGCCCGGACCAGGCCGAAGTCCAAAGCGCAGACGGCCAGTGGCGCAGCGTGCCCGCCACCGACGTGGCGCTGGGCGACACGGTGCGCATTCGTCCTGGGGGCCGGGTGCCGCTGGACGGCAGCGTGACGCGCGGCGCCAGCGCGGTGGACGAATCGAGCGTCACGGGCGAGAGCCTGGCCGTGGACAAAGCTTTGGGCGACGCGCTGTTTGCCGGCACCCTCAACGCCCACGCCGAGCTGGAGATGCGCGTGACGGCGGCATCGGGCCACACCACGCTCGACCGCATCATCCGCGCGGTGGAGGATGCACAGGCCACGCGCGCGCCCACGCAGCGCCTGGTGGACCGCTTTGCTGCGGTGTATACGCCGGCAGTGTTTGCCATCGCCGTGCTGGTGGCCGTCGGCGCGCCGCTGCTGCTCGGCTGGGCCTGGCTGGACGCCATCTACCGCGCGCTGGTCTTGCTGGTGATCGCCTGCCCGTGCGCGCTGGTGCTCTCGACCCCCGTCACCGTGGTCAGTGGCCTGGCCGCCGCGGCGCGGCGCGGCATTTTGATCAAGGGCGGGGCCTGGCTGGAGCAGGCGCGCGGCATTCGCGCCGTGGCCTTTGACAAGACCGGCACCATCACCACCGGCCGACCGGTGCTGGTGGGGCAGAGCGCTTTTGGCAGCGACGCGGCGCACGACGTGGCGCTGGCGCTGGCCCGCCGCTCGGACCACCCGGTATCGCAGGCGATTGCGCTCGGACTGGGCCCGCAACAAGGCGCCTTGCCGGAGGTGAGCGATTTCACCGCCCACGCTGGGCGCGGCGTGGAGGGCCGGGTGGGCGGCGAGCGCTGGACCCTGGGCAACCGGCGCTGGATGCGTGAGCTGGGCCTGTGGACCGAGACGGTGGAGGCCGCTGCCGCCGAGCACGAGGCGCAGGGCCGCAGCGTCACCTTCCTGGCCGAGCGCGGCGCGGTGCGCGCGCTGTTTGCCGTGGCCGACACCCTGCGCCCGCAGGCCATCGAAGCGGTGGCCGAGCTGCGCGCCCTGGGCATCACGCCCATCATGCTCACTGGCGACCATGGCGCTGCGGCGCAAACCGCTGCCCGCGCTGCCGGCATCGATGAGGTGCAGGCCGACCTGCTGCCCGAGCACAAGCAGGGCGCCATCGCCGCCTTGCAAAAACTGCACGGCATGACGGCCATGGCGGGCGATGGCATCAACGACGCGCCCGCTCTGGCGCAGGCCGACATCGGTTTTGCCATGGGCGCCGCCGGCACCGACGTGGCCATGGAAACCGCCGACGTGGTGATCATGAACGACGACCTGCGCCGTGTGGCCGAGACGGTGCGCCTCTCGCGCCGCACACACCAGGTGCTGGTGCAGAACATCGCGCTGGCGCTGGGCATCAAGCTGCTGTTTCTGGCGCTGGCACTGGCCGGGCAGGCCACGATGTGGATGGCGGTGTTCGCCGACATGGGCGCCAGCCTGCTGGTGGTGGCCAATGGCCTGCGCATGCTGCGCGCGGAACCCGCGCAGGGCCAGGGTGCACACTGAGAAATATAGGTAAAATATGCCTCTAGCGCTTATGCAGATTGCGCAAGCAGCTATAAAAATCATTGCAAAAACCTGTGCGATGCGGAACCACTTGGCGCCTGGCGTGCTCCATGCAGCCATGCGCCGTTTGTTTGCCTGTCTTGCCGTCTCTCTGCTGGTGCTGCGCATGCTCCTGGGCGCCGATGTGGCAATGGCGGCCGGTGAGCGTTGCGACCAAGCGGCAGTCGCCGCCGTGTCCCCGCACTGCGCCCATGGTGGAGCGGTATCCGTTCTGAGCAATGCCTGCACGGA
The DNA here is from genome assembly GCF_059424465.1 of Simplicispira sp. GW247-4R2A. Classification (NCBI taxonomy): domain Bacteria; kingdom Pseudomonadati; phylum Pseudomonadota; class Betaproteobacteria; order Burkholderiales; family Comamonadaceae; genus Simplicispira; species Simplicispira sp. GW247-4R2A. Next base: position 40,059 of record NZ_JBWKZM010000033.1, on the reverse strand, counting down.
CTGCGCGGTCTGCCACGCGGTAGCGCTGCCTTTGTCCGTCGAGAAAGTGCCCGCGCGTTCGGGCGCTCGATTGCCGGCTGTGCAGGCCGATGGGGCTTTTGCCAGTGCGCCCGTGGCGATGGCCCTCAAACCGCCCATTGCGCACCGCATCGGCTGAGCCGAAACTTCGCATTCCGGTGGTCGCACCGGCTGTGGTCGGATGTTTCGGCGATTCACCGGTTTCCCTCGATTTCAGCCGTGCCCGTGGCTGCCCATGGGCAGCAGCGCGGCGTCTCGCCCAAACTTCAGCATGCAAGGAATTTTCATGTCCCAGATCTTTTCAACCGTATCCGCGTTTCTGCCTTCGGCGACCGGCACCCTTCCTACCAAGGCACCCCCAATGCCACGCCGGCACCTGTTGGCTGCATGTGGCCTTCTCGGCGCGGCCATCGTGGCCCCGCGATTGGCACGCGCCGCCACCGACCCCTTGGCCGTCGAGGTCTGGAAAGACCCCAGTTGCGGCTGCTGCAAGGATTGGGTCGCCCACATGCAGGACAACGGCTTTTCCGTCACCGTGCACGAGAGCGGCAACAACGCCGTGCGCACCCGGCTGGGCCTGCCGCAAAAGCTCGGCTCGTGCCACACGGCACTGGTCGGCGGCTACCTTCTGGAAGGCCATGTGCCTGCGGGCGATGTGCGCAAGCTGCTGGCGCAAAAACCCAAGGCCTTGGGGCTGGCCGTGCCGGGGATGCCGGTGGGATCGCCCGGCATGGATGGCGCGGTCTACGGCGGCCGGCGCGACCCGTACGACGTGCTGCTGGTGGCCCGCGATGGCGGTACCCGCGTGTTCAGCAGCTACCGCTGAGAGAAAAAGAGCCCGGCGGCCGCAAAGTCGGCCCCGGGCTTGTCAGCTTGCCTCGGCCCTGGATTTGAGCAAGGCGTACAGCTCATCTTTGAGTTGCAGCTTCTGCTTCTTGAGCACTTCAATCTCCAGATCGGCCGAAGGGCCGGTTTCGGCCACCAACTGCGCAATTTTCTCGTCCAGATGGTTGTGCTTGTCGAACAGGCGGGTGAAGTGGTGGTCGGTGTTTTTGAGTCGGGTGATCAGGTCGCGGTATTCAGGGAACATCGTTGCTCTTTCCTTCGACGGGTTGCCCGGGGAGTTCGGGAAGTGCCTTGCCCAAGCCCACTATAAACCGCTGCGTGCTTTTTCCGGGGCGGCGGCTCATTCGTCGAGTGACGCGCTCCAGCGGCTGCCCCAGTCGCGCGCCTTGTCGATGTCCCGGCGGTCGCGTTTGGTCGGGCGGCCTTCGTGCAGCGCCGCAGCGGGCTCCGGTGCCAGGCGCTGGCGCTCGGCTGCCGCTGCGCGCGCCGCCAGGCTCTCGGGGGTTTCTTCGTACAGCAACTGCGCCACGGGCGCTGGCCCGCGCACGTGGCTTACGCCGCGGACCACGACGGTGCGCGGCATCTGGCCCTGGCGCAAGTCCACCGTGTCACCGGGCCGCAGCTCGCGCGAAGCCTTGGTCACGGCGCCATTGACGCGCACGCGCCCTTTGGCAATTTCCTCGGCGGCGAGGCTGCGCGTCTTGAAAAAGCGCGCGCACCACAGCCATTTGTCGATGCGCACGGTCTGGGCGTTGTCCATAGCGCGCATTTTGCTTTGTTGAGCGCGGTGGTGCCCGGCAAGTGATGCCTTAGACGGAAAAATAATAAAAATGGCCTCTAGCGCTTAATCAATAAGCGTTAATGGCTATCAAAACAATAGTTTTTCCGGGCCCTTGCTACCGGGCGTTACCATCCGCCCATGGATGCGCTTGCCCCCGACACCCCCGCGCTGCCGCTCGATGCCCAAGGCATTCTCGAACTGGCGGCGCGCTCGATGTTCCATTTGTTCTCCAGCGTCAGCCAGGGCATGTTCCTGGTGGATTTGCGCGGGCGCATCGTCTGGGTGAACGAGGGCTACCAGCGGTTTTTGCCAGAGCTCGGGCTGACCCATGTGGACCAGTTCCTGGGGCGCATGGTCGAAGACGTCATCCCCAACACCCAGATGCGCCGCGTGCTGGAGACGGGCGAGGCGGTGTTGATCGACCTGCTCACCAACCGCGCCGGCACCTTTGTGGTCAGCCGCATTCCGCTGCGCGGCGACGACGACCGTGTGATTGGCGCCATTGGCATCGTGCTGTTCGACCACCCCGAGACCACGCTCCAGCCGCTGATCAGCAAGTTTGCTTTGCTGCAGCGCGACCTGGACGACGCACGGCGCGAGCTGGCCGAGCAGCGCGGGCGCCAGTTGCGCGCCGGCAGCGGCGATGGCACGCGCCGCGCCCGCCATACCTTTGCCAGCTTTGTCGGCTCCAGCCCGGCTGCGGCAGAAGTCAAGCGCCAGGCACGGCGCGCGGCCCAGTCCACCAGCCCGGTGCTGCTGCTGGGCGAGACCGGTACCGGCAAGGAGCTGCTGGCGCACGCCATACACGCCGCATCCAGCCGTGCGACCGGGCCGTTTGTCAGCGTGAACATTGCCGCCGTGCCCGACACGCTGCTGGAGGCCGAATTCTTCGGCGTGGCGCCCGGCGCCTACACCGGCGCGGACCGCAAGGCACGCGACGGCAAGTTCAAGCTGGCCGATGGCGGCACGCTGTTTCTCGACGAGATCGGCGACATGCCGCAAAACCTGCAGGCCAAGCTCTTGCGTGCGCTGCAGGAGGGCGAGATCGAGCCGCTGGGCTCCAACCAGCTGGTGCCGTTTGACGTGCGCGTGGTGGCCGCCACTTCGCGTGACCTGGGCGCGCTGGTGCGGGACGGCAAGTTCCGCGAAGACCTGTACTACCGCCTGCACGTGCTGCCGCTGCGCGTGCCGCCGCTGCGCGAGCGGCGCAGCGACATTCCCGCGCTGCTGGAAGTGCTGGGCGAAGACATGGCGCTGAGGAACGGCACCGCCACGCCGGAGCTGCGCCCCGACGCGCTGGCGCTGCTCATGGGCCAGCCCTGGCGCGGCAACATTCGCGAGCTGCGCAATGTCCTGGAGCAGGCCGCCATGCGCAGCGATTCGGACAGCATTGATGCCGAACAGCTCACCCGCATCCTGCGCGAGACCGGCGTCGAGCCCGCTGCCCCGGTGCCGGAACCTGCGCCGCAAGAGGGCGAGGGCGCCTGGTTGCGCCCCCTGGCCGAGCAGGTCGCCGAGGTGGAGCGGCGCGCCATTGCGGCTGCGCTTGCGGCATCGGGCGGCAACAAGCTGGCGGCAGCGCGGCGGCTGGGAATTTCGCGCGCCACGCTGTACGGGCGCCTGGAAAACCCTGAGCTAAATTCAGGCAATTGACTGGAAAACAGACATTTCGATTGTCTGAATATTGAACATATCGCAGGGTGAGGCGCCAGGTAACCTTTGTGAATCAATGCCTTGCAGTCTGGCACGCTATGTGCACAGAATGCAGGCATCATTACAGGAGGCATTCCATGCAACGTCGCTCTCTCGTCGCGCTCGCGGCCCTCGCCGCCACGGTATCCGTATCCGCCTTTGCGGCCGATGAAATCCGCATCGCCCACGTTTACAGCAAGACGGGCCCGCTCGAAGCCTACGGCAAGCAGACCCAGACGGGCCTGATGATGGGCCTGGAATACGCCACGGGCGGCACCATGATGGTGGCAGGCAAGAAAATTGTGCTGATGGAGCGCGACGACCAGGGCAAGCCAGACCTGGGCAAGAGCCTGCTGGCCGCCGCCTATGCAGACGACAAGGCCGACATCGCCGTAGGGCCCACCTCGTCGGGCGTCGCGCTGGCCATGCTGCCCGTCGCTGAGGAATACAGGAAGATTTTGCTGGTCGAGCCCGCCGTGGCCGATTCGATCACTGGTGACAAGTGGAACAAATACATCTTCCGCACCGGCCGCAACTCCAGCCAGGATGCCATCAGCAACGCCGTGGCGATGGACAAGGACGGCGTCACCGTGGCCACGCTGGCGCAGGACTACGCGTTTGGTCGCGATGGTGTCAAGGCTTTCAAGGCCAACCTCAAGCACGCCAAGATCGGGCACGAGGAATACCTGCCGCAGACCACCACCGACTTCACGGCCGGTATTCAGCGCATTGTGGACGCCCTGAAAGACAAGCCAGGCCGCAAAGCCATTGAGGTGATCTGGGCCGGTGGTACGCCGCCCTTCAACGCCTTGGCCGCGCAAGACCTGAAGAAGCGCTACGGTATTGAGGTGTTCACGGGCGGCAACATTCTGCCGGCCATGGCGAGCTACAAGAACTTCCCCGGCATGGAAGGCGCCACCTACTACTACTTCGGTATTCCCAAGAACGCCGTGAACGATGCGCTGGTGGCTGCGCACTACAAGGAATTCAAGACCCCGCCAGACTTCTTCACCGCCGGTGGTTTCTCGGCCGCCATGGCGCTGGTGACGGCGCTCAGGAAGACCAACGGCGACACTGCTACGCCCAAGCTCATCAAGACCATGGAAGGCATGAGCTTTGACACGCCCAAGGGCAAGATGACCTTCCGCAAGGAAGACCACCAGGCGATGCAAAGCATGTACCACTTCAAGATCAAGAACGACCCGGCCTTCGCCTGGGGCGTGCCGGAGCTGGTGCACGAGATCAAGCCGGAAGAGATGGATATTCCGATCCGAAACCAGCGGTAATTCGGTCGCCGCCGCCTGTCAGGGCGGCGGTATTGGGCGTCTAGAGCGCTTTCATTTCTATAGCAACAAGCGCTTATTCAGTAAGCGATAGAGCCACTTTTTGCCTAAATTTCAGCGCCATGCTTGAAACCCGAGACCTGACCATCCGCTTCGGCGGCCACGTGGCCGTCAATGCGGTGAGCTGCGCCTTTGCGCCCGGCACGCTGACGGCCATCGTCGGCCCGAACGGCGCCGGTAAGACGACCTATTTCAACCTGATCTCGGGCCAGCTCAAGGCGTCCAAGGGGCAGGTGTTGCTGGGCGGGCGCGAACTCTCGGGTTTGTCGGTGCCCGAGCGCGCGCGGGCCGGCCTGGGCCGGGCATTCCAGCTGACCAACCTGTTCCCGCAACTGACGGTGCAGGAAAACGTGCGCCTGGCGGTACAGGCGACCCACCAGGGCAAGCACCGGCGCGGACTGAACCTCTGGAGCATCTGGAGCGACCATGCCGGCTTGATTGCGCAAGCCGACGCCATCCTTGCCAGCGTGGCGCTGCAGGAGCGCGCCGACACCCCCGTGGCCAGCCTGCCGCATGGCGACCAGCGCAAGCTCGAAGTGGCGCTGTTGATGGCGCTGGACCCGCAGGTCTACATGTTTGACGAACCCACCGCCGGCATGAGCCACGACGAGGCGCCGGTGATCCTGAACCTGATTCGCGAACTGAAGAAGGACCCGACCAAGATCATCCTGCTGGTGGAGCACAAGATGGACGTCGTGCGCGAGCTGGCCGACCGCATCATCGTGCTCACCAACGGCACGCTGGTGGCAGATGGCGCCCCCGCCGAGGTGATTGCCTCGCCTGTGGTGCAAGAGGCCTATCTGGGTGTGGTGCAGACCGATGGGCAAGAGGTGGCCGCATGAGCGCTGCAACGACCCCCAGCGCCGCGCCGCTGCTCGAACTCTCAGGCGTGCACACGCACATTGCGGCGTACCACATCCTGCATGGCGTCCATCTCGTGGTGCCGCGCGGCGAGGTCACCATGCTGCTCGGGCGCAATGGCGCCGGCAAGACGACGACGCTGCGCACCATCATGGGCCTGTGGCGCGCCTCGCAGGGCACGGTGAAGTTCGCCGGCCAAGACATCACGCGCCTGGCCACACCGCAGATTGCTGGCCTGGGCATCGCCTACGTGCCCGAAAACATGGGCATCTTTGCCGACCTGACGGTGAAGGACAACATGGTGCTCGCGGCACGCGGCGCACGCACCGCTGCGCAGATCGACGCCGAGCGCCTGGCCTGGATTTTCCAGCTGTTTCCCGCGGTGGAGAAGTTCTGGAACCACCCGGCCGGCAAGCTCTCGGGTGGGCAGAAACAGATGCTGGCGGTGGCGCGCGCCATCGTCGAGCCGCGCGAGCTGCTCATCGTGGACGAGCCCAGCAAAGGTCTGGCGCCGGCCATCATCAACAACATGATCGACGCGTTCGACCAGCTCAAGCGCCGCGGTGTGACCATCCTGCTGGTCGAGCAGAACATCAACTTCGCCAAACGCCTGGGCGACAGCGTGGCGGTCATGGACAACGGCGTCGTCGTGCACGCTGGCCGCATGGCGGCGCTGGCGCAGGACGAGGCGCTGCAGCGCTCGCTGCTGGGGTTGGCGCTATGAATTTGAAGTATTTTTGGCAAAACCCCAAGCCCACGCCTCTAGCGCTTATTGCACCTGCGCAACCAGCTATGAAATCAATAGTAAAGCGTTCATTCGCCGGAGGTGCAGCATGAACTGGCGTGAACTCGACTGGAAGCCGCTCGCCCTGGTGCCCGTGCTGGCGCTGGCGGTGCTGCCGTTTATCGGCTCGCCCTCCACCTGGCTCACGCTCACCGTGGCAGGCCTGGCGATGGGCATGATCATCTTCATCATCGCGTCGGGCCTGACGCTGGTCTTCGGCCTGATGGATGTGCTCAACTTCGGCCATGGCGTGTTCATTGCGCTGGGCGCCTTCGTCGCCGTCAGCGTGCTGGGCAGCATGGGCGACTGGAACGGCTCGCAGGACCTGTGGCGCAACCTGGTGGCCGTGATTCCCGCCATGCTGATCGCCATGCTGGTGGCGGGCGCTGTCGGCCTGGCGTTCGAGCGCTTCATCGTGCGGCCGGTGTACGGCCAGCACTTGAAGCAGATCCTCATCACCATGGGCGGGATGATCATCGGTGAAGAAATCATCAAGATGGTCTGGGGCCCGGCGCAGATTCCGCTGCCACTGCCGGCAGGCATGCAAGGCTCGCTTTTCATCGGCGACGCTGCCATCGAGAAATACCGGCTGATTGCCGTGGTCGTCGGTCTGCTGGTCTTCGGCGCCCTGGCCTGGACTTTGGCGCGTACCAAGGTGGGCCTCTTGATCCGCGCGGGCGTGCAAGACCGCGAGATGGTCGAGTCGCTCGGCTACCGCATCCGGCGCCTGTTTATTGGTGTGTTTGTCGCCGGCAGCGCGCTTGCGGGCCTGGGCGGCGTGATGTGGGGCCTGTACCAGCAGAGCGTGATTCCGCAGATGGGCGCGCAGGTCAACGTGCTGATTTTCATCGTCATCATCATCGGCGGGCTGGGCAGCACGGGCGGTGCGCTGATTGGTGCGCTGCTGGTCGGGCTGATGGCGAATTACACCGGCTTCCTTGTGCCGAAGGTGGCGCTGTTTTCGAACATTGCGCTGATGGTGGCCATCCTGCTCTGGCGGCCCCAGGGCGTGTATCCGGTGACGAACCGTTGAACCGGAGCCCAGCCATGTTGAACCGAATCCTCTCCGGCGACTACCCGCGCAGCCGCGTGCTGACCGTGGTGCTGGTCGCGATCTTTATGGGCTTGGCGTTTGCGCCCTTCCTGTTCCCCGGCGTCAAAGCGCTGTCGGTCGCGGCCAAGGTGCTGGTCTTTGTCGTGCTGGTGGCCAGCTTCGATTTGCTGCTGGGCTACACCGGCATCGTGAGCTTTGCGCACACCATGTTCTTTGGTATCGGTGCCTACGGCGTGGCGGTGGCCAGCACGCGCATGGGCGCCGGCTGGGCGGCACTGGCGGTGGGCATCCTGGGGGCGTTGGTGCTGTCCTTCGTGCTGGCGCTCGCCGTTGGCTTGTTCTCGCTGCGGGTGCGCGCCATCTTCTTTGCCATGATCACGCTGGCCGTGGCGGCAGCGTTCCAGACGCTGGCGTCGCAGCTTTTCGAGATTACCGGCGGCGAGGATGGCCTGACCTTCCGCCTGCCAGAGCTGCTCTCGCCCAGCCACGAGTTTGCCGAAGACCCGTTCCTGGGCGTGTCGCTTGACGGGCGGCTGCTGACGTATTACCTGCTGTTCGTCACGGCAGTGGTCCTGGTGCTGGCGCTGCTGCGCATCGTCAACTCGCCCTTTGGCCGCGTGCTCCAAGCCATTCGCGAAAACGAGTTCCGCGCCGAAGCCATTGGTTACCGCGTGGTGGTGTACCGCACGCTCTCGTCCGTGCTGTCTGCGTTGTTTGCCTGCCTGGCCGGCGCCATGCTGGCGATCTGGCTGCGCTACAACGGGCCGGACACCTCGCTGTCGTTTGAAATCATGATCGATGTGCTGCTGATCGTCGTCATCGGCGGCATGGGCACCATTTACGGCGCCGCCATCGGTGCCGTGCTGTTCCTCGTCGCCCAGAGCTACCTGCAGGACTTGCTGCGCCTGGGCCACGAGGCCGCGAGCGGCCTGCCCTGGCTGGCTGTCTTGCTCTCGCCTGACCGCTGGCTGCTTTGGCTGGGCGTGCTGTTCGTGCTCTCGGTTTATTACTTTCCCACCGGTGTCGTCGGCCGCCTGCGCGCCAGCGCGGCAGGGCGCAGCGGTGCCTGATTTCTGTTCTTCGCGTTCCACCAAAAAACCACCAGGAGACAAGCGCATGAAGATATTGACCCACCCTTTGGTCCCCACCTTGCTCGCAGCGGCCGCACTGGCTGCCTGTGGCGGTGGCAGCACGGTCGCCACCAACACCAAGCCGGATTTCCTCGGTGCCGTGCGCGCCACGGCGTACGACGGTACGGCGGACGACCTGCTCACCGCGGGCCTGGGCGCCACTGGCCTGGCTGCTGCCGCGCCGCCCGCCTACGCCAACCCGCTGGCACCCACTGCCGCCGAGCTGCGCCGTGCGGCCATCTACACCAACTACCGCGCCATGCTCGACATGACGGCCAGCGGTGGTTATGGCCGTTTCTACGGCCCGAACGTGGATGCTCAGGGCAATGTCACGGCAAGTGAGGGCAAGATTGCAGGCACTGAATACCTGGCGTTTTCCGATGACGGAAGTGGCCGCAAGAACGTCACGCTGATGGTGCAATTGCCCGCCAGCTTCGATACGAAGAAGCCTTGCATCATCACCGCCACGGCGTCGGGCTCGCGCGGGGTGTACGGCGCGATTTCCACCGGCGAGTGGGGCCTCAAGCACGGCTGCGCGGTGGCCTATTCCGACAAAGGCACGGGCGGTGCGCCGCACGATCTGCAAAACGATACGGTGCCGCTGATCGACGGCACGCGCACTTCGGCTGCCGCTGCCGGCAAGGATGCGGCTTTCAACGCTGGCCTCACGGCGAGCGAGCTTGCCGCGTTCAATGCCGCCACGCCAAACCGCTTTGCCTTCAAACACGCGCACTCGGGCCAGAACGCCGAGCGCGACTGGGGCCGCAGCACGCTGCAGGCCGTGGAGTTTGCCTTCTGGGTGATCAATGAGCGCTATGGTGAGGTGCAGGGCGGTGAGCACGTCAAAACCTTTACACCCAAGAACACGATCTCGATTGCATCGAGCATCTCCAACGGCGGCGGCGCGGCCATTGCTGCCGCTGAGCAGGACAGCGAAGGCCTGATCAGTGGCGTCGCCGTGTCCGAGCCCGCAGTGGAAATGCCCGCCAACTCCGGTGTGCGCGTCGAGCGCGGGGGGGTGGTGGTCACGACCAGCGGCAAGCCGCTGATCGACTTCACCACCGTGGCCAACCTGTACCAGTCCTGCGCGGCGCTCGCGCCGTCGATTGCCTCCACCCCTTACGCGGCGGGCTTTGCCGCAGGCTTTGCCAATCCGGCGCTGCCCATTGCCCCCAATCGCTGCAGTGCGCTGGCCGCCCATGGCTTGCTCACTGCGACTACCACCGCAGCCCAGGCCGAAGAGGCGTTGCAGAAGCTGCGCGACTACGGCTGGGAAGGCGAATCGGACGCCTTGCACGCCTCGCTCGCCGCGTTTGAGGTGGCACCGGCAGTGGCCGTCACCTTTGCCAACAGCCTCTCGCGCGCCAGTGTGCAGGACAACCTGTGTGGCTTCAGCTTTGCCGCCACCACGGCCGCTGGCGGCGTGACACCGCTGGCCCCTGCTGCGCTCGCGGGCATGTTCGCCACCGGCAACGGCGTGCCGCCGACCAGCGGTGTGCAGCTTGTTAACAACCTGGGCAAGTTCGGGCCGGCGCGCGATTTCCTCTCGTTCTCGGCTGCCGGTGTGCCCGACTGGAACACCAATGGCGCTCTGTGCCTGCGCAACCTGGTCATAGGCTCTGACGCCGCTGCCAGGAAGCTGCAGGCCGGCCTGGACGAAACCCGGCGCAACGGCAACCTGCATGGCAAACCGACCCTCATCGTCCATGGCCGCTCCGATGCATTGCTGCCGGTGAACCACACCTCGCGCCCGTACGCTGCGCTCAACCGCAAGGTCGAAGGCGCGGCCAGCCAGCTCGCCTACATCGAGGTGGCCAACGCCCAGCACTTTGACAGCTTCATCGGCCTGCCGGCGGTGCTGCCAGGGTACGACAGCCGCTACATCCCGCTGCACATCTATCTCAACCGCGCGCTCGACGCGATGTACGCGCACCTGAGCACGGGCGCGGCGTTGCCAGCCAGCCAGGTGGTACGCACCGTGCCGCGTGGTGGTGCACCGGGCAGCGCGCCGGCACTCACCGATGCCAACCTGCCGCCGATCGCCAGCGTGCCGGTGGCCGCCGATGCCATCGTACTGACCCCTGGTGTGATCTCGGTACCCGAGTAAATGCCCTTGCTGCGCGGTGCACCGCCGGTTGTGCAGGCCCCCACTTTGAAGGAGATCGTCATGGCACACACGCTGCCGAAACATGGCCGCACAGCGCTGCGCACCGTACTGGGCGCCGGGCTCACCGCTCTGGCGCTGCTTGGGTCTGGCGCTGTGGCGGCGGCGGAAATCGTCATTGGCCAGGTCGCCCCGCTGACCGGCGTGCTGGCCAGCAGTGGCGAGCAAATGGAGCTGGGTGGCAAGATTTATTTCGATGCCGTCAATGCCCAGGGCGGCGTGCACGGCGCCACCCTGCACCAACTGGTGGTGGACGACGGCTACGAGGTGGACAAGACGGTGGCGCGCACGCGTGAGTTGCTGGCGCGGCCCGATGTGGTCGCGCTGTTTGGCTTTGCCGGCACGGCCAATATCACGCAACTGCTCAAGGACGGCGTGCTGGCCGAAGGCGGCGCGGCCTTGGTGGCACCCTACACCGGCGGTGAATCGCTGCGCACGCCGTTCAACCCCTGGATCTTCCACGTGCGCGCCGGGTATGTGGATGAGGCCGAGCACATGGTGCAGCAGCTCACCACGCTGGGGATGAACCGCATTGCCGTGATGTACCAGGACGACGGCTTTGGCCAATCGGGCCTGGAGGGCGTGGAGGCCGCACTGGCGCGGCGCAAGCTCAAGCTGGTGGCAGCGGCGAGCTACCCGCGCAATACCGACGATGTGGCCGCCGCCGTCAAGACCATCACTGCCGCCAACCCGCACGCAGTGATCATGGTTGCCGTCAACAAGCCTGCCGCGGCATTCATCAAGCAGTACCGGGAGGTGGGCGGCGGGGCGCAGCTCTACAACATCTCGGTGGTCAATCCGGCCGAAATCGTGCGCCTGGCGGGCCTTGCCAATGCCCACGGGCTGGGTATCAGCCAGGTCGTACCTTTCCCCTACCAGCCCAGGCTCCCGGTCGTGCGCGAATACCAGCAACTGCTGGCGAAGTACGCCCCCGGCGCCGAAGTGAACTACACCAGTTTCGAGGAATTCCTGGGGGCCAAGGTGCTGGTGGAAGCGCTGCGCCGCGCCGGGCCCGCGCCCACGCGCGCGGGCGTGATCAAGGCGCTCGAATCCCTGGAGAAATTCGACTTGGGCGGCCTGGTGATCAGCTACTCGCCCACCAACCGGATCGGCTCGCGCAGTGTCGAGGTGACGGTGATCGGCAGCACCGGCCGGCTCATGAAATAGGCCATCTTCAAGGATTCAACATGCAACCGCGCTCACGCTACGCCACCTGTGCTGGCTATGAAATTCACTACATGGAATGGGGCGAGCGCGACGCGCCTGTGGTCGTGGCCTGGCACGGCCTGGCGCGTACCGGGCGCGACATGGACCCGCTCGCCGCGCACCTGGCGAGCCGCTACCGCGTGATCTGCCCCGACACCCTCGGGCGGGGCCTGAGCCAGTGGAGCCGCCAGCCCGATGTGGACTACACGCTGCGCTTCTACGCGCGCCTGGCGGCGGACCTGTTTGCACAGTTGGGCATCGAGCAGGCGCATTGGATAGGCACCTCCATGGGGGGGGCCATCGGCACCGTGTGCGCCAGCGGTCTGTTCGAGCCGGCCCTCAAGGGCGCGATTCGCAGCCTGCTGCTCAACGACAACGCCCCGGAGCTTGCCGCCCCGGCGCTGGAGCGCATCAAGGCCTATGCGGGCAGCCCTCCGGCCTTTGCCACTGTGGCGGAGCTGGAGGCCTTTTTTCGCCAAGTGTATGCACCCTACGGCTGGTTGCCCGATGCCCAGTGGCGCTTGCTGACCGAGAGCTCGGTGCGCCGCCTTCCGGACGGCCGCGTCACGCCGCACTACGATCCGGCGATGGTGCGGCAATTCACGCAGCACGCAAACGACTACCTGATCTGGAAGCACTACGACGCGCTCGATCTCCCGGTGCTGTGCCTGCGCGGAGCCGACTCGGATTTGGTGCTGCCCGCCACCACGGCCGCGATGCGCTCGCGCGGCCCCGGCGTGCGCGGCCAGTTGGAGGTGGTCGAGGTGCCTGGGTGCGGGCACGCCCCGGCGCTCAATGTGGCCGACCAGTGGGCCTTGGTGGATGCGTTTCTGGCGCGGGCGCAGGGATAGCGCCCGGCCTTGGCCCGCGCCGCGGGCAGCGCGGCTTCAGCCCGCCAGCGCGGCCTTCACGGCGGCCGATACCTGGCCCATGTCGGCTTTGCCGGCCAGGCGGGTCTTGACCACGCCCATGACCTTGCCCATATCGCCCTGGCCCTTGGCGCCCAGCTCGATGACGATGGCCTGCACGGCCACGGCGGTCTCTTCGGCCGACATGCGCTGGGGAAGGTAGCCCTGCAGCACGGCCATCTCGGCTTTTTCCTTGTCGGCCAGGTCCTGCCGGTTCGCACCCTCGAAGGCGGTGATGCTGTCCTTGCGCTGCTTGACGAGCTTGTCGACGATGGCCACCACCGCGGCGTCGTCCAGCACCACGCGCTCATCGACTTCCTTCTGCTTGCACGCGGCCAGCAGCAGGCGGATGGTGCCCAGGCGCTCGCTGTCCTTGGCGCGCATGGCGGTCTTCATGTCTTCGGTGATCTGGTCCTTAAGGCTCATGGCGATTACTTTCTTATGGGGGTGGGGTCTGCCAAAAGACGCTCTGGCGTCGTTGCCGCACCTTGTCGTAGCGATGCTACTGCCTGCGGCGCTGCGCCTAGCCAGAACGCCTTTTGGCAGACCCTGGAACGGGGAAAACTCGATCTGGTGTGGTTGATGGACCAACCCCGAGCGCCTTTTGGCAAACCCTGAAACGGAAAAACCCGCGCTGGGCGTCCCTGGCGCGGGTTCTTGCAATCTGGAAGAAGCTTCCGATCGGCAGATCAGTACATCTTCTTGGGCAGCTGCATGCTGCGCACGCGCTTGTAGTGGCGCTTGACGGCGGCCGCCTTCTTGCGCTTGCGCTCGGCGGTGGGTTTTTCGTAGAACTCGCGGGCGCGCAGGTCGGTCAGCAGGCCGAGCTTTTCGATGGTGCGCTTGAAGCGGCGCAGCGCTACGTCAAAGGGTTCGTTCTCTTTTACACGGACGGTTGTCATCAGCTAATGTTTCCAATTTTTGGTGCTCCCAGAGGGTGCGCGGGAGATCGGGCCCGGGCGCCATGTGAAGCGGTTTCCCCGTCTGTAACTAGTATTGGCCGACGGGGTATTGCCAGCAAAGCCAAGCATTATAGCGAGTCGCAGTGGTGCATGCGCGAATCTTCCGGTGCCTCGGCGCGCTCGTTCAGTCCGTAATCGCGCAGCACCTGCGCCACGCGCAGGCGGTAGTCGGCAAACACCCCCGAGCGGCCCGCTGCCTGCGCCTTGCGATGTGCGGGCAGGGCACGCCAGCCGCTCACCGCCGCTTCGTCGCGCCAGAACGAAAGCGAAAGCATTTTGCCGGGCTGGCTCAGGCTCTCAAAGCGCTCCACCGAAATGAAGCCGTCCATGGATTCGAGCGTGGCGCGAAGCGCGGCGGCAGTGTCCAGATAGGCCTGGCGCCCCGCAGCGCTGGGCAGGACTTCGAAGATCACGGCAATCATGGCGTGGCGCCCTCGGCCAGTGCGGCGCGGCCCAGGGTGCCGTCGACCACCTCGGTGAAGCGGCGCTCCTCGCGCAGGATGAAGCGCTGGCGCTGCGCGCGCTCGAAGTTGGCGCGGCCTTCGGGGTCGGCGCGCAAACGCGCGCGGTAGGCTTCGTACGCCGCCAGGCTGTCAAAGGCGATCAGCCCCCAGGCTTCGTAGTTGCTGCCTTCGCAGGGCAGAAAATAGCCCAGCAAATGCCCGCCGCAGCGCGGAATGATGCGGCCCCAGTGCTCGGCGTACTCGCGGAAGGCGCCGATCTGGAACGGGTCGAGCTCGTAGCGAATGAAACAGGTGATGGTCATGGGGTGTGCTCCGGGGGGCGGCGTGGGAAACAAGCCTCGATGTTGCGGGGCCGGATTGGCGCCACGCTTCGCTGCAGAGCGAAGCGTGCCGCCGCCGCTTGCCGCACACTGCCACCATGAACACCAACCGCATCGCCCATGTCGCCGCACTGGTCGGCGAGCCGGCGCGCACCGCCATGCTGATGGCGCTGATGGATGGGCGTGCGCTCACCGCCAGGGAGTTGGCGGATGCCGCGCACATCACCCCGGCCACCGCCAGCCGCCACCTGGGCTTGCTCGTCGAGGCGGCCTTGCTGCAGGTGCAGCAGCAGGGTCGGCACCGCTACCACCGCCTGGCCTCTGCCGAAGTGGCGCAGATGCTGGAAGGCCTCATGCAACTGGCCGCCCCGCAGGCAACGCGCCGCGTGGCCACAGGCCCGGCGGACGCTGCGCTGCGCACCGCGCGCAGTTGCTACGACCACCTGGCCGGGCGCCTGGGTGTCGCCATCGCCAGCCATTTGCAGGAGCTGGGGGCGGTGCAGTTCGATGCCGAGGCCGCGTCGGCGCAGGTGACGCCCCGTGTGGAAGCGGCGCTGCGCCCCCTCGGCATTGCTGCCGATGCGCTGACAGGGCAGGGCGGTCACCGGCCCGCGTGCCGCCCCTGCCTCGATTGGAGCGAGCGGCGCATGCACCTGGCGGGCCGTATGGGCTCGCTGATCTGCCGCCACGCCCTGGACAGTGGCTGGTTGCTGCGCGGCGCTGGTACGCGCGCACTGGCCATCACCCCCGCCGGTGCCGTCGCCCTGCGCGACTGGCTGGGCCTGGCGCGCTGGCGTGAGGTGGCGGGCGATTGACGCCTGTTCAGCGCCCGGGCAGCGCCTGCGCGCAGGCCGCCGCGCTGGCCCAGGCCCACTGAAAGTTGTAGCCGCCCAGCCAACCGGTGACGTCCACCACTTCGCCAATGAAGTACAGCCCCGGCTGCGCCTTGCACTCCATGGTTTGCTGCGACAGCGCACTGGTGTCGACGCCGCCCAGCGTGACCTCGGCTTTTTTGTAGCCCTCGCTGCCTGTGGGAACCAATTCCCACCGTGCGAGCTGCTGTGCCAGGCGCGCCAGGGCCTTGTCGGGCACCTCGGCCATGGGGCGCTGCCAATCGCTGCTTTGTGCCACCCAGGCGTCGGCAAGCCGGCTGGGCACCCATTGGGCCAGTTCGTTGGCCAGCAATTTGCGTGAGCGCAGCTTGGCATCGGCGAGGGCTGCAGGCAGGTCGATGCCCGGCGCCAGATTGATGGACAGCGGTGTACCAGGGTTCCAGTAGCTGGAGATCTGCAACACCGCCGGGCCCGAGAGGCCGCGGTGGGTGAACAGCAGGTCTTCCTGGAAAGTCATGCGATCTTTCTTGGCCCCCGTGCTGATCTCTACGGGCAAAGCCAGGCCAGAGAGCTGCGCATACGGCGCCCAGGCAGCGCCATCGAAAGTCAGTGGCACCAGGCCCGGCCGGCGCTCGATGAGCGGCAGGCCGAACTGCTGCGCCAGGCGGTAGCCGAAATCGGTGGCGCCGATCTTGGGGATGGACAGACCGCCCGTAGCCACCACCAGACTGCGCGCACTCACGGGGCCGCGATCGGTATCTATTTGATAGCTGCCAGCGCTAGTCCCATCTGCGCTAGAGGCCGAAAAGACTATATTTTTAACGCTGCAGGGCTGCCAGTGCGTCACGCTGCCCGCAGCACATTCGGCCAGCAGCATGGCGATGATGTCTTCGGCCGAGTGGTCGGCAAAGAGCTGGCCCTTGTGTTTCTCGTGCCAGGCAATGCCGTGGCGCTCCAGCAGCGCAACGAAGTCCTGCGGCGTGTAGCGTGACAGCGCCGAGCGGCAGAACTGCGGGTTCTGGCCGACGAAGTGCTTGTGCGGCGCGCGCGGGTTGAGATCGCGATTCGTGAAGTTGCAGCGCCCGCCGCCCGAGATGCGGATTTTTTCGGCCACCTTGTCGGCGTGGTCGATGAGCAGCACGCGCAGCCCGCGCTGGCCGGCCTGGCCGGCGCAGAACAGGCCGGCGGCGCCAGCGCCGATCACGACGGCGTCAAATATTTCCATGAAAAGAGGGCGCCAGCGCTTGTTCTGTAAGCGCTAGATGCTACGAAAAAGAAAGCTTAAAAGCTGGCGCAGGTCCCTTCCATTTTTGAATCAATCGAGTACGCGAAGGTGAAGCGCAGACAGTACAGGCGTACGGCAAGCGAAGCCGACAAAGTAATCGTTTGATTTAAAAATGGAATCAGCCCTGCGCCGCGAAGGGCGAGTGTAGTGCCGGGGCCTGCTGCTCGGCCGCGGCGACGCCCTGCAACACGTCGCCCACGACGATGATGCACGGGCTGGCCAGGCCTTCGCTGCGGGCGGTGGCGTGCAGGCTTGCCAGGGTGCACCTGGCCACGCGCTGCTCCGGCAGGCTGACGCGCTCGACGATGGCCGCTGGCGTGTGGGCGGGCAGGCCGGCAAGCAGGCCTTGTTCGATGTCGGCCAGGCGGCTGACGCCCATGTAGACCACCAGCGTCAGGCGCGCGGCATGGGCGGTGCCGGCAACCAAGGCCCAGTCGGTTTCGCGCCCCGGGTGGGCATGGCCGGTGATGAAAAGCACCCCGTGGGCCTGCTCGCGGTGCGTCAGCGCCGTACCCAGCGCCGCGCTGCAGGCCATGCCTGCGCTCACGCCGTTCACCACCTCCACCGCGATGCCGGCGGCGCGCAGATGCGCCACCTCCTCGCCACCGCGGCCGAACACCATGGGGTCGCCGCCCTTGAGGCGCACCACGTTCTCGCCCTCCAGCACGGCCATCAGCATCAGCCGCTCGATGAAGGCCTGGGGCGTGCTCGTGCAGCCGCCGCGCTTGCCCACATGGACCACGCGGGCCGTGGGGCGGGCCAGCGCCAGCACGCCGGGGCTGACCAGGTCGTCCACCAGCAGCACGTTGGCCGCCTGGATGGCGCGCACCGCCTTGAGCGTCAGCAGCTCGGGGTCGCCGGGCCCCGCACCCACCAGGGTGCAGCGGCCGTGCAGCAAGGGGGTGATGGAGGCAACGGGGGTGGTGGCTGGAGTTTTCACGGTGCTGGCCTTGCAGAATCAATCTGCAGGGCCAGATGCAAGATGTGTTCCACCTGCCGCGCGATGGGGGTCGGCACGGGCAGGCGGCCGTCCAGCATGGCGCGGATGAGGGCGGCGGTGCCATCAAAGTCGGCACCGGCCGACAGCTCGGGCAGGGCGGTGAGCGGGCCGCCCTGCGCCTCTTCCAGCCGGGTCACTACACCCGCCACAAACCCATCCATCTGCGGCATGCGCCGCGCGTCGGCCACGGGCTCGCCCTCGGTGCCGCGCAGCAGCAGCGCGTCGGCGCCGGTCAGCGCCAAGGTGGCGGCCATCGACTCGGCGTATTCCCGGTGCGTGTAGCTGCCCACCACCAGGGCGCGCGCGCCCACGGGTGCCAGCGGGTTCATCAGCTTGACCAGGCTGTGCGCGCTGCTGCGCACCCCCAGCGTGCGCCGCACGGCCAGCAGTCGCGCCAGGCCCGGCAGCAGCAGGGCGGTGGGCGCGAAGGCGACGCTGCCAGGCGCTATTGTTTGAATAGTTTGAAGCGCAGGTATATCAAGCGCTGCAAGCACATCTTGGCTAGAAACCCGGCTGTCTTCGGTGGCGGTGCCGTGCACCAGCACCGGCAAGCCTTCCCGCGCCAGCAGCAGCGCCAGCAAGGGCGTGAGCACCGGCAGCTTGCGCGCACCGTTGTAGCTGGGCAGCACCACCAGCGTGCGCGTGCTGGCGGGCAGGGGCGCCAGGCGGGCGTGGATGGCGTCGAGAAAACCGGCCATCTCTTCAGGCGTTTCGCCCTTGACGCGCATGGCGATGCAAAACGCTCCCACTTCCAGATCGCTGAGGTTGCCATCGAGCACCTGGCCGAACAGGTCGCAGGCCTGCTCGCGCGGCAGGTGGCGGGCACCCTGGGCGCCGCGGGCGATGATTTTGAGGTAGTGGCTGATGGCCATGCGCAACTTGCAAAAGAAGGGAGCAGGGATTGTGGCTCAGTAGCTGTCAGGCCGCGCCTGCCTGTGCCGGCGTGCCCTGCACCAGACGGCGCAGCTCGGGCACGCAGGAGCCGCATTGCGTGCCGCAGCGCAACTGGGCCTGCAGGGCGCTCAGCCGGGCAGCGGCGTCGCCTGCCAGGCGCGAGAGTGCGTCGGCGATGGCGCCTTCGCTCACCCCGAGGCAACTGCACACCTGGCGTGCGCCTGCTGCAGCGCCCAGGGTGCCGCACGGCGGCTTGGCGCCGGGCGCCAGCAGCATGCGGCCATAGGGGTCGGTCGGCAGATCGTTCTGCAGCACGCCGGTAAGCCAGTGTTGCGCCTGCGCGTCGCCGGCCAGCAGCAGGGCGCCCAGGGTGCTGTGCGCCGCACCGCGCACCAGCCGGGCAGCACGCCGCTGGCCCCGGCGCCGGTCGGCGTAGCGCAGCGTGCCCTCGCTGGCCAGGCCCAGCAATGCTTCGATGCGTTCGAGCAGGGCATCGGGCGCGGCGTAGTGCCCGGCGGCCGTGAGGCAGACACCGGTGCGCGCGGGCGCGTCGGCGCCGGAAGCGGAGGGCGCTGCAAACAGCGTGCAGCTGGCGAAGGCGAAGGTGTCCATCAGCGCGGCCAGCGCGGTGCGGGCGCGCAGCGCCTCGTCCTCGGGGAACCAGGCCATGGCGCAGAGCTGCCAGGGCAGGTCGACTTTGAGGATCTTGACGGCGGTGTGCTTGAGCGCCGGTTGCTGCGAGACGGGGCAGCGCACCTGCGTGGTGAGGGCATTCACCCCGGCCAGCGCACGCCCGGCCGCCGACTGCCCGCCCAGCCAGTCGCTGCCCCAGTGCATGGCAATGAAGGCCTGGCCGGGCGCGATCTCCGCGCAGGCCGCTACCGGCAGCACGATGCTGGCGCGGGCACTGGTGACGCAGGCGAGCGCGCCCTCCTGCAGACCCTGGCGCGCCATGTCCTGCGCATGCATCTGCACGCAGGGCGCGCCCGCGTGGCCCGAGAGGCGCGCCACGGTGCCGGTGCGGCTCATGCCGTGCCATTGGTCGCGCAATCGCCCGGTGGTGAGCAGAAAGGGGTAGCGCAGGCTGGGCGATTCGGCCAGGCCCTGGGCCGCCAGCACGGCAAAGCGCGCCCGGCCGTCGGGCGTGGGGAACACGCCGTCCGCATACAGGCGCTTGCGCCCATGCGTCGCCCCGTCTGGCAGGGGCCACTGCTGCGGGCCGGCGGCGTCCAGCCTGGCGTAGGAGAGGCCGGTGATGTCCAGATCGCGCCCGCGCGTGCTCTCGCGGTGCTCGTTCCAGATGGCCTCGGTCGCGGCTTCGGCGCTGGCCAGGTGGTCGGCGTAGGGGAACAGGGTGGGTGCGCCAGGGCGCAGGCGCTGCTCAAGGCGCTGCGCAAATTGCAGCGCGATCTGCCAGTCGTGCCGGGCTTCTCCCGCAGCGGGAACGGCGCTGCGCACACGCGAAATGCAGCGCTCGCTGTTGGTCACCGTGCCGGTTTTTTCGCCCCAGGTGCTGGCGGGCAGCAGCAGATCGGCATAGGCGGCGGTGGCGGTGTGGGCAAACGCCTCCTGCAAGACGACGAATTCGGCACGCTCCAGCGCGCGGCGCACCGCGCTCTGGTGGGGCAGGCTCTGCGCCGGGTTGGTGCAGGCGATCCACAGCGCGCGGATCTCGCCATCGGCCGCGGCCTCGAACATCTCCACCGCTGTCTTGCCTGGCCGGGCGGGAACCTCGCTCAATCCCCACAGCGCGGCCACTTCCGCGCGGTGCTCCGGGTTGGCCATGTCGCGGTGGCCCGAGAGCAAATTCGACATGCCGCCGACCTCGCGCCCGCCCATGGCGTTGGCCTGGCCGGTGAGCGAGAGCGGCCCGGCGCCGGGTTTGCCGATCTGCCCGGTGGCCAGGTGCAGGTGCACCAGCGCGGCGTTGTTGGCGGTGCCAGCGCTGCTCTGGTTCAGGCCTTGGCAGTACAGGCTGAGCGTGCGGCCGCGCGGCGCGGTGGCGTCGCTTGCCACGCCGGAGAACCAGCGCGCCGCCTGCACCAGGTCGGCCAGTGCAATGCCGCATTCGCGTGCCACGCGCTCAGGCGTGCAGGCGGCCAGTTGCGGCTGCAGTGCGGCAAAACCGCTGGTGTGCGCGGCGATGTAGTCGGTATCGAGCCAGGCCTGGCGCTGCATGAGGTGCAGCATGCCGGCCATGAGCACGGCGTCGCTGCCGGGCTGGATCTGCAGGAACAGGTCGGCGCAGGCGGCGGTGTCGGTGCGGCGCGGGTCGACCACGATGACCTTCATGTCCGGCCGTGCGGCGCGTGCGTCCTCGATGCGCCGGAACAGCACCGGGTGCGCCCAGGCGGTGTTGCTGCCGATGATGAACAGGCAGTCGGCGTGCTGCAGGTCGTCGTAGCAGGCGGGCGGTGCGTCGGCGCCCAGCGTGGCCTTGTAGCCGGCGGCGGCGCTGCTCATGCACAGGCGCGAGTTGGTGTCGATGTTGTTGGTGCCCACCAGGCCTTTGGCGAGTTTGTTGAAGACGTAATAGTCCTCGGTGAGCAACTGGCCCGACACGTAAAACCCCACCGCATCCGGCCCGTGCGCGGCGATGGTGCCGGCGAAGCGGTTGGCGGCGAGGTCGAGCGCGCTGTCCCAGGCGATGGGTGCCGGCGCTTGGGTGCGCGTGGCACGCACCAGCGGCTGCAGCAAGCGCATCTGGCGGGTCACGCTGGCGCTGGCGCTCAGGTGCAGGGTGGCGCCTTTGGTGCACAGCCGCCCGAAATTGGCCGGATGGTCGGGGTCGCCGCGCACGCCGGTGATGGCGTCGCCCTCGGTCTCGATGACCACGCCGCAGCCTACGCCGCAGTAGGGGCAGGTGGATTTTGTTTCTTGCATGGCGTGGGTTCTGTGGTGTTTTTTGGCTCTGGCGCTTGACTGGGTTGGTTTGTTAGCTATCTTTTTGATATCTGTTTCTTTGCTGAGGGCAGAGGCCGGGGTGTGCGCCCGGCGGCGCAGTAACTTTCTTTCGCTTCGCCGAAAGAAAGTCACCAAAGAAAGGGCGACCCTGCTGGCCGTGTCCCTCCGCTTCGCTGCGGGCAACCTGCGATGCTCGTTCGCGGGGTGTGCCGCGTAACTCACTGCGCGCCTGCGGCGCTCCGTTCGGACAAACGCGGCAAGCCAGATCACGAAGCGGGTGTGTCCTTCGGCACACCCGCCACCCCGCGCCCTGCGCTTCTCGGCACGGCCAGAAGGGCAAAGACGATACGGGCCATCGCTGCGCTCGGCCCCGCGCCAGGCCGAGCGCAGCGATGGCACGCGTCGGCTCCCATCCCTTCTGGAAGCGCCTGCGGCGGGGCGATTGCGGGGTGGCATGCGCGCCTGCGCGCGCATGCTTCGTGAACTGACTCGCCGCAGAACTCGCGGAGCGCCGCAGGCGCGCAGCGAGTTCTGCGGCGCACCCCGCAAACGTCCCGACGCAGGTTGCCCCGCAGCGCAGTGCAGGGGTCGCAGCCAGCAGGGGCGTGTTTCTTTTGCCTTCTTTTCTTGCACGAGCAAGAAAAGAAGGTCGCCCGCCGGGGCGAGACCCGGCCTCCGCCCTCTGCATCCCCACACCTGCCCCATAAATCCAAAGCATTCAAGCAACCACCAAGCGCCCCACCGGCCCCGCCACCGGCCGCGTCTCGGTGGTGGCGTGACGCGCCAACTCATCGGCGTCGAGGAAGACCTGGCCGTTTTCCACCTTCACCGCAAACTTCGGCGTGCACCCCTCATCGGGTGCGGCGGCCTGGCCGGTGCACAGGCCAATGGTCCAGTTGTGCAGCGGGCAGGCCACGCTGGTGCCAAAGACGATGCCTTGCGACAGCGGTCCGCCCTTGTGCGGGCAGGAGTCGAGCAGGGCAAAGATCTGGTCGTCGGCGCTGCGGAAGATGGCCACATCCAGGCCCTGCGCCCGCGCCACGCGGCGGGCGCCCAGGCGGGGAATGTCGTCCACATGGCAAATGGGGGTCCAAGCGGTCATTGCTATTCCTTTGGTAGCTGCCAGCGCTTATGGGGTAAGCACTAGGGGCTGTTTTTATCTAAAATCTTGTGAAGTGAGGGGAGGTCAGGCGACGGCAATCGGGATGAACTGGCGTTCGTCCACCTGCGCCCGCTGGCTCTCGAACCACGGGTCGGGCTCGCCCGCCAGCGCGTGCTGCAGCCGCGCCCAGAGCGCCTTGCGGCCCGCCGGGTCGCCAAGGATTCTTTTCTTCACGTGGTCCAGCCCGACACGCGCCACGTAGTGCACCGTGCGCTCCAGGTACCAGCCTTCTTCGCGGTAGAGCTGCATGAAGGCGCCGGTGTATTCCATGACTTCCTCGGCGGTCTTGAGCTTGACGAAGAACTGCGCCACCTCGGTCTTGATGCCGCCGTTGCCGGCGATGACCATCTCCCAGCCGCTGTCCACGCCGATGATGCCCACGTCCTTGATGCCGCTCTCGGCGCAGTTGCGCGGGCAGCCGCTGACGGCGAACTTGACCTTGTGCGGCGCCTGCATGCCGAAGAAGGCACGTTCGAGGTCCTTGCCCATCTGCGTGCTGTCCTGCGTGCCCATGCGGCACCACTCCTTGCCGACGCAGGTTTTCACGGTGCGCAGCGCCTTGGCGTAGGCGTGGCCGCTGGGCATGCCGATGTCGCGCCAGACGGCCTGCAGGTCTTCTTTCTTGACCCCCAGCAGGTCGATGCGCTGGCCGCCCGTCACTTTCACCGTGGGGATCTGGTACTTGTCCACCACGTCGGCAATGCGGCGCAGCTCGGCGGCGCTGGTCTCTCCCCCCCACATGCGCGGCACCACGGAATACGTGCCGTCTTTCTGGATGTTGGCGTGGCTGCGCTCGTTGATGAAGCGGCTTTGCGGGTCGTCCTGGGCTTCGTGCGGCCAGCTCGATAGCCGGTAGTAGTTGATGGCCGGGCGGCAGGTGGGGCAGCCGTCGGGCGTCTTCCATTCCATGAAGCGAAACACGGCGTCGCTCGTCAGCAGGTGGTGCTGCACGATGGCGTCGCGCACCGCCTGGTGCCCGTGGTCGGTGCAGGCGCACACCGGCTTGGTCTTGGGCGTGGCGGAATAGTCGCCGCCGGCCGTGGCCATGAGGATCTGCTCGACCAGGCCGGTGCAGGAGCCGCAACTGGCGCTGGCCTTGGTGTGCTTGCGCACTTCGTCCAGCGTGAACAGGCCTTTCTCCTGGATGGCCTTGCAGATTTGGCCCTTGGTCACGCCGTTGCAGCCGCAGACCTCGTCGGTGTCCAGCATGGCGGCGGCCTTGTTCTGGCCCTGGTGGCCGGCGTCGCCCATGTTCGATTCGCCGAACATCAGCTTGTCGCGCAGGTCGCCCACGGCGCGGCCGTCGCGCAGCAGCTTGAAGTACCAGCTGCCGTCCACGGTGTCGCCGTACAGGCAGGCGCCGACGAGCTTGTCGTTCTTGATCACGAGCTTCTTGTAGACGCCCGAATACGGGTCGGAGAGCACGATTTCTTCCGTGCCTTCGCCGCCCTGGAAGTTGCCGGCCGAGAACAGGTCGATGCCAGTGACCTTGAGCTTGGTCGAGGTGAGCGAGCCCACGTAGCGGCCAATGCCGAACTCGGCCAGGTGGTTGGCCGCTACCCGGCCCTGCTCGAACAGCGGCGCCACCAAACCGTAGGCAATGCCGCGGTGCGCCGCGCATTCGCCCACGGCGTAGATGCGGGCGTCGGTGGTGGTCTGCAGCGTGTCGTTGACCACAATGCCGCGGTCCACGTGCAGGCGCATTTTTTCGGCGAGCTGTGTGTTCGGGCGGATGCCCACGGCCATCACCACCAGGTCGGCCGGCACTTCGCTGCCGTCCTTGAATTTGACCGCACGCACTCGCCCCGCATCGTTCCCCAGCAGCTCGGCGGTCTGCGCCTGCATCAAAAACTGCATGCCGCGCTCGGTAAGCGACTTTTGCAGCAGCTTGCCGGCCACGCGGTCGAGCTGGCGCTCCATCAGCCATTCGGCGGCGTGCACCACGGTGACCTGCATGCCGCGTTTCATCAGGCCGTTGGCGGCTTCCAGCCCGAGCAGGCCGCCGCCAATGACCACGGCGTGGCGGTAGCGCGTGGCGGCGTCGATCATGGCCTGGGTGTCGGCGATGTCGCGGTAGGCCAGCACGCCGTGCAGGTCCTTGCCCGGAACCGGCAGGATGAAGGCGTTGGAGCCGGTGGCCATGATCAGCCGGTCGTAGCCGGCCGTGAGCGTGTCGCCCGCCACGCTGGTGGCGCTTACCGTGCGCTGCGTGCGGTTCACGTCGGTGACGGTAAAGCCGGTGTGCAGGGTGATGCCGTGTTCCTGGTACCACGCGCGGTCGTTGAGGATGATCTCGTCCACCGTCTGCTCGCCGGCCAGCACCGGCGAGAGCAGGATGCGGTTGTAGTTGGGGTGCGGCTCGGCGCCGAAGACGGTGATGTCGTACAGATCGGGGGCGATCTTGAGCAGCTCTTCGAGCGTACGCACCCCGGCCATGCCGTTGCCCACCATGACCAGCCTGGGTTTTTTCATCGAAGCACTCCTTGGGCGAATGAATTGCAAACCATCGGCGCCTTGGGTTCGCGCCGGTATCCAGTGCAATGCAATGACCGTGCCAGCGATCAAGGCTGTGTGGCTCTGCCTGTCGGCGCCTGTGAGTGGCACCATGGCAGTGCGGTATGTCAGGACGCGGTGCATGCGGCGGCTGCACCATGCTGGAGGGTGTTGTGCCTGAGGCTGGTGCATCGCACGGGAAATGCACAAGGCCCGCACCGTTTGCACGGTGCGGGCCTTGTGAGAGGGAGGCGCCTGACGCCCTGGCGCACTAGCGCCCGGGCGCTCGGTTTAGCTGCGTTCGCCAGTAGCGATCTGGTTGGCGCGGATAGCGACCAGGGCTTCCGAACGGACGGCAGCGCGGGCCTGGGTGCTGGTGGCGCGTGCAGCGTAGTCGGCCACGGGGCCCTTGGCGAAGTTGGGCAGTGCCTTCTGGCCTTCGGCGCGCACGTCGGTGCTGCTGCGGGTGGATTGCACATGGGCTTCAAAGTCCATGCCGTAGAGGTTGCCGTTCAATTCGCCGGCTTGGGCGCCGATGGAGGCAAAAGCGGCAACAGCGGCGATAGAGAGAATGCGTGCGGTGTTCATGATGGTTTCTTTCTTAAAAACGACTTCAAAAGGACCCGCTGCAGGGAGAGCTTGATGCCCTTGGGGAGCGGTTTCGGTGAGTCGCCTTGTGTGTTCGGCTCATCGATGGGGTGAACTGTACGCCGCAAGGGTGCAATTAAAAACCGCTGAGTCGTAAATTGACTATTCCGGTATTAGGAATAATTAAGGCAAATTAAGGAGTGCCTTTTCGCGCATTCGCAACGCTTGTTGCGCGAAAGCACAAACGTCTGACAGGACCCGATTGCATGCAATGCGGGGATGGGCTGAAATTACCGTGTCGGACTCATCCGGGAGGTTCTATGACGGTTGTTGCAGAAATACTGAAAGCCAAGGCCCATGCCGCGGTGCAGACCATTG
This sequence comes from Simplicispira sp. GW247-4R2A, assembly GCF_059424465.1. Lineage (NCBI taxonomy): Bacteria > Pseudomonadati > Pseudomonadota > Betaproteobacteria > Burkholderiales > Comamonadaceae > Simplicispira > Simplicispira sp. GW247-4R2A. Next base: position 13,989 of record NZ_JBWKZM010000033.1, on the reverse strand, counting down.
CCCCTGACGCCTCGGTGCTGGACGCCCTGCGCATCATGGCGGAGCGGCAGATCGGCGCACTGCTGGTCGTTCAGGATGGCCGGATCGAGGGCATCCTGACGGAACGCGACTACGCGCGGAAAATTGCCTTGTTGGGCCGGACCTCGGCCGATACGCCGGTGCGCGAAGTCATGACGCGCTCCGTGATGTTCGTGCACCCGCACCAGACCAGCGAGCAGTGCATGCAGATCATGACCGACAAGCGCCTGCGCCACCTGCCGGTGCTCGACGGCGAGCAGCTCATTGGCATCATTTCGATTGGCGATTTGGTGGCCGACATCATTTCCGAGCAGAAATTCATCATCGAGCAGATGACGCACTACATCGGCGGCAACGTGCGCTGAGGCCCGCGCCTGCGGGCGCGAACGTGAGCGCGGTGGGGCCATTCGGTTTCGCAATCAATCGGGTGCGCGAAGGCGAAGCGCAAGTACCGGCGTACTGGCCAAGCGAAGCCGACCAAGTAGCCGTTTGATTGAGAAAGGGCATCAGGTGCTCTCGCGCACGGTCAGCTCAAAGCCAAGGTCCATGCAATTGCGCGCCGGCGTTTCGCCGCGCATCAGCGCCAGCAGCATGCGCGCGCTTTCCTCGCCAATGGCCTGGCGCGGCGTGCGTACCGTGGTGAGCGAGGGCAGCATTTCGGCACTGCCGGCCAGGTCGTTGAAGCCGGCGACCGCCACCTGATCGGGCACGCGGATGCCCAGCCTCGGCGCCGCCAGCAGCGCGCCTTGCGCCAGGTCGTCGTTGCAGAAAAAGATGGCGTCAATGTCTGGATGCTTGTCGAGCAATTGCGCCAACAGTTCGCCGCCCAGGCGCACCGATGAGGCCTCGGAACTCAGCAGCTCCAGCCCGGCGTCGTAGCAGCCCGCAGCGCGCAGGCAGCGCCGGTAGCCCTCGGCGCGCTGCAGGGTGCGCGGGTCCAGTTGGGCCGCGGCAAAGGCGATGCGCCGGTGGCCGCGATCAAGCAAATGCTGCACCATGCGCTCGCCCGCATCCTGCTGGGAGAACCCCACGCAGTACACATCGGGCGCACGTGTGGTTTCCATCAGGTGTACGCACGGCACGCCGCTCGCCGCCAGGCGCTGGCGGGCCTCGTCCGTGCGGTCAAAACCGGTCAGCAGCAGGCCCGCTGGCCGCATGGCCAGGTACGAGGTCAGCAGTTTTTCTTCTTCCTGCGGGTCGTAATGCGTCACGCCAATCAGGATCTGGTAGCCGTGCGGCGCCAGGCCGCGGTGCACGGCTTCCAGCACATCGACAAACAGCGCGTTCGAGAGCAGTGGCACCAGCACCGGCACCAGGGTGCTGCGCTGCGAGGCCAGCGCGCGCGCGGCCGGGTCGGGCACATAGCCGAGCGTTTGCGCCGCCTGCCGGACCCTCTCGACCAGGTCCGGCGCCACGGCGCGCTCGCCGCGCAGGGCGCGCGACGCCGTGATCGGGCTGACCGATGCGGCCCTGGCAACATCGGCCAACGTAGTTCGACCGCTTGCGCGCGGACGGCGGGGAAGGGCAGTGGACAAGGGTTTTCCCGAGAACGGGCCAGGAAGCAGAACGTTTAGGATAGCGCTGTCCGACAGTTGCGGCAAGACGTAAAACCTCTGAAATAGCGTGCCCTGTGCGCTTTCAGCAGGACCGACGCCGAGCGACTGAAGCGGGCTTTTTAAAACTCTTTTGGGATAGCGCTGTCCGATGTCTGTTCGCCGCTTTGAAGGCTCTTTCGTTGTCATGGGTGTCGCCGGCTGCGGCAAATCCAGCCTGGGTGCCGCCTGCGCCAGCGCACTGGGCATGGCGCTGGTGGAGGGCGACGCCTTCCATTCACAGACCAGCCTGCAGAAGATGCAGAGCGGCGTGCCCTTGTCCGACGCCGACCGGACGGAATGGCTTGCCGTGCTGGCCAGGCGCCTGGCGGAGTCGAGCGGCGGAACCGTGCTGGCCTGCTCGGCACTGCGCCGCGCCTACCGCGACCAGTTGCGCCGCGCGTCGCCGGGTCTGCGCTTCGTGTTCCTGGAACTGAGCGAGAGCGATGCGCGTGCGCGCGTCGCGGCGCGCCTGGGCCATGTTTTCCCGGTCAGCCTGGTCGCCAGCCAGTTCGCCACGCTGGAGAGCCCGCGCGGCGAGCCCGGCGTGCTCACGGTGGACGCCCTGCGGCCCCTGGAAGCTTTGTCTGCCGACGTGTGTGCCTGGCTCACTGGCACTGAAAAGGAGTAGCGCATGCGCAAAGGTTTTCAAACGGCCATGGAAGCACTGATGGCGCTCAGCCTGCTGGTCATGGTGATCGCGGTGTTTGGCAACGTGGTGCAGCGGTATTTGTGGGGCACGGGCTGGGTGGTGTCCGAAGAGCTCTCGCGCCTGCTGTTCGTCTGGCTGGTCAGCATCGCTGCCACGCTGGCCTATGGCGAGGGCCAGCACCTGGGGTTTGATCTGGTGACCGCGCGGCTGCATGGGCGCCGAGCGACGGTGGCGCGCTGGCTCACGCGCGGGCTCATCGCCGTTTCGCTGTATTACCTGATCGTCGGCTCCTGGCAGCAGGTGCTGGTCGGCATGGACAGCCGCAGCCCGGTGATGAACTACCCGCTGGCGCTGGGCGCGGGCGGCATTCTGTTCATGGGTGTCTGCATGGCGGTGATTCTGGTGGCCGAGTGCTGGGCCGAACTGCGCGGCCAGCGCACGGGGGATGCAGCATGACCATTGCCCTGTTTCTTGGCGTGCTGTTCGCCACCATGGTGGTGGGCGTACCGATTGCCTTTGCGCTGTTGCTCACGGCACTGGCGCTCATGGTGCAGCTCGACTTTTTCGATGCGCAGTTGCTGGCCCAGAACACCCAGGCCGGGTTCGACAGTTTTCCGCTGCTGGCCGTGCCTTTCTTCATCCTGGCCGGCGAGCTGATGAATGCCGGCGGCCTGAGCCGGCGCATCATCGATTTGGCGCGCAGCTTTGTCGGCCATGTGCCGGGCGGCCTGGGTTATGTGGCGATTGCCGCCTCGCTCATGCTGGCCTCGATGAGCGGCTCGGCCATTGCCGATACCGCCGCGCTGGCTACGCTGCTGCTGCCCATGATGCGGCGCCAGAACTACCCGGATGGGTCGAGTGCCGGCCTGATCGGTGCGGGCGGCATCATCGCGCCCATCGTGCCGCCCTCCATGCCCATGGTGATCTATGGCGTGACGACCAACACCTCGATCAGCAAGCTGTTCCTCGCCGGCATCGTGCCGGGCATTTTGATGGCCGTGGCGCTGGTTCTCGTCTGGCGTGGCGTGGCGAAATCGAAGGCGCTGTCGGTGGCCGAGCGCGCGTCCTGGCCCGAGCGTTGGCAGGCGCTTGCCTCCAGTGCCTGGGCCCTGGGCCTGCCGGTGATCATCATCGGCGGGCTGCGCGCCGGGCTGTTCACGCCCACCGAGGCAGCCGTGGTCGCGGCGGTCTACGCGCTGCTGGTGGCCACGCTGGTGTACCGCGAACTCAACCTGGCCGGGGTGTACCGCGTGTTTGTCGCCGCGTCGCGCACTACCGGCGTGGTGATGTTTTTGTGCGGCGCGGCTACCGCAGCGTCGTACATGATCACCCTGGCCGATCTGCCCAGCCAACTGGCGCAGAGCATGGGGCCGCTGCTGCACAGCCCGCTGCTGTTCATGGTGGTGGTGTGCCTGTTTCTGCTCGCCGTGGGCATGGTGATGGACCTGACGCCCACCATCCTCATCCTCGGCCCGGTGCTGGCGCCCCTGGCGGCGCGCGCCGGCATCGACCCGGTGTATTTCGGCTTCGTCTTCATCTTTGTCGGCTGTCTGGGCCTGCTGACGCCGCCCGTGGGCACGGTGCTCAATGTGGTGGCCGGCGTTGGCCAGTTGCGCATGGAGCCGGTGATTCGCGGCGTGATGCCGTTTCTGGCGGTGTACCTCGTCACTCTGGTGCTGCTCGTCCTGTTCCCGCAGATCGTGCTCTGGCCTCTCCAACTGATGTTCTGAGGCCGCGCGGTTTTTCCTTTTGTCTGCTCTGTTCCCCAAGGAGATTTTCATGAAGATCAAGTCACTTGCCCTTGCCGCCAGCCTTACCCTTGCTGTCACTATGAGCGTGGGCGCTGCCCATGCGCAGGAGGTGAAGCACCGCATCATCCGTTTCGGCTATGGCCTGAACGACATCTCCAACCAAGGCCGCGCCACCAAGGTTTTTGCCGATGAAGTCGAGAAGCTGTCGGGGGGCAAGATGAAGGTGCGCGCCATTGGTGGTGCCGCCCTGGGCTCGGATGTGCAAATGCAGCAGGCGCTCATCGGCGGCGCGCAGGAGATGATGGTCGGCTCGACGGCCACGCTGGTGGGCATCACCAAGGAGATGGCGATCTGGGACACCCCCTTCCTGTTCAACAACGGCAAGGAAGCCGACGCCGTGCTCGATGGCCCCGTCGGCCAGAAGATCATGGACAAGCTGCAGGAAAAGGGCCTTGTCGGCCTCGTGTACTGGGAGAACGGCTTTCGCAACCTGACCAACAACAAGCGCGCCGTCGCCAAGCTCGAAGACCTCGACGGCATCAAGCTGCGCGTGATGCAGAACAATGTCTTCATCGACAGCTTCAAAACGCTGGGCGCCAACGCCGTGCCGCTGCCGTTCTCGGAGCTGTTCACCGCCCTGGAAACCAAGACGGTCGATGGCCAGGAAAACCCGTTCAACACCATCCTGTCGAGCAAGTTCTATGAGGTGCAAAAGTACCTCACGGTGACCAACCACGTCTACAGCCCCTGGATCGTGCTGGTCAGCAAGAAATACTGGGATGGTCTGTCCAAGACCGAGCAAAAAGTGCTGATGGACGCCGCCAAGAAAAGCCGCGATTTCGAGCGCCAGGACACGCGTGCCGAAGCCGACAAGGCGCTGGCCGATCTGAAAGCCAAGGGCATGCAGATCAACCAGCTCTCGCCCATGGAGGCCAACCGCATGCGCGACAAGCTGAGCACGGTGAACGCCGGCATTGCCGCCAACGTGGGCCAGCCGCTGTGGGACGAGGTGCAGGCCGCGGTGAAGAAGGCACGCGGCGCCCAGTAAACGCCCTGCGCTTGTCTGAACCCAAGGCGGCCAAGGCCGCCTTTTTTCCAGGCTCGCGCTCAGGCCGCCTTTTCCACATGCGCCTGCCGGGTGTACAGAAAATCCAGCACCGCTTTGCGGCAGCGCAGGTAGACCGGGTCGTCGGCCAGCGCCACGCGCTGGCGCGGGCGCGCAAGGGGCACGTGCAGCACCTCGCCAATCGTCGCGGCGGGGCCGTTGGTCAGCATGACGATCTTGTCGGCCAGCAGCACGGCTTCGTCCACATCGTGCGTCACCATCACCACGGTGCTGCGCGTGCGCAGGACGATTTCCAGCAGTTCGTCCTGCAGCCTGGCGCGGGTGAGGGCGTCGAGCGCGCCGAAGGGCTCGTCCATCAACAGCACCTGCGGTTCCATGGACAGCGCGCGGGCGATGCCGACGCGCTGCTTCATGCCGCCGGAGATTTCACCTGGGCGTTTGCCGGCGGCGTGCGACAGCCCCACCAGCGCCAGCGCGGCCTGGGTGCGCTCGCGCAACTGGGCGCGGCTCTCCTTGGCGCCGAAGACCCGTTCCACCGCCAGGTAGACGTTGTCGTGGCAGCTCATCCACGGCAGCAGCGAATGGTTCTGGAACACCACCGCGCGCTCGGGGCCGGGGCCTTTGATCTCGCGGTTGGCGCACAGCAGCACGCCGCTGGTGGGCGCGGTGAGCCCGGCGATCAAATTGAGCAGCGTCGATTTGCCGCAACCAGAATGCCCGATCAGGGCGACGAATTCGCCCTGTGCGATCTGCAAGTTGATGTCCTGCAGCGCAGTGAACGGGCCCTTGGCCGTTTTGAAGGTTTGCCCCACCTGCTGGATGTCGAGGTAGCGCGCAGCCGGTGGCGCAGAGCGGGCGGGCAGGGCGGCGGCGGTGGTGTCGCTGGGGGTGGTCATGCGCGTGTCTCCTCAAACGTGAAGGCCGATGCGATGCGCACCAGGGCGAATTCGAGCGCGTAGCCGACCACGCCGATGATGAAGATGGCGATCAGGATGTGGGCCACGTTCAGGTTGTTCCACTCGTCCCACACCCAAAAACCAATGCCCACGCCGCCGGTCAGCATCTCGGCCGCCACGATCACCAGCCAGGCCGTGCTGACCGCCAAGCGCACGCCGGTCAGCATGTACGGCAGCACGGCGGGGAACAGGATGCGCGTGGCGATCTTCCATTCCGACAGGTTCAATACTCGCGCCACGTTCATGTAGTCCTGCGGCACGCGCTGCACGCCGGTGGCGGTGTTGATGACCATGGGCCAGATCGAGCAGATGAAGATGGTCCAGATGGCCGCCGGGTTGGCGCCCTTGAACACCAGCAGGCCAATCGGCAGCCAGGCCAGCGGCGACACCGGCCGCAGCAGGCTGATGAGCGGCCCGAACATGCGCGAGAGGAAGGTAAAACGCCCGATGGCAAAGCCCGCCGGAATCCCCACCGCCGCCGCCAAGCCAAAGCCCACGGCCACGCGTTCGAGCGAGGCCAGCACGTTCCAGCCCACGCCCTGGTCGTTGGGGCCGTTGCGGTAGAACGGGTCGGCAAACAGCTCGCGCGCCTGCTGCCAGGTAGCGGCCGGGCCGGGAATGCTGGCGCCCGTGCCGGCCGACACCAGCGCCCACACGCCCAGAAGCAGCGCAAAGCCGCACAGCGGCGGCAGCACCGCCAGCCAGAAGGCGCGGGACAGCAGCGGGCCGCGTGGGGTGTCTTTAAGGTGTTTTTGGCCTCTAGCGCTTGTGTTGATTGCGCTAGAAGCTATATTTTTGATAGCTCCGGAGTGTGTAGGCGCGCTTGCTGCGGCTTCGGGCGGGGAATGGAAAACGGCGGCGACCATGGGTGGGCTCCTAAGGGTCAGGCGTGAATCTTGAAACTGTCGGCGTACCTGGCGGGGTCTTTGCCGTCCCACACCACGCCGTCGATCAGCGTGCTGCTGCGCAGCTCGCTCTTGGGCAAGGGCGTGCCGCTGGCCGCAGCGGCCTGCTTGTAAAGGTCGATGCGGTTGATGGCGCGCGCCACGCCGGTGTAATCGGGGTGGTCTTTCAGCAGGCCCCAGCGCTTGTGCTGCGTCAGGAACCACATCCCGTCCGACAAATAGGGGAAGTTGACCGCGCCGCCGTCGTAGAACTTCATGTGGTTGGGGTCGTCCCAGGTCTTGCCCAAGCCGTTGTCGTAGCGCCCCAGGATGCGCGGCGCAATCGTGTTCACCGAGGTGTTCACGTACGACTTGGCGGCAATGGTCTGCGCCATGCGCGTCTTGTTGGCGGCGCTCTCGTCGATCCAGCGGCTGGCCTCCAGAATGGCGGCCGTCACCGCGCGGGCGGTGTTGGGGTACTTCTGGGCGAAGTCAAAGGTGGTGCCCAGCACCTTCTCGGGGTGGTCCTTCCACACGTCCTGCGAGGTGGCGGCCGTGATGCCCACGCCGTCGGCGATGGCGCGCGCGTTCCAGGGCTCGCCCACGCTGAAGCCGTCCATGTTGCCCACGCGCATGTTGGCCACCATTTGCGGCGGCGGCACGACGATGCACTTGACGTCCTTGAACGGGTCGATGCCGCCCGACGCCAGCCAGTAGTACAGCCACATGGCGTGCGTGCCGGTCGGGAAGGTCTGCGCAAAGGTGTATTCGCGCGGCTCTTTCTTCATCAGCGCCGCCAGGCCTGCCAGGTGGGTCGCGCCCTTGTCGGCCAGCGCTTTGGAGAGCGTCAGCCCCTGGCCGTTGCGGTTGAGGGTCATCAGCACCGCCATGTCCTTCCTGGGGCCGGCCAGTCCCAGGTGCACGCCGTAGACAAGGCCATACAGCACGTGGGCAAAGTCCAGCTCGCCGTTGACCAGCTTGTCGCGCACCCCGGCCCAGCTCGCCTCCTTGCTGGGGATGATGGTCACGCCGTACTTCTTGTCGAAGCCCAGCACCGAGGCCATCACCACGCTGGCGCAGTCGGTCAGCGGAATGAAGCCAATCTTCACTTCCTTCTTCTCGGGGGCGTCCGAGCCCTGGGCGTGGACCAGCGCGCGCAGCGCTGGGCTGATCCCCACGGCGCCCACGGCGGCGGCCTGCAGCACGGTGCGGCGGGGCAAGCGGGATGTCAGAAGATCGGTCATGGGGTTCCTTTTTGCGTTGGGCCAATAAAAAAGGCGTCCTCACGCTGCGCAGCGCCGCAAGGGGCGGCAGACGCGCAGGGTGGGGACGCCTTTGTCCATTGAACGGTTGCCTCCACCCGCCATTGGGTGGTGCCGCCGTATTGACCCCGAAGGGTCTGTAAGCACTATTGCAAGGCTTGTGCCAGGTGGTGGGCGGAGTGCTTGCTAGGGGAAAAGGACTGCGAGGCGCTTGGTTCCAGAGCGCTGGGGCTGGCCTCTTGCGAACCGGGTGCGTGGGGATGCACCGGAGTTGTGCGCTGCACCATGGGAGCGCGGGAGCGACGAAGATCGGAAATGGCCCGCCTGAACCGCTGGGCCGGCTAAACGCCCGGTGGCAGCTTGGAGGCCATCATCTTCTTTCGGTCGATCCTGTCGCCATCGACGATGAACGTTCCGTCCCCCACGGCGTGAACCGTGCGCTTTTCCGTGCGTCCGGTATCGAGGTAGGCGGCCACCGCCTTCAGCACGACAATGGGGTGCTTCTGGATGAGGTCGACGACCCGGCACTCGATGTTGGCGAGGCATTCCCTGATCAAGGGCGGCCTGACGTGCTTGGCCGGCACGGGCGTGAGCCCCAATTTGGAAAACTTGTCCGTGTCTGCCCCGGAGCATGTCCCGATGCCGACCACCTGGTCCAGGAGGTCAACGGTGGGGATCGCAATCACGCATTCCCGGGTTTTTCGCAACGCCGCGAAAGAGTGGTTCCACTCCCCCGTGGCGATGGCGAACCTCGGAGTGAAATCCAGCACCATGGTCCAGGAAATGGTCATGACGTTGTGCTTCTCCCCATCATGGGTGGTCACGAGGACCACGGGCCCCGATTCCATCAGAGTGAAAGCCTTGCCCAGGTCAAACTGCTTCATGAGAGCCCCTCCGTGCGCGTTCGATATTACCCGTGGAAACCCAAGGCGCCGCTCCGGCGTGTTGGCGCACAGTCCCGGTTGGCAGCAGCGCAGTGCCTGCGGCGCTCACAACCCCCCCTGCTTCAATTCGTCGGGCATGTGAGGGGGACATGCAAAGGCATGGGGCGGCCCCTTGACCACGGTGGTTCTCACCCCAGCAAATCCACCATCTCCAGCATCCGCCGCGCCACCTCGCCCAGCTTCAGCCCCTTTTCCATCGCCGTCTTGCGCAGCTTCTCATAGGCGGCGGGTTCGCTCAGGCCCTGGCGCTGCATGAGCAGGCCTTTGGCGCGGTCGATGGTTTTGCGGTCTTTCAATTCGCTTTTGGCGTCGGCCAGTTCGCTGCGCAGGGCTTGTTCGTGGGCGAAGCGGGCCAGGGCAACGTCGAGGATGGGGCGGATGCGCTGGGGCGCCAGGCCCGCCACGACGTAGGCGCACACGCCCGCGGCCACGGCGTCGCGCACGTGGGTGGTGTCGTCGTCGTTGGTGAACAGCACGATGGGGCGGGGCGCATCGCGCGTGGCCATCACCACATGTTCAAGCGCGTCGCGGGCTTCGCTTTCGGCGTCCACGATGACCAGATCGGGCTGGAGCTGCGCCAGGCGTTCGCTCAGGAAGGTGTCGGCCGGCAGCACGGCGACGAGGTTGAGGTTGTTTTCCAGCAAACCGATGCGCAGCATGCGCGAGCGCTCGGCCAGCCGCAGGGCGTGCCGGTCTCGCGGGTCGGCCACGGCGAGTTCGGGGGCTATCACCACAATGCGCAGCGCTTGTTTGTGTTCGTTCATGGTGGGCAATGCGAAGCAAGAGTCGTGCCACGCGGGGCCGACAAATGCCTTGATCTGCTGGAACAAAGGCACTGGCATGGCAATTTGTTACGGTTGATCACATTTTCTAATACAAGGGCTAACCCCCGCGCACAGCCGCCGCTGCACGCCGTATACCTACCCCATTCAATTTTTCAGCCGACCGACTCCATGACCCAAGACCTGAATCGCCGCCAGTTTTCTGCCGGGCTTGTGCTGACACCCTTTGCTGCAGGTGGTCTGCTGGCCGGCTGCAGCCGCATACCCGACACGGTCCGCATCGGCGTGGCGCAGCCGCTGAGTGGCCCGATTGCCGCGCTGGGGCAGGATTTGCTCAACGGCGTCACGCTGGCCGTCAAAGAGCTGAATGCGGCGGGTTTCAATGTGGACGGCAAGCAGGTCACGCTCGAAGTGGTGTCGGTGGACGACAAATCCGACGTGGAGACGGGCAAGAAGGTGGCGCAGCAGCTGGTCGATGCCGGGGTGGTCGCGGTGATCGGGCATCTAAACTCGGGCGTCAGCATTCCGACCGCGCCCATTTACGCGGCCCACGGCATTGCGCAGATCGCTATTTCGACCAACCCCAAGTACACCGAGCTGGGCTTTCCGACCACGCTGCGCATGGTGGCCAACGACAACTTGCAGGCCGCAGCAATTGCGTCATTCTCTGCTGAGCAGTTGGGTGGCAAACGCTATGCCGCGGTCGATGACGGAACGCCCTATGGCAAAGACCTGGCCAATGGCGCCGCCAAGCGCCTCGAAGCCGCGAAAAAGAGCGTCGCGCTGCGCCAGTCGTTCGATGACAAGACGGTGGCCTTTGATGAGCTGGCCGCCAAGCTGAAGGCTGAGAACATCGACGTCATCATCTCGGCGCTCAACGATTTCCAGGTGCTGGCACTGCTCCAGGCACTCAAGAAGATCAACTACACCTCCGTGCGCCTGTTGGGGAGCGATACCGCCAAAACCACCGACATGATCAAGGGCGACGGCATCATCGACGGCCTCTACGCGACGTCGCCGGTGCTGGAAGCCAAGGAATTCACCGCCGGCCCGCAGTTTCTTGAAAAATACGGCGCCGCTTTTGGCAAGCCCCCGGCGTACGGCGGCCATTATTCCTACGACAGCATGTACGTGCTCTCGCAAGCGCTGCAACTGGCCAAGTCGGCCAAGCCCGAAGACATCACGGCGGCGCTGCACAAGATCAACGGCTACGCCCCCGTCACCGGCACCATGAAGTGGGACGAAAAGGGCGAGCAGCGCTACGCCGCCGTGGGCGTGTACCAACTGCGCCGCGGCAATTGGGAGCTGCGCATGCGCTCCGACCGCTGGTAAAAGCACACCCGCACCGGCCCATTGCAGCGCCCCTTGGGGCGCTTTTCGCTTGTAGAGATGGGAATGCAGCGTACGCCACCCAGGACGTATGAAGCGAGCGCGCCAGAAGCCAGCAACCACCGCGCAAGGGCCGCCCCGCCGCGCTGGTGGTGTCCCCCTTCCGCATCGTGCAGCGATGCAAGAGAAGGGGGAAGGCGCGAAGCGCCTCAGGGGGATGCACCTAATTCAACACTCAATGACATTCACCGCCAGCCCGCCGCGCGAGGTTTCCTTGTAGCGGCTCTTCATGTCGGCGCCGGTCTGCACCATGGTGCGGATCACCTGGTCGAGCGATACCTCATGCCGGCCGTCGCCCCGCAGCGCCAGCCGCGCGGCGTTGATGGCCTTGATGGCGCCCATCGCGTTGCGCTCTATGCACGGAATCTGCACCAGGCCGCCCACGGGGTCGCAGGTCATGCCCAGGTTGTGTTCCATGCCGATTTCGGCAGCGTTTTCCACCTGCGCCGGGCTGCCGCCCAGCACCGCGGCGAGCGCGCCCGCCGCCATGCTGCAGGCCACGCCGACTTCGCCCTGGCAGCCGACTTCGGCGCCTGAGAGCGAGGCGTTCTTTTTGTACAGGATGCCGATGGCGCCAGCAGTGAGCAGGAAATCGAGCACGCCCTGCTCGTTCGCACCGGGCACAAAGTTGCGGTAGTAGTGCAGCACCGCCGGAATCACCCCGGCCGCCCCGTTGGTGGGGGCGGTGACCACGCGGCCACCGGCGGCGTTTTCTTCGTTTACCGCCATGGCGTAGAGGTTGACCCAATCGAGCATGGCCAGCGGGTCGCGCAGCGCAGCCTCGGGGTGGCTGCACAGGCTTTTGTGCAGCTCGGCCGCACGGCGGCGCAGTTGCATGCGCCCGGGCAGGTGGCCGCTGGCTGCGCAGCCGCGCGCTACCGAGCCGGCCATGACGGTCCAGATAGCGAGCAAGCGGCTGCGCACCGCCTCAGGGCTTTGCCGCTGCGCCTCGTTGGCCGCCATGAGCTGCGCTACCGAGAGGCCGCTGGCGCTGCACTGCGCCAGCAGTTCGGCGCCGCTGGCAAAGGGGTACAGCGCGGGCGCCGTGCTGGGCGCGGCGGCGTCGGCGCTGGCGTTGACCACGCGCTGGCCCGCCGCGTCGACGACGAAGCCGCCGCCAATCGAATAGAAGTCGCTGACCAGCAGCTCTTCGCCCGCCGCGCCCAGCGCGGCAAAGCGCATGCCATTGGGGTGCAGCGGCAGGCTTTTGCGGCGCATCAGCACATGCTCTTTTTCGACAAAGCGCACCGGGTGCTGGCCCAGCAGCGAGAGGCTTTGCGAGCTGCGAATGGCTTCGATGGCCGGGGCGATGGCCTCGGGGTCGATGCGGTCGGGCTCATGGCCGGCCAGGCCCAGTAGCACCGCGCGGTCGGTGCCGTGGCCGATGCCGGTGGCCGAGAGCGAACCAAACAGCTCGACGCGCACGCCATGCACGGGCGCGAGCCCCATGGCCGATTGCAGTTGGCAGACAAACTGGCGCGCGGCAATCATGGGGCCGACGGTGTGCGAGCTGGACGGCCCGATGCCGATCTTGAACAGATCAAAGACGCTGACAAAGCTGTCCGCAGGCGCGCAATCGTGGGTCATGAAGCGAACGGGCCAGAACGCTGGCCCGTGAAAAAGTGGCAGTGCGCGCACAGTACGCACGCCGCCGCCGCCGGGTATGCGCGCTTACCCTGATGCGCCACGCTGGGCGCGCCCCAACGGCCGATGCAGACACAGAGCGCGCTATAAAAAAACTAGCTTCTAGCGCATAGTGGATAAGCGCTAGAGACCAATTTGATTCAAAATTTTGGCGGTCAACAGCGTCTGCTTGTTGCCCATGAAACTTGCTTACATCGCCATGGCGCGCACCAGCAGCAGGGGCGCGTCCCAGGCGCGGATGCGTGGGCGCTGGCTGAGGCAAGCGCCGTGCAGTGCGTCGATTTTGTCGAGCACGCGCAGGCCACCCTGGACGACCAGGCGCAGCTCCCAGCCCGCACGGCCGGGCAGGCGGTGCACCAGCGGCGCGCCTTGGTCCATGCAGCGCCGTGCCCAGCCGGCCAGCTCGGCCACCAGGCGGTCGCTGGCGGGGGTGCGCGGTTGCGCCAGCAAGTCCGCCGCCCGCAGGCCCAGCGCGGTGGCGTCGGTTTGCGGCACGTACCAGCGCTGGCGGGGCAGGTCCACGCTGAGGTCTTGCCAGAAGTTGATCAGTTGCAGCGCCGTGCAGATGGCGTCGCTCTGCGCCAGCGCCTGGGGGTCGTTCACACCGTACAGGTGCAGCAGCAGCCGCCCCACGGGGTTGGCCGAGCGGCGGCAGTAGTCGAGCAGCTCGGCTCGGTCAGCGTAGGGCTCGGCCGACTGCGTGCGCTCCACGTCCTGGCGGAAGGCGCTGAGCAGGTCGGTCAGCAAGGGCAGGGGCAGGGCGTGGCTTTTGATTGTGGCGGCGAGGGGGGCAAACACTTCGGGCCAGCGTGCGCCGGGCGCCGCGCCACTGGCGACGGCCCGCAGCTCGGTTTCGAAATCGTCCAAGTCCGCTAGGCGCTGGCTTGGCGCGGCATCGCCTTCGTCGGCGATGTCGTCGGCGGTGCGGGCAAAGGCGTAAATCGCCGCAATGGGCGCGCGCAGCGCCGGCGGGCACAGCCAGGAGGCCACGGGGAAGTTCTCGTAGTGCGTCACCGGCAGCGGCGCTGCGGGCTCGGGCGGAACGGGGG
>NZ_JBWKZM010000032.1:0-55386 GCF_059424465.1 Simplicispira sp. GW247-4R2A | reverse complement strand
GGATTGGGGTCGGAGCACGAGTTTCGCTGCGCGAAATCGTGATCCGACCCCAATGCCTGCGCGGCGTGCGTGCGACTTCAGACCCGCCAGCGCCCCATGGCCGCCCACAAGATAATCGTGGCCACACACGACCGGGCGGTCCGGTAGTCGGAGCAAGCGTTGAAACCTGACATTCGCGACCTTGTCGCTGGCATCGCGATGATTTCGCTAGGCCTCTTTGTAGCCTTGTATGCGTCCACCCATTACCAGGTCGGCTCCGCCTCCCGCATGGGGCCAGGCTATTTCCCGACGGTGCTCGGCTACATCCTCGCCGCGCTGGGCCTGGTGATTGCGCTGCTCTCGCTGCGCAAGACGGTCCATGTGGTGCAGCCGCCCCCTTTTACTTTGCGTCCCTTTCTGGCGGTGATGGCGGCGGTGGCGCTTTTCGCTTTGCTGATTTCGCATGTTGGGCTGGTCCCCACCACGATTTTGATGGTGGTGGTCACCTCTGCCGGAAGCAACAGCTTTCAGTTGCGCCGGGCCGTCCTGCTCGGTGTTTCCCTCTCGGTCATTGCCTGGCTGATCTTCTCGCTCGGTCTGCAAATGACACTGCCGGCCTTTGCCTGGGAGTTCTGAGCCATGGACTTCCTTTCAATCTTTGCGGCCAACCTCTCCATAGGCATCCATGAAGCGGTCACGCTCAGCAACCTTTGGTACTGCTTCGTCGGGGTGTTCCTGGGAACGCTCGTTGGCGTGCTGCCGGGCCTGGGCTCGCTGATTGCGATTTCCCTGCTGCTGCCCATCACCTACCACCTGCCCGCCACCGGCGCGCTCATCATGTTGGCGGGGGTGTACTTTGGCGCCGATTACGGCGGCGGCACCTGCTCCATCCTGCTGGGGGTGCCAGGGCACGCGGCAGCAGCAGTCGATGTGCTGGACGGCTACCCCATGGCCAAGCAGGGGCGTGGCGGTATCGCCTTGTTCATGAAGTGCGTGGCCTCGTTCTGGGGCTCCGCCGTGGGCATCGTGCTGCTGATGATGTTTGCCCCTGTTCTCTCGGGCTGGGCCCTGAATTTCGGCCCCTCGGAGTACTGCGCGTTGATGCTGCTGGGCCTGATTGCGGCTTCCACCGTGGGCCAGGGCTCGCCCCTCAAGGGTGTGGCGATGGTGTTCTTTGGTTTGATCCTGGGCGTGATCGGAACGGACGTGAACAGCGGTGTCTCGCGCTTTGCCTTCGACATCCCTGAGCTGACCGACGGCATCAGCCTGATCGCCATGGCCATGGGGCTGTTCGCCATTACCGAGGTGATCAAGAGCGCCAACACTTCGCGCGTGACGCCCGAGGAGCAACGCTTCTCGCTGCGCGACCAGATGCCGACCAAGGAAGACTGGCGCCGCTCCTTTGGCCCCATGCTGCGCGGCTCGGGCCTGGGCGCCTTTTTTGGCGCGCTGCCCGGCACCAGCGGGGGCATGGCGACGTTTCTGTCGTACTCGATGGAAAAGCGCATTTCCAAGCACCCGGAGGAATTCGGCAAGGGCGCCATCGAGGGCATCGCCGGGCCCGAGGCCTGCAACAACGCGGGCGTGGGTACGGCGTTCATCCCGACGCTGACGCTCGGCATTCCCGGCGACGCCGTCATGGCGCTGATGCTGGGGGCCCTCACCATCCAGGGTATTCAGCCTGGTCCGCAGGTCATTACGGCCCACCCGGACCTGTTCTGGGGGCTGATCGTGAGCTTCTGGATCGGCAATATTTTTCTGGTGATCCTCAACATCCCGCTGATTGGCATGTGGGTGAAGTTGCTCTCTATCCCCTACCACCTGATGTTCCCGGCCATCGTGCTGTTCACCTGCATCGGGGTGTACAGCACCAGCAACAGCACGTTTGATGTCTGGGTGCTGCTGGCCTTTGGCATCGTGGGCTACCTCATGGCCTTGCTGCGGCTGGAGGTGGTGCCGGTGCTGCTGGGCCTGATCCTGGGGCCGATGCTGGAAGAAAACTTCCGCAGAACCTTGCTGCTCTCGCGCGGCAGCTTCAGCGTGTTTGTGGAGCGGCCCATTACGGCTGTGGCGCTGGGGGTTTGTGCGTTTTTGCTGCTCTGGACGGTGTGGGGCTCGCTGCGCAGCCGCGTCACTGCATAGGGGGAAGCAGGCCGGCGCCGCGCGCTGGCCTGTGGCTTGCCTCAGGCGTGCGGTGCTTGCAGGTAGCGCCCTGCCAGTTCCCGCTGCGCGGCGCTGTCCACGCCCAAGACGTCCACCAAGTACGTCTGCAGGCCGCCGTAGTCCTGGTCCACCTTGTGCAGCGCCGCGTCGAGAAACTCGGCCTGCACACGCCACAGCACCGCCAGCACTTCTTCCGGTGCGTGGCCCTCGGCCATGGCGGGGCGGCGGTACAGGTCGTTGGTGAGCAGGTAGTCGCGCATCACCACGTCGCGCGGCACGCCGAGCGCCAGCAGGATGAGCGCGGCGGCAAAGCCGGTGCGGTCCTTGCCGGCGGTGCAGTGGAAGACCAGCGGCGTGTCCTTGGCGAGCAGGATGCGAAAGAACTCGGCAAAGCGTGGCGCGTTCTCGTGCACGAAGCCGCGGTAGGTTTCCTGCATCAGCGCCACCGCGTCCTGCGCGGTCAGTGCCCGGCCATCCCGCTGCAGTTCGATGGCGCGCTGCACCACCGTGGGCTCGATGGCCAGTTGGTAGTGCTCGACGGCGGGCAGCAGGTAGGCGAGCTGGGCGCGTTCGCGCTCGCCCCGGAAATCCACCGTGCGTGCGATGCCCAGCGCGGCCAGGCGTGCCTGGTCGCCGGGCGTCAGGCTGGCCAGGTGGTCGGAGCGGAAGATGCGCCGCCATGCGACCTGCCGGCCGCCGTGGCCGGTGTAGCCGCCCAGGTCGCGGAAGTTGCTGGCGCCGGCCAGCGGCAGGGAGCGGGTGGGGGTTTCGGATCGCGGAGCGTCCGCAGAGAGGTCGGGTGTTGGCATGGCGCTGAGCGTAGCGCAAGCGGCCGGTTTTGGCCGTCCCCCGCGGGCAGCGCTCCCGGGCGGGCCGTTCACTGCGGCAGCACGCTCAACGCGGGGTCCAGCGGGCGCTCCTGGCTGCCCGGTGGGCATGGCTGGTCGGTGTACACCGTGCGGCTTCCTTGCACGCACTTGCGTGGTGGCGCGGCCGGGGCCGGGGCTGATGCGCCCGCTTTGGCAGGCTGCGCGCTTGCCGACGCCCTGGCGTGGCCAGGCGGTGGGCTGGGGCGGGTGATGGCCCGCCAGGTTTGCCTGGCCCAGGGGCCGGCGAGCGGCGTCCAGCGCTCGGCGGTCCACCACGCGGCCACGCTAGCTGCGACCAGAACCACGGCCAGGGTGGTCCAGACAGCGCGCTCCCTGGGGCCGAGCATGGTGCCCCCCGTTCCAGGTCAGCCCAGGTGCGGGCCGAGCAGGCCGGCGAGCTCGAACATGCCGGCGCTGTCCTTGCCGAACACGGCGCGCAGCTTGTCGTCGGCGACGATGGTGCGCTTGTCCTTGGGGTCCTGCAGGTTCTGCGCCTTGATGTACTCCCACAGCTTCTTCACGGCGGCCGGGCGCGCCACCGGCTCGGTGCCGATGACGGCGGCGAGCGCAGCGCTGGGCGCTTTGCCGGCTGCGGCCTTGCGTGGTGCGGCCGCTTTCGCCGCCGTCTTTTGGGCCGGGGCTTTCTTGGCAGTGGCTGGTTTTTTAAGGTCTTTTAGGCCTCCAGCGCTTGTCCTGCTTGCGCCAGCAGCTATGGTTTTGGTAGTTCCACCGGCAGCCGGCTTGCGCGGCGGGAACTTGCTCGGGGCAAATTCAAAGTTCACTTTGCCGGCTTCAGCGTCCCAGGCCAGGTGCGCCTTGAAGGCGCGGCGGGTGCGCATGCTGACGAACTTGTCGAGCAGGTCGGTCTTGCCCGTCTGCAGGAGCTTTTCCATCTGCGCGCGCTCCACTGGCTGCTGCAGGATGATCTTGCCGCTCTTGAACGTGCAACTGGGCACGGGCTGCGCGGCGGTGGGGACCGATTTGGCGCACACGTAGTTGCTGCCGTGCTCGTGCACTTCGGCGCCGCAAATGGGGCAGGCGCCGAGCGCCGGGTCGGTGAATTCGACCAGCTCGCCGGTTTCCTCGGCCTTGTCGTCGCCAAAATCGAATTCGAGCTTGTAGTTGTGCGCTTCGTCGTCGTACTTGAGCACGATCTCGGACGTGAACGGCCAGCCGGCCTTGGAGCGAAAGCCGTCGAGTGGGCCGATCTTGCGCTCGCTCAGCAATTGCTCGGCCTCTTGCGGCTCGAAGGTGCGGCCCGCGGGCGATTTGCCGAAGGAGAAGCCGCAGGGTTCCGCGCCTGGCTTGCCCACGCAGGCGTACCTGCGGTAGTTTTCCTTCACCACGCCGCCGCAGTTGGGGCAGGGCGCCACCAGCGTGGCGTAGTCGCCGGGGATGGTGTCGCGGTCGTATTCCTTGGCCTTCTTCACCATGCGCTCGGTCATGGCGGCGATTTCCTGCATGAAGGTGGCGCGCGGCAGCAGGCCCTTTTCCATTTGCGCGAGCTTGTATTCCCACTCGCCGGTCAGGTCGGCGCGGGCCAGCTCCTTCACGTCCAGGCCGCGCAGCAGCGTCATGAGCTGGAAGGCCTTGGCGGTGGGGATCAGCTCGCGGCCGTCGCGCAGCATGTACTTTTCCGCCAGCAGGCCTTCGATGGTGGCCGCGCGCGTGGCCGGCGTGCCCAGGCCTTTTTCCTGCATGGCCTCGCGCATGTCTTCGTCTTCCACCTGCTTGCCGGCGCTCTCCATGGCGCCCAGCAGCGTGGCTTCCGAATACCGCGCCGGTGGCTTGGTCTTGAGGCCCTTGGCGTCGACTTCGTTTGCCAGGGGCTTTTCGCCCGGCTGCACCGGGACCAGGTTCTGGCCTTTGTCGCCTTCCTTGGCGTCCTGCACCTCATCGGCGGCTTCCTTGCCGTAGATGGCGAGCCAGCCGGGTTTGACCAGCACCTTGCCTTCGGTCTTGAAGTGGTTGGTTTGGCCCGCTTGCTCCACTTTGCTGATGCGGGTGGTCACCAGGTATTCCGCGCTGGGGAAAAACACCGCCAGGAAGCGGCGCACCACCAGGTCGTAGAGCTTTTGTTCGGCTTCCGACAAACCGCTGGGCGCTTGCAGCGTGGGGATGATGGCGAAGTGGTCGCTCACCTTGGCGTTGTCGAAGATGCGCTTGTTCGGCCGCACGTAGTGGCCTTCGATGGCCGTGCGGGCGTGCGGCGCCAGGTGCGCCATGCCGCTGCCCGCCAGCATTTCGAGCGTTTGCTTGGCCACGGGCACATAGTCTTCGGGCAGCGCACGCGAATCGGTACGCGGGTAGGTCAGGGCCTTGTGGCGCTCGTAGAGCGACTGCGCCAGGGAGAGCGTGGTCTTGGCCGAGAAGCCGAATTTGCCGTTGGCCTCGCGCTGCAGGCTGGTCAGGTCGAACAATTGGCCCGGCGCCTGGGTGGTGGGGCGGCTCTCTTCGGTCACCGTAGCAGCCTGCCCGCGCGAGGCATCGGCAATGGCGCGCGCCTGGGCTTCGGACCACACGCGGTCGGCGCGCTGCTCGGCATCGTTGGGGTTCTTCTTCCACGCCGGGTCGAACCACTTGCCGGGGTACTGGCCGGCCTGCGCAGCAAACGACGCGTGGATTTCCCAGTAGTCGCGGCTGATGAATTTGCGGATTTTTTCTTCGCGCTCCACCACCAGCGAGAGCGTGGGCGTCTGCACCCGGCCCACGGTGGTCAGAAAGAAGCCGCCGCCCTGCGAGTTGAAGGCCGTCATGGCGCGGGTGCCGTTGATGCCGACCAGCCAGTCGGCCTCCGAGCGGCTGCGGGCGGCGTCCGCCAAGCCCTGCATCTGCTCTTCGGTGCGCAGTTGGTCAAAGCCGTCGCGAATCGCCTGCGGCGTCATGGACTGCAGCCACAGGCGTTTGACCGGCTTGCCCAGTGGCTTGGCGCCGCCGGCGTACTGCTCTATCAGGCGAAAGATCAGCTCGCCCTCGCGGCCCGCGTCGCAGGCGTTGATGAGCTGCGTCACGTCCTTGCGCTTGGCCTGCTTGACGACGGCGTTCAGGCGCGTCTTGGTCTTGTCCACGGGTTTGAGGTCAAAGCGCGGCGGAATCACCGGCAGGTTGGCAAAGCTCCACTTGCCGCGCTTGACGTCGAATTCTTCCGGCGCCTGGATCTCGACCAGGTGGCCGACGGCGCTGGTGACGACGTACTGGTCGTTCTCGAAATGCTCTTCGTGCTTGTCGAACTTGCCCGCCATGGGCGTGAGTGCGCGCACGATGTCTTGTGCGACCGAAGGTTTTTCTGCGATGACGAGGGTTTTGCTCATGGGGTTTCGTACTGGGGCGCCGCGGCCGGACAGGGCCGCGCGCGCTTCTACAATCGGGCTTCCTCGCGCGTACACGCGCACGCGCAGGTGTGCATATTCAAAGTAACAGAAGTTTTGCCATGCCTTCAAGCACCGTGCCCGCCTCCCACGCCGGACGCCGGCTCCAGACCCGCCGCTCCGGCGTACACGGCAAGGGCGTCTTCGCCGTGCAGGATATCGCCGAGGGCGAGGTGCTGATCGAATACACCGGCGAGGTCATCAGCTGGCAGGCGGCGCAGGACCGGCACCCGCACGATCCGCTGCAGCCCAACCACACGTTTTATTTTCATGTCGATGAAGACCGCGTGATCGACGCCAAGTTCGGTGGCAACTCCTCGCGCTGGATCAACCACAGCTGCGATCCCAACTGCTTTGCCGATGAGCAGGAGGGCCGCATCTTCATCACCGCGCTGCGCAACATCGCAGCGGGCGAAGAGCTGAACTACGACTATGGTCTGATCATCGAAGAGCGCTACACGCCCAAGCTGAAGGCCGAATACCCCTGCTGGTGCGGCGCGGCGAACTGCCGCGGCACCTTGCTCGCCCCCAAGCGCGGCCCGTGGGCGCCGGCGCCGCTGGCCAAAAAAGCCCCCTCCAAACCACGCAAGACGCGGGCCGGCGCATGAGCGCGGCGCCAGGCCTTGCGCCAACCCCTGAGCCGACTGGAGGTGCGCCAGTGAACGAACCCCTTCGCTGGCCGCTGGAAGACTTGTGGCAGGCGCTGGCGCCGCGCCTGCCCGGCTTTACCGCCGAGCTGCTGGCAACGGTCGATTCGACCAACACCGAGTGCATGCGCCGCCTGCGCAGCGGGCAGAGCGAGCCGCTCTTGCTGGTCGCGCTGGCGCAAACCGCAGGGCGCGGGCGCATGGGGCGGGCCTGGCAGAGCGTGGGCGCGGAGCCGGGCGCGGCACTCACCTTTTCACTGGCGCTGCCGCTGGCGCCGCGCAGTTGGTCGGGCTTGTCGCTGGCCGTGGGCCTGTGCGTGGCGCAAAGCCTGCAGGCCGAGTTGCCGGCGGCGGGCGGCCGCGAGCCGCGCATCGCGCTCAAGTGGCCCAACGATTTGTGGCTGCAGGGCGCGGGTGGCCCGGAGCGCAAGCTCGGCGGCATTCTGGTCGAGACGGCCAGCTTGCTGGCGCCCAACGCGGCCGGCCCTGCCGCGCGCTGGGTGGTGGTCGGTGTTGGGCTGAACGTGGCGCCGCGCAGCAGCGAGGGGCTGAGCATGCCCGCCGGCTGCCTGCACGAGCTCGATGCGCGCTGGGACGCCCCCACCGCCTTGGGCCGCGTCGTCCCGCATCTGGTGGACGCCCTTGAGACCTTCGAAACGCAGGGCTTTGCGCCCCTGGTGGCGCCCTTTGCCGCGCGCGACGCGCTGGCCGGCCGGGCCGTGCGCCTGTCGGACGGCCGTGAAGGCGTGGCAGCCGGCGTGGGGCCAGACGGCGCGCTGCACCTGCAGAGCGCGGCAGGCCTGGTGCAGGTCAGCAGCGCCGAAGTGTCGGTGCGGCCCGTTGTGGCAAGCTAGGCGACCATGCTGCGCGCGCTCGTCCTCCTGCTTTTGCTCGCCAACGGGGGCTACTACGCCTGGTCGCAGGGGCTGCTGCGCGACTGGGGCCTGGCGCCGCACGAGCAGGCCGAGCCGCAGCGCCTGGCCAACGAAATCCACCCTGAGCTGCTGCGCGTGTTGCCGCAGCCCGGCACCCAACCGGCGTCTCCCGCCGCTGTGTCGGGGCAGCCGGCGCCCACCGCGCCCGCAGCCCCTGCAGTTGCGCCCGGTACGCCGGCGCAGAGCACGCCCGAGGCCGCCGCTGCCTCTGCACCGCAAGGCGAATGCCTGCAGGCTGGCATCTTCGACGCCGCGCAAGCCGACGTGCTGCGCCGCGCCGCCAGCGCGCTGCCCGAGGGCCGTTGGCGTCTGGAGCCGGCGACGCTGCCGGGCCGCTGGATGGTCTACATGGGCCGGTTTTCCGACCCTGACCAGCTCGCCAAGAAGCGTGCCGAACTGCGCGCGCTGAGCATCGCTTACGACCGGCCGAACGGGACTCTGGAGCCGGGCCTGTCGCTGGGGCGCTTTTCCACCGAAGAGGCGGCGCAGCGCGGCCTCGCCACCCTTGCCGCCAAGGGCGTGCGCTCGGCGCGTGTGGTGCAGGAGCGCGTGGACATGCCTGGCTTCATGCTGCGCCTGCCCGAGGCCGACGCGCGCCTGCGCGCCCAGGCAGAAGACTTGCGCGCTGCGCTGGCCGGCAAGGCGCTGCGGCCCTGCAGCTGAAATTTTAGTAAAAAAAGCCCTAGCGCTTATACCCATTGCGCTAGCAGCTATCAAAACAGAAGCTAACACCGGCTGCAAGAACTCAGGCTTCCGAAGCATCCAGCGCCGCGAAGCGCACGCTGAAGCACGCGCCTGGCGGGGTGGCGCCGGGGCGCACGTCTTCCACCACGATGCGCGCGCCGTGCTGGCGGGCGATTTCCTGCACGATGGGCAGGCCCAGGCCGGAGCCGTCGGCGTCGTTCCCCAGTGCCCGGTAGAAGGGCCGGAAGATCAGCTCGCGCTCGGGCTCGGGCACGCCGGGGCCGGAGTCTTCCACCTGCACCACCAGCACGCGGCCAAAGGTGTCGGCCAGCACGCGCGCCGTGACCACGCCGGGGCGCTCGGGGGTCGAGGGGGTGTAGTTGATGGCGTTGTCCACCAGGTTGCGCACCAGTTCGTGCAGCAGCGTGGGGTTGCCCAGCATGCGCACGCCGGGGGCGCCGGGCAGGGCGCCGTCGTAGCCCAGGTCAATGCCTTTGTCGAGCGCGCGCGAGATCGCGTCGTGCACCACGTCCACGGTGATCTGCGCCAGGTCGCAGGGGATCAGCGCCATTTGCGCGCTGCTGCTCTCGGCCCGCGCCAGCGCCAGCAATTGGTTGACGCTGTGGGTGGCGCGGATGCTCGAGCGCCCGATCTGCTCCAGTGAGCGCTTGATCTCTTCGGGGCTGGTGCCTGCGCGTTGCGCCAGGTCGGCCTGCATGCGCAGGCCCGCCAGGGGCGTCTTGAGCTGGTGGGCGGCATCGGCCAGGAAGCGTTTTTGGGTCGCCAGCGAGTCGTTCAGCCGGGTGAGCAAGTCGTTCACCGAGGCCACCAGCGGCGCCACTTCCAGGGGCACGGTCCGGTCGTCGAGTGGTGAGAGGTCGTCGGGCTTGCGCGCGCGGATGCGCTCTTCGAGCTGGTGCAGCGGCTGGATGCCGCGCGCCAGCGCCAGCCACACCAGCAGCACGGCCAGCGGCAGGATGATGAACTGGGGCAGCATGACGCCCTTGATGATCTCGGTGGCCAGCACGCTGCGCTTCTCGCGCGTCTCGGCCACCTGCACCAGCGCCAGCGGCGCATTGGGCAAGGACAAGCGTACCCAGATATAGGCCATGCGAATGTCCAGCCCGCGCAGCTCGGCGTCGCGCAGGTGCACGTCGCCGGTGCTGGGGGCTTCGTCGGCTGGCGGTGGCGGCAGCTCGCGCTCGCCCGAGAGCAATTCGCCGCGCGGCCCCAGGACTTGGTAATAGACCGTGTCGGAGTCGTCGGCGCGCAGGATTTCGCTGGCGGGCTGCGGCAGGTTGAACTGCGCCCTGCCGTGGCTGACCGAGACCAGCTGCGCCAGCGCCTGGGCGTTGTATTCCAGCGCGCGGTCAAACGGTTTGTTGGCAATGCCCTGCGCCACCAGCCAGGTCAGCGCCAGGCTCACGGGCCAGAGCAAGAGCAGCGGCGTGAGCATCCAGTCGAGGATCTCGCCAAACAGAGAGCGCTGCTCGCGCTGGAAGAGCTTCAAGATCGCGGCCCTGGTTTGGGGTGAAAAGTGGCTCTAACGCAGGATGGGAAAGCGCTATAAGCTACTGGATTAGTAGCAATAGGCGCCTGCTTTTTGGGGCGTATCGCCGCACCCTCGACGCAACATACTGGCGCGGCCTCGGCCAGCGGCCACCGTGCAAGGGCCGCCCCGCCGCACTGGTGGCGTCCCCCCTCCCGCAGCGCGAAGCGATGCGAGAGAGGGGGGATGGAGCGAAGCGACACAGGGGGGTGCTTCAATCAACTCGGAATCTTTTCCAGGCAATACCCCAGGCCGCGCACGGTGGCGATGCGGATCGGGCCCTTTTCAATCTTTTTCCGCAGGCGGTGGATATAGACCTCGATGGCGTTGTTGCTCACCTCTTCGCCCCATTCGCACAGGCGCTCGACGAGCTGGTCCTTGCTCACCAGGCGTCCAGCGCGCTGCAGCAGCACTTCGAGCAGGCCGAGCTCGCGCGCCGAGAGCTCCACCATCTTGCCGTCGATGGTGGCCACGCGCCCGGCCTGGTCGTACACCAGAGGCCCGTGCTTGATGGCGCTGCTGGCGCCGCCCATGCCGCGGCGTGCCAGAGCGCGTACGCGCGCTTCAAGCTCCTGGAGCGAAAACGGCTTGGCCATGTAATCGTCGGCGCCCAGGTCCAGGCCCTTGACGCGCTCATCCACGCTGTCGGCGGCGGTGAGGATCAGCACCGGCAACGCCGAGCCGCGCGAGCGCAGGCGCTTGAGCACCTCCAGCCCGTGCATGCGGGGCAGGCCCAGGTCGAGGATCAGCAGGTCGAACTCGTTGTTCGTCATCAGCGCGGCGTCGGCTTCGCTGCCACTGGCCACGTGGTCCACCACCGCGCCCGAGCTGCGCAGTGTGCGCAAGAGGCCATCGGCCAGCACTTGGTCGTCTTCAGCAATGAGGATGCGCATGCGGGTCTCCCGGATTCGACTTATGACCGGGCAAGAGTGCCCCTGCCTGCGATTCTAGGAGCGCCATTGGCCCGATGGTGCGCCGCTGCCATAGGTTTCCAGGCCAATGGCGACCACGGTGGCCACCGCATCGCCGACCTCGGCACGAAACTCTGCCTCGGCCTGCGCCACGGCGTCCTGAAACGCCTGCAGCCAATCCAGACCCGTGGGCGTGAAGCCGATGCGGCGTGCCCGGGCATCCGACGGGTCCGCCTCGCGGCGCACCAGGCCCCAGGCGGTGCACTGGTCCACCAGACTGGCCATGGCCTGCTTGGACATGCCGGCGCGCGCTGCCAGGTCGGTCAGCCGATCGCCGGCGAGCGACAAATGCCGCGTGATGTGAACGTGCGCGGCCCCCACCTGGTCGCGCGCCGCCAGGTTGGACAGCGCCAGCGGCACCTCGACATTGCGCGCCATGAGTTGCAGCACGCGCGCGTCAAAGCGGCGCAGCGCATCGCCCATCAAGCGGCCGAGGTGGGTCTGGCGCCAGGCGTCGGAGGGTGGGGAGACGGGCATGGAGGCGGGCATGGTTTATTGTCAGGCAAACTGACTATAAATCATCTTTACGGGAGAATACTTCGGCCCTACATTACTGGTCAAGCATCCAGTATTTCCCACGGGGTGCAGACAAAAACCTCGTCAACGCATTGAATTTCCAGGAGATTTCCATGAGCACCCCAACCAACCACAGCATGCCCGCCGACGGCGAAAAAGCACGTGCCCTGCAAGCTGCGCTGGCGCAGATCGAGAAGCAGTTTGGCAAGGGCACCATCATGCGGCTCGGCGAAGGCGAGGTGATCGAGGACATCCAGGTGGTGTCCACCGGCTCGCTTGGGCTCGATGTGGCGCTCGGCGTCGGCGGCCTGCCACGCGGCCGCGTGGTGGAAATCTATGGCCCGGAATCCTCGGGCAAGACCACGCTGACGCTGCAAGTCATCGCGGAAATGCAAAAGCAGGGCGGCCAGTGTGCTTTTGTCGATGCGGAGCACGCGCTCGACATCCAGTACGCGCAAAAGCTGGGCGTGAACCTGCAAGACCTGCTGATCAGCCAGCCCGACACCGGCGAACAGGCGCTGGAGATCGTCGACAGCCTGGTGCGTTCGGGCGCGGTGGACCTGATCGTCATCGACTCGGTCGCGGCGCTCACGCCCAAGGCCGAAATCGAGGGCGACATGGGCGACAGCCTGCCCGGCCTGCAGGCGCGCCTGATGAGCCAGGCGCTGCGCAAGCTGACCTCGACCATCAAGAAAACCAACTGCATGGTCATCTTCATCAACCAGATTCGGATGAAGATCGGCGTCATGTTCGGCAGCCCCGAGACCACCACCGGTGGCAACGCGCTCAAGTTCTACGCCTCGGTGCGGCTCGACATCCGCCGCATCGGCTCCATCAAGAAGGGCGAGGAAGTCATTGGCAACGAAACCCGCGTCAAGGTGGTGAAGAACAAGGTCTCGCCCCCGTTCAAGACGGCCGAGTTCGACATCCTGTTTGGCGAAGGCATCTCGCGCGAGGGCGAAATCATCGACATGGGGGTAACCGCGCGCATCGTTGAAAAATCGGGTGCCTGGTACGCCTACAACGGCGAGAAGATCGGCCAGGGCCGTGACAACGCGCGCGAATTCCTGCGCGAGAACCCGCAACTGGCGCGCGAGATCGAGAACAAGGTGCGCGACAGCCTGGGCGTCGCCCTGCTGCCGGCTGGCGCGCCGGTGCTTGCGGTGCCCGGCGACGATGCCGCCGATGGCGTGGTGCCGGCACCAGTGTCTGCGCGGGGCAAGAAATCAGAAGAAAAAGTCGCTTGAGCGCTTACCCAGTAAGCGCTAGAAGCTACAAATTCAGGAGTCTCTAGGCAGTGCGCACCCCGCCGCCTTCGCTCAAGGGCCGGGCGCTGCGCCTGCTCTCGCAGCGTGAGCACTCGCGCGCCGAACTGGCACGCAAGCTGGCGCGGCATGTGCAGGACGGCGACGACCTCGCGGCCGTGCTGGACGACCTTCAGGCCAAGGATTTCATCAGCGAGCAGCGGGTGGCCGAGTCCGTGGTGCACCAGCGGGCGGGCCGCATGGGGCTCATGCGCATCCGCCAGGAACTGCAGGCCAAGGGGCTCTCGGGCGAGGCGGTGGAGCAAGCCCTGGCGCCCTTGCAGGGCACCGAGCTGGAGCGTGCCGGCGAACTGTGGCGCCGCAAGTTCGCCGAGCCGCCCGCCGACGCCTCGGCGCGTGCCAAGCAGATGCGTTTTTTGATGGCGCGCGGCTTCTCGGGGGACGTGGCCTCGCGCGTGCTGCGCATGGCAGACCGGGACGAGGCCTAGCGCCGTTTCGCGGCGTCCGCCGCTTGGAACAGGTCTCTTAGAGGCCGAAAATCAACCGCAGGTTTTGCACCGCCGCGCCGCTGGCACCCTTGCCCAGGTTGTCCAGTCGCGCCACCAGCACCGCGTGCCGGTAGGCCTCGTTGGCGTACACGCGCAGTTCCAGCGCGTTGGTGCCGGCCAGCGCGGGCGCGTCGAGCTTGCCGTTGTCCGTGGGCGGCAGTACGCGCACCCACTGCTCAGGCGTGTTGCTGCGGGCGTAATGCGCGGCCAGCGCGTCGTGCAGATCGGCTGCCTTGGGCTGGCCGGGCAGCAGGTCCAGATGCAGCGGCAGCTCCACCAGCATGCCCTGGCGGAAATTGCCGACGGCGGGAATGAAAATAGGCCGGCGCGTGAGGCCCGTGAACTGCATGATTTCCGGCAAATGCTTGTGCGTCAGGCCCAGCGCATACAGTTCGAAGGCCGGCGCTGCGCCCGCCTCGTAGGCTTCAATCATGCTGCGCCCTCCGCCCGAGTAGCCGCTCACCGAGGGCAGGCACAGCGGGTGGTCGGCAGCCACCAGGCCCGCATCGACCAGGGGGCGCAGCAGCGCAATGGCGCCGGTGGCGTAGCAGCCGGGGTTGGAGACGCGCGCCGCCGCTTGCACCGCCTGCGCCTGACCGGCGCACAGCTCCGGAAAGCCGAACACCCAGCCCGGTGCTGTGCGGTGCGCGGTGCTCGCGTCGATGATCTTGGTGCGGCGCCCTCCCGCGGCTTCAATGGAATCGACCAGCGCCACCGTCTCGCGCGCGGCGTCGTCGTGCAGGCACAGGATGACCAGGTCCACCTGCGCCAACAGGGCCCGTTTGGCAGCCGGGTTCTTGCGCTCTTCGGGGGCAATGCTGATCAGGTCAATGGCGTCCATGCCCTGCAGACGCTCGCGAATTTGCAGCCCCGTGGTGCCAGCTTCGCCGTCGATGAATACCTTGACCATGCGTGTTCCTCGGTGTGTACGGATGCAGCAGCAGCGCCGCGTGTAAGCTCCCAACAAGATTGGTGCGTTGCAACATGATACAGTCGCTGGCTGCCATGTCCACCGCCCGCCGCCAGACATGCATTCATGGCAGACGGGTGAAATTCCTTTCCTGAGAAAGTCCTCATGAAGATTCACGAATACCAAGCCAAGGAAATCTTGCGCCAATTTGGTGTGCCCGTTCCGCGCGGCATTCCCGCATTCACCGTTCAGGAAGCCGTCGAAGCTGCACAAAAGCTCGGCGG
Organism: Simplicispira sp. GW247-4R2A; assembly: GCF_059424465.1. Taxonomy (NCBI): domain Bacteria; kingdom Pseudomonadati; phylum Pseudomonadota; class Betaproteobacteria; order Burkholderiales; family Comamonadaceae; genus Simplicispira; species Simplicispira sp. GW247-4R2A. The sequence continues at coordinate 40,698 of NZ_JBWKZM010000032.1, read as the reverse complement.
GCCGGTCTGGGTCGTCAAGGCGCAGATTCATGCCGGCGGTCGCGGCAAGGGTGGCGGCGTGAAGGTCGCCAAGAGCATCGACGACGTCAAGCGCCTGGCCGGCGAAATCCTGGGCATGCAGCTCAAGACGCACCAGACCGGGCCCGAGGGCCAGAAGGTGCGCCGCCTGTACATCGAAGATGGCGCCGACATCCAGAAGGAATACTACGTCTCGCTGGTCACCGACCGCGCCACGCAAAGCGTTGCCTTCATCGCGTCGAGCGAAGGGGGCATGGACATCGAAGAAGTGGCCCATTCCACGCCCGAGAAAATCATTACCGAGTACATCAACCCGCTCAAGGGCCTGGGCGACGAGCAGGCGCGCAAGATTGGACGCGGCATCGGCTTGCCCGAAGCTTCGATGGACCAGGCGGTAGACCTGTTCCAGAAGCTCTACAAGTGCTACATGGACACCGACGCCTCGCTGGTCGAGATCAACCCCCTCAACCGCGACAGCCAGAACAAGCTCACGGCGCTGGACGCCAAGTTCAACTTTGACGCCAACGCGCTGTTCCGCCACCCCGAAATCGTGGCGCTGCGCGATCTGGACGAAGAAGATCCGGCCGAAGTCGAGGCTTCCAAGTTCGACCTGGCCTACATCAGCCTGGACGGCAACATTGGCTGCCTGGTCAACGGCGCGGGCCTGGCCATGGCCACCATGGACACCATCAAGCTGTTTGGCGGCGAGCCGGCCAACTTCCTCGACGTGGGCGGTGGCGCCACCGCCGAGAAGGTGACCGAGGCCTTCAAGATCATGTTGGCGAACAAAAATGTCAAAGGCATTCTGGTCAACATCTTCGGCGGCATCATGAAGTGCGACACCATCGCCACCGGCGTGATCACCGCCTGCAAAGCGGTGAACCTGTCCGTGCCGCTGGTGGTGCGCATGAAGGGCACGAACGAAGAGCTGGGCAAGAAGCTGCTGGCCGAGTCCGGCCTGCCGATCATCGCGGCCGACACCATGGCCGAAGCCGCTACAAAAATTGTAGCTGCCGTCAAGTAATGACCTTGGGGACAGATCTTTAGCGCTGTCCCAAACTGACTAGGACAAGAAACATGTCGATCTACATCAACAAAGACACCAAGGTCATCACCCAGGGCATCACGGGCAAGACCGGCCAGTTCCACACGGAAAAGTGCCAGGAATACGCGAACGGCAAGAACTGCTTCGTCGCTGGCGTGAACCCGAAGAAGGCCGGCGAGTCGATCTTCAACATCCCGATTTACGCCTCCGTCAAGGAAGCCGCACACCAGACGGGCGCCACCGTCTCGGTGATCTACGTGCCGCCCGCGGGCGCCGCTGCCGCCATCTGGGAAGCTGTGGAAGCCGATCTGGACATGGCGATCTGCATCACCGAAGGCATTCCAGTGCGCGACATGCTGGAAGTGCGCAACAAAATGCGCGCCAAGGAAGCCGCCGGCGGCAAGAAGACGCTGCTGCTGGGCCCCAACTGCCCCGGCATCATCACGCCCGATGAAATCAAGATCGGCATCATGCCCGGCCACATCCACCGCAAGGGCCGCATCGGCGTGGTCAGCCGCTCGGGCACGCTGACGTACGAAGCCGTGGCCATGCTGACCGAAGTCGGCCTGGGCCAGTCCACTGCCGTGGGCATCGGCGGCGACCCGATCAATGGTTTGAAGCACATCGACGTGATGCAGGCGTTCAACAACGACCCGGACACCGACGCCGTCATCATGATTGGCGAAATCGGCGGCCCCGACGAAGCCGAAGCCGCGCGCTGGTGCAAGGCCAACATGAAGAAACCCATCGTCGGTTTCATCGCCGGTGTCACGGCCCCCGCAGGCAAGCGCATGGGCCACGCCGGCGCGCTGATCTCCGGTGGCGCCGATACCGCGGATGCCAAGCTGGCCATCATGGAAGAGTGCGGCTTTATCGTGACCCGCAACCCGTCCGAACTGGGCCATTTGCTCAAAGCGCAGTTGTAATTCCATTTTTAAATCAAACGATTACTTTGTCGGCTTCGCTTGCCGTACGCCTGTACTGCCTGCACTTCGCCTTCGCGTACTCGATTGATTGAGAAACGGAATAGGCGCCGCGCCACCCTCCGAAAACCCGCTGCGTGCGGGTTTTTTTTGTTGTCGAGACCGGCAGCACCGTCCTGCACGTACAACGGGCGCAAAAATTGCTTGTTTTTTGGCCAAGATCGATGGTTGGCAACGCGTTCGGAGGGAGCACCACTGTGGCAAGCAAGCAAAACGCGCACCGGGTTCATCCGGCGCCACGGTATGGTGCGCCGGATGCGGCATTGTGGCGGCGCGATGCGCTCTGGCCTGTGGCGTCTGCCGCACTGGCGGTGCTGGTCTGCGTCGCTACAGGCTTGGTGCCGCTGCCGCCATCGCTGCTGGTTCTGGCGGCATTGCTGGTGGTGCTGGCCTGCCTCGCCCTGCTGCCGCTGCTGCGCGTCTGGCCGGGCGTTCTGGCCGGCGTCGGGGTAGCGGGTATTTGTGTCGCGGTGGGATGGAGCCAGGGCCGGATGCTGGCCTTGCCGCTGCTGGCGCTCTTTACCGGGCACTACACCTACCTCGCGCGGCGTGCGGCCAAGGGTGAGGTTGCCGCAGCGCGCAATGGCGGCACGGCGCTGCAAGACGAGGTGCGCCGTCTGGCGAGCGACTTGAAAAATCAAGGCAAGCTCGACGCCGCATTCGACAAACTTGTGCAGTTGCCGGTGCGCGGCGAGGTGCTGCGCGATCTGTACCACCTGGGCAAAGCTTTTGAGCGCAACCGCTCATTTGAAGGGGCGCGTGGCGTTTTTGCCCACCTGGTCGCACACGCCCCGCTGTACCGCGATGCCGGAGCTCGCCTCGGGCGCGCGGAGCGTCTGGCGGAAGTAGAACGCCAGGCAAAAGGCCTGCCCAGCGCACGGCCGCAGGGAGCCGAAGCCTTCGCTGCACCCCAACACCTGGGCCGCTATGAGATCGACGGTGAACTGGGGCGCGGTTCCATGGGCCGGGTGTATGCAGCGCACGATCCGGTGATTGGCCGGGCCGTCGCCCTCAAGACGCTCGCGTTGGGCAGCGAATTCGAGGGCGCCGCCCTGGTGGATGCCCGCGCCCGGTTTTTTCGCGAGGCCGAGTCCGCCGGCCGTCTGCAGCATCCCCAGATCGTGGCGATCTACGACGCAGGCGACGAACAAGGCCTTAGCTGGATTGCCATGGAGCGGCTGCGTGGCAAGGATTTGTCACACGCAGTCCAGCCAGAGCATTGGCTTGCGGTGCCCATCCTGCTGTCCATCGCTGCGCGTGTTGCCGACGCGCTCGACTATGCCCACCAGCACCAGGTGGTGCACCGCGACATCAAGCCCTCCAATATCCTGTACGACGCTGGAACGGACACCGTCAAGGTGACCGATTTCGGTATTGCGCGCATTACGGACAACAGCAAGACCCGTACGGGTCTTGTATTGGGAACGCCAAGCTTCATGGCGCCAGAGCAGATCGTGGGAACCAAGGCAGATGGCCGCTGCGATATCTATGCGCTGGGCGTGACGCTGTACCAGCTGCTGACGGGCCGCCTGCCGCTGCGCGGCGAGTCCATGAGCGCTCTGATGCACGCCATTGCGAACGAGGTGCCGGCTGACGTGCGCACGCTGCGCGCGGACCTTCCGGAATCGGTCGCCATGGTGGTAGCGCGTGCCTTGCACAAGAACCCCGGCGCACGCTTTCAGACCGGGGCGCAAATGGCGGCCGCCCTGCGCGAGGCCAGCTCGGGAATGCGCCCGTCTGCGGATGCGCATTTCGGCCCCCCACTCGACTATGATGCGCGGACAGATTTTCACAAATACCCCATGGCGGACTTCCCAGACACAGTGTTCGACAGCGCGGCCGCGCCGGCAGCACCCCACGCCACGCGTTCGAGGATCTGATGAGTGCGGTGTCGCTGAGCTACGAGTTTTGTGCGCGTACCGATACGGGTCGTGTACGGGCCAACAACGAAGACGCGGTAGGCGTCGATTCGCAGGCCCAACTGGCGATGCTCGCCGACGGCATGGGTGGCTACAACGCGGGTGAAGTGGCCAGCCGCATGGCCATCGACTTCATTCAGAGGGAAATGGCGCGCTGGCTTGCCCAGGCGGGCCCGCGGGCCAAATCGTTCGATCTGCGCCGGGCCATGGAAATATGCGTGGACAACGCCAACCAGGCCATCCTGGAGGCTGCCGAGTCCAATATGCAGTACACCGGCATGGGCACTACCTTGGTGGTTGGTGTTTTTCAAGGCCCGCGTCTCATGCTGGGGCATATTGGCGACTCCCGTTGCTACCGCCTGCGCGAAGGCGTGCTGGAGCAGATCACGCGTGACCATTCCTGGCTCCAGGAGCAGATAGACGCTGGCCTGATCACGCCGCAACAGGCGGCGGTGTCTGCAAGTCGCAATCTCGTCACCCGTGCGTTGGGGGTCGAAGAACTGGTTTTGCTCGAAGTGAATGAATTCGAGGTGCAGCCGGGCGACTTGTATCTGCTGTGCTCCGATGGGCTGAGCGAAATGGTGCGCCACGCGGAGCTTGCCGCCCTGCTTGCGCCGCGCAGCTCGCTCGAAGAGAAGACCGAGCGGCTGATTGCGGCCGCCAACAGCCAAGGCGGGCGCGACAATATCAGTGTGGTCTTGGTGAAAGCGAGCATGGGCCCGCGCAAACAAGGCTTGATGTCGCGCTTGCTGCGCGCCTGATCACCTGTGCCGCAACGAATCCAACACGTAAGCCAATACATCGGGAGTGGGACATGCCAAGAATGGTTGTTTCGATTGACGGGGTCGTCATCAAGGAAGTGGAGCTCACCAAAGAGCGGACCACGTTGGGGCGGCGCCCTTACAACGACATCGTGATCGACAACCTGGCCGTGAGTGGCGAGCATGCGGCCTTTCACATGGCCGGCAACGACGTCGCCATTGAAGACCTGCACAGCACCAACGGCACCTACGTCAACGGCAAGGCCGTGATGCGGCACGAATTGCGCAACGGCGACACGCTCGAAGTCGGCAAGTACAAAATCCGCTTTTTCAACGAGGCGGAAGACCCCCAGTTTGAGAAAACCATGGTGTTCAAGCCCGGCATGGTGTTGCCGGCAGTCGCTGCGCGCAGTGCTGCTCCCACCACCGGCCCGGCGCCGCTGTCAGGGTTTGGAAGTGCGGGGGGTACGGTCATTACTGCCGTCATCCGGGTGCTGTCCGGCCCTGCGACAGGCCGTGAGGTGGCGCTCACCAAGGTGGTCACCACCATTGGCAAACCCGGGGTAGCCGTGGCATCGGTGACCCGGCGCCACCATGGCTTCGTATTGGCGCATGTCGAGGGCCCCGAGCCTCCCGAACTCAACGGAGCGCGGATTGGCAACGATCCCGTGCCCCTGAAAGACGGCGACCGCCTGGCGCTGGCAGGGACGGAAATGCAGTTCGTTCACGTGTGAGCCAGAGCGGCTGACGCGCGCAGCCTGCCTGCACCGTGGCACCGCGATGGGCCAGCCTCCTGCAGCGGCGCTGGCGCCGGATGGTGTGGGTGCTCGCGCCCGTTGTGCTGGGCGTGCTGCATGCGTCAGGCGGCGTATCGTTCCAGTTTCTCGAGCGGCTTGAGCACCTGCTGTACGACGTGCGCCTGCGTGCGACGTTGCCGCATACGCCCGACGGGCGCATCGTCATTGTCGACATTGACGAAGCCAGCCTGCAGCGCGTCGGCCAATGGCCCTGGGGCCGGGACAAGATGGCGGCGTTTGCCAACGAGCTGTTCCAACGCCAAGAGATCGCGGTGCTGGGCTTCGATGTGGTCTTTGCCGAGGCCGATACCAGCTCTGGCCTCGCGCGCCTGAACGAGCTGGCACAAGGCCCGCTCAAGAGCCAGCCTGGCTTTGCACAAGCCTTGACTGGCCTTGCACCCACGCTCGACTATGACGCGCGCTTTGCCGGTGCGATGGACACGCAAAATGCCGTGCTCGGCTACTACTTCACCAGCGACCGCGATGGCCAGGGGCGTGGTGCCCTGCCGCCCCCTGCGCTGACGCTGCAGCAGATGGGGGGAAGCCTGCTCAACGCTACTGTCTGGAGCGGCTTTGGCAGCAACCTTGCCGTCCTGGCGCAGGCGGCTCCAGCAGCAGGTTTCTTCAATACCATGAGCGATGAGGACGGTGTCGTGCGCTCATTGCCTCTGCTGGCGGAGTACCAGGGTGCTTACTACGAATCGTTGGCGCTAGCCGTCTACCGTACCTTCCTGGGCGGCGCCAATGTGGTGCCGGCGTTTGCTACGGAACCAGTGCCGGGCGAGCGCAACTTGCTGCGCGGCGTCGAGCTGCACGCAAGTGGCGGGCGGAAATTCCTCCCGGTGGACGAGGAATTGGCAACGCTCGTGCCCTACCGCGGGCCGGGTGGGCCCAGTGGTGGATCTTTTCGGTATATCTCGGCGGCTGACGTGCTGCAAGGCAGGCTGCCCGCCGGCAGCCTGCGCGGCAAAATTGTGCTGCTGGGCTCCACGGCGCCGGGCCTGCAGGACCTGCGTGCGACGCCTGTCGGGCGCGCGTACCCCGGTGTGGAAGTGCACGCCAATGTGCTCTCGGGGTTCCTGAGCGGGAAGGCGATTTATCGGCCCGACTACGCCACCGCCTTTGACGTATTGCAAATCGTCGTTGCTGGCGTGCTGCTGGCGCTGGTACTGCCTTTGCTCAGCGCCGCTCGTGCGCTGCTGCTGGCCGCCGCTGTACTGGTGGCCTTGGTAGGCCTTAATGCACAGCTGTATCTGGTCGACGGCTTGGCCTTGCCATTGGCGAGTGCGCTGGCCGTGGTGGTGGTGGCCACCGCACTCGACATGGCCCATGGCTACCTGACAGAGAGCCGCACCAAACGCAACCTGGCGCACCTGTTTGGCACTTACGTGCCCCCTGAACTCGTGGACCAGATGCTGCTCGCGCCCGAGCGCTACAGCATGCAGGCCGCCAGCCGCGAACTCACCGTGATGTTTTGCGATATGCGCGGCTTTACCGCCATGTCCGAGCGCATGGAGCCCGTGCAGCTCCAAGCCTTGCTCAACGACATCTTCAGCCGTCTCACGCAGGCCATTCGCGCGCATCTGGGCACGATCGACAAGTACATGGGGGACTGCGTCATGGCCTTTTGGGGCGCACCGGTGCCCACGCAGCAGCACGCCGCGCTGGCCGTGCAGGCGGCGCTGGACATGGTTGCTGCTGTCCAATCGCTCAACGCCCGCCACCGCGCCACCGGCCTGCCAGAGATCGGCATCGGCATAGGGCTCAATACCGGCCCCATGTGCGTGGGGGACATGGGCTCGGACATTCGCCGCAGCTACACCGTGATTGGCGACGCCGTCAACCTTGGCTCGCGCCTGGAAGGCTTGTGCAAAGTCTACGGCGTGGACATTGTGGCGAGCGAGGCAACCCGCCAGCAGGCGAGTGGTTTCGTCTGGCAGGAGCTCGACCGTGTGCGCGTCAAGGGCAAGGAAGACGCCGTCGCCATTTTTTACCCGCTCGGCCGGTTGGGGGAGGTCGCGCCTGATCAGATGCACAGGCTGGCGCAATGGAACGAGGCGCTCGCCAGCTTGCGCGCGCAGGATTGGGCGGCCTGCGATCGCCATGCAGAATCCCTGCGCCGCGCCGATCCTGAGAGCAAGCTGCTGGCCTGGTACGCCGAACGTGTGGCCATGCTGCGGGTGTTACCCTACCAGCCCGACTGGGACGGGGCGACCCGTTTCGATACCAAATAGCCGCAGCCCTATGAAAATCCGTGTGCTTGGTTGTTCCGGCGCCATCTCGCAAGGCTGCCGCACCACCTCGTTTCTGGTCAACCGCAACATCCTGATCGATGCGGGCACCGGCGTGGGCGACCTGACGCTGGACGAAATGGCGGCCATCGACCATGTGTTCCTCACCCACTCGCATCTGGACCACATCGCCGCCCTGCCACTGATGATCGATTCGGTGGCCGCCATGCGCAGCGCCCCGCTGCAGGTGCATGCGCTGCCGGAAACCATTGCCGCCCTGCGCGCCCATGTGTTCAACGGCACCATCTGGCCCGACTTCAGCCGTATCCCCAGCAGCGACAGACCCTTTTTGCGTTGCGTCCCTCTGGCCACTGGCGAAGTGTTGAGCGTGGCGGATGCTGTCCTCGAAGTACTGCCCGCGCTGCACACCGTGCCGGCCGTGGGCTATGCCGTGCAGGGCGAGCGCGGCTGGTGGGTGTTCAGCGGCGACACCGGGCGCAACCCGGCGTTCTGGCAGCGCGTGAATGCCTTGCCTGTTGCCATGCTGGTGATTGAGACCGCGTTCAGCCGGCGCGAACACCTGCTGGCCGAGCGCAGCCGGCATCTGTCGTCGGACACCCTGGCCCAGGAGCTGGCGCAGTTCCAGGGTGCGGCGAACTGCCCCATCTGCATCACCCACACCAAGCCGTCGGAAACGGCGCTCATCTATGAAGAAGTGTGCCGGTTTGACGCGCATGCGGCAGCGGGGGCGCCGGCCAGGCACGACATTCGGTGGCTGGAGGCGGGGCAGGAGTTTGAGGTGTAGGGGGGCAGCGCAAGGCACCACAAAAGACGGGCCGGGGCAAAGCGGCAGACTGAAGGTGACAAAAATGTGCAATCTGTGCGCAAACGTGTCACGTTGAGAGACTGCCAATTTGAAATGTCTCACCTCACGTGCCGTAAAAATCCTGGCACAGGATTTGCTGCATACCCTGTGCATTTGCAACTTTCCCTAGGGGGTTTTCATGAAGCGTTCTCTCCAACAAGGTTTTACCTTGATCGAATTGATGATCGTTGTGGCGATCATCGGTATCTTGGCCGCTATCGCTTTGCCTGCTTATCAGGATTACACGGTTCGGGCAAAGATTTCTGAAGGTGTGATCGCCGGCTCTTCTGCCAAAGGTGTGTTGAGCGAAGCGTTCCAATCTGACGGTGTGACAGGGTTGACAGCTGCTGCGACCGCAATCAATGCAACGCCGTATCAGCAAAAGGCATCAAAATATGTCCTGAACTACTGTGTATACAACGCAGCTGCTGGCGGTGCTCCAACTGCGGCAGACTGCGCTCCCTTCCCTGCAGCGGCGACCAACTGGACCATCTCGGTAGCAATTGCAGCCACTTCAGGCAATGGTATTCCCACCGGCCTGAACGGAAAGGCGTTTAACCTCCTTCCGAATGTCCAGGGCGCATTGCCTGTGGCAACTTCCGTCGGTGCTGTGGATTGGGCTTGCACTTCTGCAACCAACGTATCTGCAAACGGTCGCGGGCTGACCAATATAACGGTTAATGCTGCTCCGGTGCTGGCTAAATATATGCCGTCCGAGTGCCGTTGATCGTCAGGCGCAGCTAAGCGCCGGGTGAGAAACACAACGCCCGCTTTTGCGGGCGTTTTCGTTGATGATGGGAACCCCACGTCTTTCTCTCTCTCTCTCTCTTCATTTTTTGCTGCTGCCGTGCCTGAAGTTTCTGCTTTCCCTTCCGTATTCCACTCCCGCGGTGCCCATGCGCTGCGCGCCGCTGCCATCCATTTGCTGTTGTCTGCCACCGTGGCGGGCGTGGTTGCAGCGTTGGTGTTTGGCCTGTGGTTTCCCTCGCCGCTGCGCGAACTGGTGGGCGGCACGGAGTTGTTCTGGTTGATTGTCGGCGTCGATGTGGTCTGCGGCCCCTCGCTCACCCTGGTGGTGTTCAACCCCGCCAAGCCACGCGCCGAGCTGCGGCGCGATCTGGCACTAGTGGCGCTCATCCAGTTGCTGGCGCTTGGCTACGGTATTCATACGCTGGCACATGCCCGCCCGGTGGCGCTGGTGCATGAGGTGGACCGATTTCGCGTGGTGACCTATTCCGACCTGAACGAGGGCGAAGACGCGACTGTTCCCGATTGGGCCCAGCCCTGGAGCCTGGCGCGCCCGCGCACCGTGGGGCTTCGCCCTGTGAGCACTTCCGCCGAGAAGCTGGCCAGCATCGATGCCTCGCTGCAGGGCGTTGAGCCCAGCCAGCGCCCAAGCTGGTGGCAGGACTATGCGCTCAGCACCGCCCAGGTGCTGCAACGCGCCCGCCCACTGAGCGAACTGCGTGGCAAATACCCCAGCCAGGCGGCGCTGATGGATGCGGCGGTAGGGCGCGCATTGGCCAACCACAAGCCGGGCGAAACCACCGATGGCGCTGCGTTGCGCTGGCTGCCGCTGGTCAGCCGTCGAGCGATGGATTGGGTGGTGCTGATCGACCCGCACACCGCCCGCCTGCGCGGGTATGCCCATGTGGATGGTTTCTTTTGATTGAGCCCGCCTGCGGCGTGTGCGTGTCCTCGGCATTTCATACGCCTTGCACGGCGATGGAAGCGGGCAGGTGGTAGCATTTTCCTTTTGGTTGCGGCAGCCCGGCTTCGCGTGCCGGCATCCGATCCATCCAACAATTCGCCCCAGGAGACACCCCCCATGCTCACCCGCCGCCACCTCATCGCCTCCACGCTCGCTAGCGCAGCCCTTCCCCACCTGGCCTTCGCCCAGGCCATCGAAAAGCCCAAGCTCACCATCGCCGTCGGCGGCAAGAACCTGTTCTATTACCTGCCGCTGACCATTGCCGAGCAGTTGGGCTATTTCAAGGACGAGGGGCTGGATGTCACCATCGTCGACTTCGCCGGCGGCTCCAAGGCGCTGCAGGCCGTGGTGGGGGGCAGTGCGGACGTGGTGTCGGGTGCCTTCGAGCACACGGTGAACATGCAGTTGAAGGGCCAGCCCATGCGCGCCTTCGTGCTGCAGGGGCTGGCGCCGCAGATCGTGCTGGGCATCAACCCCAAGACCATGCCCCACTACCAGTCGGTGGCCGACCTGCGTGGCAAGAAGATCGGCGTCACGGCGCCGGGCAGCTCGACCAATGTGCTGGTGAACTACGTGCTGGCCAAGGCGGGCGTCAAGCCCAGCGAGGTCAGCTTTGTCGGGGTGGGCGCCAGCAACGGCGCGGTGGCGGCGATGCGCTCGGGGCAGATCGACGCGATCAGCAACCTCGACCCGGTCATCACGCTCTTGCAGCGCTCGGGCGACTTGAAAATCGTTTCCGACACGCGTCTCGTGTCAGAGGCCGAAAAGGTGTTTGGCGGCCCCATGCCGGCCGCCTGCCTGTATGCGCCGGAGCATTTCGTCCAGGCCAACCCTGGCACCGTGCAGGCGCTGACCAACGCCATCGTCCGCGCGGACCGCTGGATCCAGGCCGCCGGGCCGGGCGATGTGATCAAGGTGGTGCCCGAGAGCTATTTGTTGGGCGACCGGGCGATTTACATCGACGGTTTCCTGGCGGCGCAAAAGGCGCTGTCGCCCGACGGCATGTTTCCCCCTGCGGGCGCGCGCACGGCGTACCGCGCGCTGGCCAGCGTCGACCCGAAGATGGCGGCGGCCAAGCTCGACCTCGATGCCGTCTATACCAACGCATTCGTCAAGAAGGCACATGCCGGCAAGCGCTGAAGCGGCCGGCGAACCGGCGCTGCATTTGGCAGGCGTTGCCTGCACCTTCATCAGCAAGGACGCCCCCGGCCAGCGCTATACCGCTGTGCAGGAGGTGGATTTGCGTGTCGGCGCAGGCGAGTTCGTCAGCGTGGTCGGCCCCACGGGCTGCGGCAAGAGCACGCTGCTGAACGTGGCGGCCGGCCTGCTGGCGCCGAGTCTGGGCCGCGTGGCGGTGTTTGGCGAGCCGCTCGTCGGCCTGAACCGCCGGGCCGGCTACATGTTCCAGGCCGAGAGCCTGATGCCCTGGCGCACGGCGCTGGCCAATGTGGCTGCCGGCCTGGAGTTTCGTGGCATGCCGGCCAGGCAGGCGCAGGCCCTGGCCCAGGAGTGGTTGGGCCGTGTGGGTCTTGCGGGCTTTGGTGACCGCTACCCCCACCAGATGAGCGGCGGCATGCGAAAGCGCGCCAGCCTGGCGCAGGTGCTGGTGCTCGACCCGGACATCATCCTCATGGACGAGCCGTTTTCTGCGCTCGACATCCAGACGCGCCAGCTCATGGAAAACGAGGTGCTGCAGCTCTGGCAGGCCAAGCGCAAGGCGGTACTGTTCATCACCCACGACCTGGATGAAGCCATTGCCATGAGCGACCGCGTTGTGGTGATGAGTGCGGGGCCGGCCTCGCACCCCATGGGCGAATTCGTGATCGATATCGAACGCCCGCGCGACGTGGCCGAAATCAAGATGACCCGGCGTTTTCGGGAGTTGCATGCCGGCATCTGGGATGTCATGCGCGCCGAGGTGCTCAAGGGCTATCAGCAACAGTTGCAGAAAGCCGCCTAAGGCAATGCTGCACAAGCCCCTCACGCGCCGCGCATCCGTCCCTCGGGCGGTCTGCGGCGTTGCAAATCCTCGCCATAGCTGCGGCTATGACTGCGGTTTGCGCCTTGCATCCCATCCCGATGCACGGCGCGCGTCATCGCGGTGACTTATTCAGCATTGCCCTAAGGCAGTTTCGCAATCAAAGATATAACCGCGTTGCTTCGCCTTGCCGTACGTTCGTACTGTCCGCGGCATCGCGCCTTGTTCTCTCATTGATTGCAAACCTGTTTACGACCATGTGGCAAAAAATCAAACCCCGTGCGGCGACGTTGCGCGCCTGGCAGCTTGGCCTGCTGGTGCTGCTCTTTCTGTTCTGGGATGCCATGACCCGGCCGGGCTTCATCCCACCGTTCATGTTCGACAACGACCGCCAGGCAGCCTTCTTTTTCGGCCAGCCGCTGGCGGTTTTTAGGTGTATCTGGGCGTGGTTTGTCACCGATGCCGACATTTACCGCCATCTGGCCGTCACGCTCATGGAAACCGTCATGGCATTTGCCGTGGGCGCCGGCACCGGCCTTGCCTGCGGCCTGTGGCTGGCGCTTGCGCCCATGGCATCGGCATTGCTGGAGCCCTACATCAAGGCCTTCAACTCAATGCCGCGCATTGTGCTGGCGCCTATTTTTTCGGTGTGGTTTGGGCTCGGCATGGGCTCCAAGGTGGCGCTCGGCGTTACGCTGGTGTTTTTCATTGTCTTTTTCAATGTCTACCAGGGCGTCAAGGAAGTGAGCCCGGTGGTGCTCGCCAACGCCCGCATGCTGGGCGCGAGCCCGCGCCAGCTGCTGCGCCATGTGTACCTGCCCAGCGCCACGAGCTGGGTGTTCAGCTCACTGCACACTTCCGTGGGCCTGGCGTTCGTCGGCGCGGTGGTGGGGGAATACCTGGGCTCCAGCCAGGGCGTGGGCTACCTGATCCTGCAGGCTGAAGGCACTTTCGACATCAATACCGTGATGGCCGGCATTGTGGTGCTCACGGCGTTTGCCCTGGTGCTCGACGGCGCGGTCGGCCGTATCGAGCGGCACCTGATGAAGTGGCAGCCCAAGGCCGGCGAAGTCGAAAAGCTTTGACCCCTGTTAGCTTTCCCGGACGTTCCGATCCCCGGTCGGCTTCGCTGTCAGCGCTCGCAGTGCTGGCGGTCGCCTTGCCCTTCCTGTGGTGTTTCACCCGGCCGCCCTCCACCAACTTCTGGCCACTGGCAGCGAGCTGGCTGTGCGCTGCGCTGCTCTTGCTGGCATCGGCCGTGCAGAGATGGGTAGGTCAGCCCTGGAGTACGCGGCATTGGGCGCGCTTGCTGGCCGTGGGGCTGCTGTGTGCGGCGCTGGCCTCCAGTAGCATCGGGCTGGCGCAGTACTTCGGCCTGCACGGCGCGCTTGCCCCCTGGGTCTACGACGCACCGACCGGCCAGGCCATGGGCAACTTGCGCCAGCGCAACCAGCAGGCGACGCTGCTCAGTCTGGGCGTGTGGGCCTTGGTCTGGTGGGCGGCGCAAAGCAGAGCGGCAGGGCGGCCTGCTGCCCCGCGTTGGCGTGTGGCGGCCCTGTGGGCGGCCATGGCCTTGCTGGCGGTGGGCAGCGCGGCCACGGCGTCGCGCACCGGATTGTTGCAGTGGCTGTTGTTGCTCTGCCTGGCAGGGCTATGGCGAGAACGCCTGGGCGCCGGGGCGTGCAAGCTGCTCGCTGGCGGGCTGCTGCTGTATGTCCTGGCAGGCTGGATGCTGCCCGCGCTGCTGTGGCGCACTGCGGGCGTCCACGGCAGTGGGGTCTTCACGCGCGTGGCGGCCTCTTACGGCTGCGGCAGCCGGCGCGTGCTGTGGTCCAACGTGCTCGACCTGATCGCCCTGCGGCCCTGGCTGGGTTGGGGCTGGGGGGAGCTCGACTATGCCCACTACACCACGCTGTTTTCCGGCGAGCGCTTTTGCACGCTGCTGGACAACGCCCACAACCTGCCGCTGCATCTCGCCGTGGAGCTTGGCCTGCCCGCCGCGCTGACGGCTTGCGCCATCGCCGGTGCGCTGGTCTGGCGTGCCCGCCCCTGGCAGGAGACGGCACCGCAGCGCCAGCTCGCCTGGGGCATTCTGCTGGCGATCACGGCGCACAGCATGCTGGAGTTTCCGCTCTGGTACGGCCCGTTCCAGTTGGCGGCGTTGTGCGCGCTGGGCTTACTGTTCACGCCGGAGTCAGCGAAGAAATTCAAGGAAAAATGGCCTCTAGCGCAATATCTACAAGCACTTGCAGCTATCATTTTAATAGTTATTGTGGGTGCTGTGGCGCGCCAGTACGCTGCGGTAAGCCAGCTCTATTACCCGCTGTCCGAGCGCAGCGCGGCTTTGCGCCTTGATGCCCAGGGGCGCGTCGTGGGGGCGCCGCTGTTTGACGATGCGGCCCGCTTTGCCTACCTGACGACGCAGACCGTGATCCCCGCCAATGCAGCCCAGGTGCATGCCATGGCCAGCGATCTGCTGCACTACTCGCCCGAGCCTCGGGTGATCGAGCGCCTGATCGAGAGTGCCGAACTGCTGGGCCTTGCCGACGAGGCGCAGTTTCACCGCCGGCGCTACGCCGCCGCGTACCCGGTGGACTATGCGCGCTGGCTGCGTGGGGGCAAGGCATCGGGGGCGCTGGGCCACTGAGCCCTGGTTTCACGGCTGCGCGCCCGCCACGAAACTCCCCGACTTGCCGCCATGCTTTTCCAGCACGCGCACGCCGTGGATGGACATGCCCCGGTCCACTGCCTTGCACATGTCGTAGATGGTGAGCAGGGCCACCTGCACCGCGGTGAGGGCCTCCATCTCCACGCCCGTGGGCCCCACCGTTTCTACCGTGGCGGTGCAGGCAATGCCAATGGCGCCCGGTTGCTGCGCGCTGGCGGGGCCGAAGTCCAGCGCCACGCGGGTGAGGGCGAGCGGGTGGCACAGCGGAATCAAATCGCTGGTTTTTTTGGCCCCCTGGATGCCGGCGATGCGCGCGATGCCCAGCACATCGCCTTTTTTGGCGTTGCCCGCCTCGATCAGTGCCAGCGTGGCGGGCAGCATGTCGATGCGCCCCGTGGCGATCGCGATGCGGTGGGTGGCCGCCTTGGCGGCGACGTCGACCATATGGGCCTGGCCCTGGGCGTCGAAGTGGGTGAGTGCGGACATGGGCAAGAATGGCTGGCGCGGCGAACCTTCGCCGGAGCGGGCCATCATACGAAACTTGTGCCCGCCACGATGGCGGCGCAGGTCGCGAGGCGCCGTGTGCCGCCCAGGTTCTAAGATCGCCACCACATTCCAAAGGTTTTTGATGCGAATTTGGCCTCTATCGCATATTTTTCGGATGTTTATAGCTATTTGTTTTATAGCAAATAGCAGCTTGGCAGCGGCACAATCGCTCGGCACAGCCCGCCTGCCCACCTTGGGCGACGATGGCGAGATGAGCGCCAGCGCCGAGCGGCGCCTGGGCGACGACATTGCCCGCGAGCTCTACCGCGATCCTGACTACATCGACGACCCGCAATTGCTTGAATACGTCGGCACCATCTGGCAGGCGCTATTGGGGGCGGCGCGCTCGCTGGGCGAGATTTCGCCGGAGCTGGACGAGCACTTTTCCTTTGAGCTCTTTCTTGAGCATGACCGCACGGTCAACGCCTTTGCCCTGCCGGGCGGCTTCATGGGCGTGAACCTGGGCTTGATCGGCGTGGTGGCCACGCCCGACGAGCTCGCCTCGGTGCTGGCACACGAGCTCAGCCACATCACCCAGCGCCATATTGCGCGCCTGATCGGCCGGCAGGCGAAGACCATGCCGCTGATGCTCGGCGCCATGGTGCTGGGCATTCTGGCGGCCAGCAAGAACCCGCAGGCGGCGCAGGCGCTGGCGGTCGGGGGCCAGGCGCTGGTAGTGCAGAACCAGCTCAATTTCTCGCGCGACATGGAGCGCGAGGCCGATCGCGTGGGCATGGGCCTGATGGTGCCGGCCGGATTTTCTCCGCGGGGTTTTGTCGACATGTTCGACAAGCTGCAGCAGGCCAACCGCATCAACGACAACGGCTCATGGCCCTATTTGCGCAACCACCCGCTGACCACGCAGCGCATTGCCGACATGCAGGCGCGCCAACCGCGCGACGCCGTGCCGCCGCACGCGCCGGGGGCGTTCTCGCTGGAGGCCCACGGATTGCTGGCGGCGCGTGCGCGCGTGCTTGCCGGGCCAGGGGTGGACGCGCTGCGCCAATGGGAAGACGCGCCCGCGGACCGGAGTTTTGCCACGTTGGCGCCCGCCGAGCGCGCGGCGACCTTGTATGCCGGGGTGCTTGCTGCCAGTCAGCTCAACCAGCCAGCCACTGCGCGCAGCCTGCTGGCGCGCCTGCGGCCCCTGGTCGCGCAGGATGCGGCGGCCAGCCGCCAGGTGCGGCTGCTGGCCGCCGATGTCGCGTTGCGCGCGGGCCAGCCGGAGGCGGCGCTGCCTGAGCTGCTGGCCACAGGTGCAAGCCAGCAGCGGCCCGAGTTGCTGCTGCGCGCGCAGGCCTTGCTGGCGCTTGGCAGGGCCAGCGAAATCTCGGGCGACTTGCAAAGCTGGGTGGCGCTGCATCCGCACGATGCGGGGGTGTGGCAAGCGCTTGCATCGAACTTGCATGCACAAGGCCAGGTGCTGCGCGCGGTGCGCGCCGAGGGCGAGGCGCGCGCCGCGCAGTACGACTACGCGGGGGCGGTGGACCGCTTCAAGGCGGGCCAGGCATTGGCCGCCAAGAGCAGCACGCCGGCGGACTACGTCGAGGTGTCCATCATCGACACCCGGCTGCGTGCCATGCAGTCACTTCTTCGCGAACAGGCCGCCGAGCGCTGATTCGATCACCAGGCCGAGCAGCGAATACAAGAGCGAGCCCAGCAGCGCCGCGCCAAAGCCGCTGACGTGAAAACCGTCCAGCACGCCGGCCGCAGCCCAGAACATCAGCGCGTTGATGACGAACAGGAACAGGCCCACGGTGACGATGGTGACCGGCAGCGTCAGCACCACCAGCACCGGGCGCAGCACGGCGTTGAACAGGCCAATGACGAAAGCAGCAATCAGGGCAGAACTGAAGCTTTGCACCTGTACGCCGCTGTAGAGGTAGGCGACCGCCAGCAGCGCGCAGGCGCTGAGCAGCCATTTGGCGAGGATTTTCAACATGCGCTCAGCATAGCGCTTTCACGCCGTGGCAGTGCCGCGCCGGCGAGCAGCCCACTTGCCAATCGCCAGCACCAGCAGGGCACCGACGGCGCCGGCCCCGTACTTGATGGCGCCGCTGCTCTGGTCGAGCTTGGGCAGCGATGCCAGGGTGTCCGGGCTTGCCAGCGCCGGGTCGGAGACCAGCATGGTCCCGGCGATCCAGCCGAGCAGCATGCCTCCAAAGGTGATGATGGTGGGAAAGCGGTCCATCAGCTTGATCACGAGCTGGCTGCCCCAGACGATGATGGGAATGCTGATCACCAGGCCAAAAATCACCAGCGGCATTTCATGGTGGCTGGCCGCGCCCTGGGCGGCGCCAGCAATGGCAATCACGTTGTCGATGCTCATCACCAGGTCGGCCACGATGATGGTCTTGATGGCGGCGAGCAGCTTGTCGCTGGCGGCGATGTTGCTGTGGCCGTCGTCCGGGTCGGGCGCCAGGAGCTTGACGCCGATCCAGACCAGCAGCAGTGCGCCGGCGATCTTGAGAAAGGGAATCGCCAGCAGGGTGAGGGCAAAGTAGATGAGCACCACGCGCAGCACGATGGCGCCCGCCGTGCCCCACAGGATGCCGCGGGTGCGCTGCTCGGGTGGGAGCTTGCGGCAGGCCAACGCGATGACGACAGCGTTGTCACCGCCCAGCAAGATGTCGATCATCACGATCTGGCCAACGGCAACCCAGAATTCGGGGGTCAGGAACTGTTCCATGGAGTTTTCCAGTGAAGTGCAGGCCTGCCGGGAATGGGGCGGGACCGGCAATGCGCATGGCGCGCACAGCATGCCTTCGACCCGAGCCCCAGCAGGTTCTCGAACCGAAGGTCTTGCTCGACCCGGTAGTACCGGGCCCGACAGGCCGGGCGCTTGCGCGCCGTGTTGACGACTTGTCGATGTCCGCAGCGCCTGTTGCCAGAGCGTTTGCGGGCGGGAGCTACTCCCCTTCAGATGAACCCTGATTAAACCTGAAATCTGCGCACTACGGTGCGACACGGTCCGTCACGGGGCCTCATGGCCTGGAGGCGCGGCTGTGCAACCGCCCCTGATGGGTGTCTGCTGTAGGGCAAGGCCGCGCATTGCCTGCGCGCGGGTGCAGGCGGTGCCAATGCAGGCATGATGGAGGCTGAGACTGACCGCCGGCCGCCGGCCGGCCTTGACCTGAAGGAGTGCACGCATGCAAATACAAGTTCATACCGACGACAACATTCAGGGCGGTGACTCGCTGGCCCGCTGGATCAGCGACGAAACGACCGCCAAGCTCTCGCGCTTTCGTGACCATGTGACCCGTGTGGAAGTGTTTCTCACCGATATCGATGCGGGCAAGTCGGGCGCGCAGGACAAGCGCTGCCGCGTGGAAGCGCGCCCCGCCGGGCGCCAACCGCTGACCGTTACGGCAGACGGTGACAAAGTGGCCGCTGCCTTCACGGGCGCCATCGACAAACTGGTGCGCGCGCTCGATACCGACATGGGGCGCCTGAAAGACAAGAATGGGCGCGACACCATTCGCGCGGCCGAGGAATGATGTGAGGCGTCAGAAGATGGCGATCAAAATTACTATCATTTGAATAGCTTGATACGCATACCAGATAAGCGCCAGAGCCAGAAAACCCTTGGGTTTTCAGCTCTGGCGTTTGAACGCCCGGCGCACCAGTTCCCCGGCGCGCGCGCGCAGCGCCAGCGGGCCATGGCTTGGCGAAGCCTGCTCCCGCACAGTGGTACACGCAGCCAGAAAATCGTTCAGGATGGCCCGGTCATCCAGGGTATGCGCCCCGGCTTTGTGGAACTCTGGATGCCACTGGGTCGCTGCAATATAGCCGCGCCCGCGCGCAGGTTTTAGCCGTATCGCCTCGGGCACGCCATCGGGTTCGCTCAGTGCTTCGACGACAAAGTCGGGCGCCACACGCTTGATCCCCTGGTGGTGAATGCTGTTGACTTTTGCATGCAGCTTGCCGGGATACAGCTCTGCCAGGTGCGTCCCGGGCACGATGTTGATTTCGTGAAAATGCTGGTCGTAGGCGGTGGCGTTGCGGTGCTGCTGGGCGCCGGGGTGCTGGACCTGCAGGTCCTGGTACAGCGCACCGCCGAAGGCCACGTTGATCAGTTGCAGGCCACGGCAGACGCCAAAAATGGGCTTGCCGGCTTGAGCAAACGCCTTGACCACGGCCAAATCGTACAAATCGCGCAGCCGGTCGCCCACCCACTCTTCGCGCAGGGGCTCCTCGCCGTAGTTGCCGGGCCAGACATCCGCCCCGCCGTGCATGACGACGCCGTCCAGCCATTGTGCGTAATGGTCCAGCGTCGCGTCTCCCCGCGCGGTCTCGCCAATGGGGCAGGGCACCATCACCACCATGGCCCCAGCCGACATGATCCAGTGCGCAATCGACTGCTCTACATACTGCAGGGTTTTGCCGGTGAACATGGGGCGTGTGGGGTCCGCGTACTGAAAGCAGGCGGACAAACCAATTTTGAGGCGGCGGTCATTGGGCATCCGTCTTTGTAGCACCGCCCGCCGGGGGCGTGGTGTAGGAATGCAGGCTTTTCGCGGTGCCAGTGCCTTTGCCGTATCGCCGGCGCATCATCGAAGGCACTGCTATCGTGTGGTGCCCCAGCGCAACACCGCCACCCACCCAGAATCTTCACATGCACCGCCTCACCCGCGCTCCCAATGCCGCCATGGCGACCCTGTGGGCCGACCTGCTGTGCGAAGGTGGCATGCCGGCGACCGTCCAGCGCCTGTACCTCAGTGCGGTGGCCGGAGAATTGCCACCGCACGAATGTCTGCCCGAGATCTGGCTCGACCACGTTGAGCACAAGGAGCGTGCGCTGGCGCTGCTCGAAGCACTGCGCAATCTGCCGCAGCGCCGCTGGCACTGCCCGGCCTGCGGCGAACTGGTGGAGGGCGGCTTCGAGCAGTGCTGGAACTGCGGCGCCCTGATGCCACCGCTGTAGGAACCGCCTACTTCCAGCGCAGCGGCTCGATGTGCACGCTGCCGCGCGGGCTGCTGAGCGTGATGGCGCCTTCCTGCACCGTCGCTTGCAACTGCATGCTGCGCTCGGCCAGGGTGGCCAGTTCCTGCGCCTGCTCGGCCGGCAGGCGCCAGACCTCCAGCTTGGCCAGGCGCGTGAGCTTGGTTTCGATGCCGCGCCACCAGATGTCGGCGGCGTGGCCAAAGGCATACACCTTGACCACATCGGCCTTGCTGCAGGCGCGGGTGAGGGGTTTGTCCTCGGGCTGGCCGACTTCGATCCAGACGCGCTTCCTGCCGGTGAAATCGGTCAGCGAGGCGTCCGGGTCGTCCGGATCCGAAAGGCCCGCGCCAAAGGCCAGGGTGGCGTCTCCATGGCACAGGTCCTGCAGCAGGTGCGCGTTGAGCGCCAGGGCGGCGAGGCGCACCATCATCCGTTCGTCGGTCTCGCTCGGGTGGCGGGCCAGGGTGAGCGCATGGTCGGCGTAGTAGCCGTGGTCGATGTCGGCGATCGAAAGATGAGCCTTGAAGATGGTGGATTTGGTGGCCATGCGGGCAGTTTTGAAAAAGGAGGTCAGGAAAGAGGGACGGTGAAATCGGCTGCGCCGAGCGTGCGCCAGCCGCGCACGTCGACACCGCTGCGCACAAAAGAGGCATCGCCACCATAGATCAGGCGCGGGGTCAGGGCTTCGTCCTGCGCAAAGCGGGCCGATTTCTGCCCGGCGCGGATGTAGTCGCTGGTGGGCGTTTGGCCGGACTTGATCTCAATGGTCTGCAGCTTGGTCTGCACTTCGTACAGCAGGTCGGCTTCGACGCCGTTGTTGTCGCGCCAGAAATACAGGTCTGCGCTCTCGCCCGCATTGCAGCGCGCCTTGAGGTGCTCGGTCACCACCCAGTTTTCAAACAAGGCGCCGCGCATCGGGTGCAGGGCCAGCATGTCGGCCGCGCGGATGCCCAGCAGCCAGCTCGCCAGGCCCGTGTCCACGAAATACAGCTTGGGCGTCTTGACCAGCCGTTTGCCGAAATTGCGGTGGTAGGGGGCCAGCAGATAGGCCACGTCGCTCGATTCGAGGACCGAAAGCCAGGCGCGCGCGGTGGTGTGGGTGATGCCGGCCTCGCCGGCAAGCGCGTTGAGGTTGAGCAGTTGCCCGCAGCGCCCGGCGCACAGCCGCACGAAACGCTGGAACGTGCCCAGGTCCTGCACCTTGAGCACCTGGCGCACGTCGCGCTCCAGGTAGGTGGCTACGTAACTGGCGTACCAGTCGCCCGGCGCCACGGCCTGGATATGCAGCGCCGGGTAGCCGCCGCGCCACAGCACATCATCGAGCGCCAGCGTGCCGTCCGCCACACCCGCAAGCTCGCTGGCCGCCAGAGGCAGCAGCCGCGTCATGCCGACGCGGCCCGCGAGCGACTGCGTGACGCCGGCCAGCAAGCCGAACTGCTGCGAGCCCGTGAGAATGAAACGCCCTGGCGTGCGGTCGGCGTCCACCAGGCCTTGCAGATGCGAGAACAACGCGGGCCAGCGCTGGGCTTCGTCGAACACCGCTCCGCCTTTGAACCGCGCCAGAAAACCACGCGGATCTTCTTCGGCAAAGGCGCGCTCAATGGGGTCTTCGAGGCTGACATAGGGCTTATCGGCAAAGAGTGCCCGCGCCAGCGTGGTCTTGCCCGACTGGCGCGGGCCGGTGATGGCGACCACCGGGAACGCGTATGCCAGCCGCTGGAGGGTGGAAGAAAGGCGTCGGTCAAGCATGTTGAATTATACAAACAGAAGAAACAATCTTCAATTTGTATAGATTTGCTGCTTGATCGCTCTGTGCATGGGAGCCTGCACGGAGATTGGAAACTTCAAAAATAATAGCTTCTAGCGCTTACCGGATAAGCGTTAGAAGCCAAAAAGACTTCAAATTCCAGCCCTACACCCGCCGCGCCAGCGCCACCGCCATGCCCGTGTAGCTGCCGGGCGTCATGGCGAGCAGCCGGTCCTTTTCGGCCTGGGGGATTTCCAGCGACGCAATCAGGCCGTGCAGCGCCTCGCGTGTCACGCTTTGCCCACGGGTGACTTCCTTGAGTTTCTCGTAGGCGCCGGGCACGCCGTAGCGGCGCATGACGGTCTGGATGGGTTCGGCCAGCACTTCCCAGGCGCCGTCCAGGTCTTCGGCCAGGGCGGCTTCGTTCAGTTCGAGCTTGTTCAGGCCGGTCAGCAGCGACACGTAGGCCAGCGTGGCATAGCCCATGGCCACGCCGATGTTGCGCAGCACGGTGCTGTCGGTCAAGTCGCGCTGCCAGCGGCTGATGGGGAGCTTTTCCGACAGGTGGCGCAGCAGCGCGTTGGCCAGGCCCAGGTTGCCTTCTGCATTTTCGAAGTCGATCGGGTTGACCTTGTGCGGCATGGTGGACGAGCCAATCTCACCGGCTTTGAGGCGCTGCTTGAAGTAACCCAGTGACACATAGCCCCAGATGTCGCGCGAGAGGTCGATCAGGATGGTGTTGGCACGCGCCACGGCGTCGAACAGCTCGGCCATGTAATCGTGCGGCTCGATCTGAATGGAATACGGCTGGAACGTGAGGCCCAGGCCAACGGGTTCCGGCGTTTCCACCACGCTTTTGCTGAACGCCTCCCAGTCAAAGCTGGGCCAGGCGGCCAGGTGCGCGTTGTAGTTGCCGACCGCGCCGTTCATCTTGGCCAGAATCTTCACACTGGCGATGCGCTCGGCCGCCGTCTGCAGGCGCACCAGCACGTTGGCCAGCTCTTTGCCCACGGTGGTGGGGCTGGCGGTCTGGCCGTGGGTGCGGCTGAGCATGGGCACGGCAGCGTACAGGTGCGCCATCTCGCGCAGCTTGAGGACGATGCGGTCCAGCCCCGGCAGCAGGACCTGGTCGCGGCCCGAGCGCAACTGCAGGGCGTGGCTGGTGTTGTTGATGTCTTCGCTGGTGCAGGCGAAGTGCACGAATTCGGCGGCTTTTTCCAGCTCGGGCCGGGCTTCGAATTTGCTTTTGATCCAGTATTCCACCGCTTTCACGTCGTGGTTGGTGGTTTTCTCGATCTCCTTGATGGCCGTCGAATCGGCTTCGGAGAAGTTCTTCACCAGCCCCAGCAGGTAGGCGCGTGCGCCGGTGGTCAGCGGCTTGAACTCGGCAAAACCGGCGTCCGAGAGGGCAATGAACCAGCTTATCTCCACCTGCACGCGCCGCTGCATGTAGCCGTGCTCGCTCATGATGGGGCGCAGCAGTGCCAATTTGGCGGCGTAGCGGCCGTCCAGCGGCGAGAGGGCGGTAATGGGCGAGAAGTTCGTGGTCGAGGCGTTCATGGCGGCCGATTGTAGGCGGCAGCCAACACCTTACGGCCGCAGTCAGGAGCGCTCGATAGAATGGAATCTGCTTGCCAGTTTGGCTTACACCGGTGCCCGCCCCGCACCACGGAACCCACCATGAAACTCATCGGATCGACCACCAGCCCCTACGTGCGCAAGGTGCGCGTAGTGATGGCCGAGAAGAAGCTCGACTACCGCTTCGTCGAGGACAGCGTCTGGGCGGACGACAGCACCATTGCGACTGCCAACCCGCTGGGCAAGGTGCCCTGCCTGGTGCTGGACGGGGGAGACGCCATGTTCGATTCGCGCGTCATCGTCGAATACCTCGACACCCTCTCGCCCGTTGGCAAGCTCATTCCTGCCTCGGGCCGCGAGCGCGCCGAAGTCAAAACCTGGGAAGCCCTGGCCGACGGCCTGCTCGACGCGGCCATCCTGGTGCGGCTGGAGCGCACGTTTGCCGGTCGCACGGAGGCCCAGCGCAGCCAGGCCTGGATGGATCGGCAACTCGGCAAGGTGCAGGCCGCGCTGCACGCCATGAGCAAGGGCCTGGGCGACAAGGCCTTCTGCAGCGGCATCCACTTGTCGCTCTCGGATGTCGCCGTGGGCTGCGCGCTGGGCTGGCTCGAGTTTCGCTTTCCAGAAATTGCCTGGCGCACCGAACACGCCAACCTCGCGCGCCTGCAGGACAAGCTCGCTGCGCGCGCCAGCTTTATCGAGACAGCGCCTGCCTGAGCTGCGCTGGAATCAGCTGCTCGCCTGGCGCTTGAGCCAGCGCATCAGCGGCCCCAGCAGCGGCAGCTTTTCATACAGCTCCTCCGCCGCGTCCCAGTAGTCGCGGTGCAGCGTGATGCGGCCCTGTTCGTCGAACACCAGCTGCGAGGCACCGCGAATCACCTGATCCTGTCCGCGCCTGAAACGGCGCATCCGAAAGCAGAAATCCCAAGTTAGAAAGCAGGCCCTGCCTTGCAGCACGCGGCCGGTCACGACAAAGTGCGGCGCGTCCAGCGTGGCAAACATGTGCTCGAAGACGCCGCCAATGGCACGCAGCCCCTGCACCTCGTTGAACGGGTCTTTGAATGTTGCGTTCGGCGCGTAGATCAGGTCCAGCGCGGCCAGGTGCGCGGGTTCCAGGTGCTCGAAAAAGGCCACCGCGCGGGCCATGGCGTCAGGCGGGCTCAACACGCTTGGCTTCATGGCTGCCCCGTCAGCCGGCGCACGGCCGGAAAGAACAGCCCATAGGGCATTAAGCGCAGCAACTTCATCGCCAGCGTGAAGCGGCGCGGGAAGTCCATCTCGAACTGCCCGCGCTCCCAGCCGCGGACGATGGCCTGCGCTGCCGCTTCCGGCGTGGTCAGCGCCGGCATGGGAAAGGGGTTGCTCGCGGTGAGCGGCGTGGCCACAAAACCTGGGTGCACCACGCTCACCCCGACGCCTCTGGCGTGCAGATCCAGGTACAGCCCTTGCGCCAAGTGGGTCAGTGCCGCTTTGGTCGGCCCGTAGGCCAGGCTGCGCGGCAGGCCGCAAAAACCAGCGACGCTGCTGACCAGGCAGATATGCGCGGCGGAGCCCGATAGGGCGGCGACCAGCAGGGCGGGCAATACCGCCGCGAGCACATTGAGGGCGCCGCGGTAGTTGACATCGTCGTGGCGCAGCATGGCCGCGAGATCGAAGTTGGCAGCACTCTGGCTCTCGTAGATCCCGGCGCAATAGCAGACGAGGTGCAACGGCCCTTGCGCCCGCAGCCCATCCGCTGCGGCCTGCACGGCTTTCGCATCGGTGCTGTCGAGCGCCACCGCCACACTGCCGGGGTGCGCTTGCGTGAACTGGTTCAGCGCCGATTCGCCCCGGGCCGACACCACCACCTGCGCGCCGCGCGCGTGGAGCAGGGCGGCGGTGGCGCGGCCGATGCCGCTGGACGCGCCGATGATCCAGACGCGGCGCCCGGTCCAGTCGGCAATGCGGGGGTTCAGGCTCATGGCGCGCGCTTGGTAAACGAG
Organism: Simplicispira sp. GW247-4R2A; assembly: GCF_059424465.1. NCBI lineage: Bacteria > Pseudomonadati > Pseudomonadota > Betaproteobacteria > Burkholderiales > Comamonadaceae > Simplicispira > Simplicispira sp. GW247-4R2A. The sequence continues at coordinate 14,924 of NZ_JBWKZM010000032.1, read as the reverse complement.
AGTGTCAGGTCGCCCAGGTGCACGCCGAATTTGCTCATGCGGGCGCGGTTGAGCATGACGCGGTCGTCCATCAGGTACATCCAGTCGTCGAGCTGCACCTCGTAGGTGCGCCCGTCCACCGGCAGATTGAGCGTGTAGTTCCAGTGAAAAGCGTTGCCCTGCGTTTGCCCATTGGCCTCGCCCACCACATCAGCGGCCGTTCCGGTGTACTGGCCGTTCGCGTGGCGGTGCAGGTGCCAGATGCGCTGCTCTGTTTTGCCGTCCGAGTAGGTGAAACGCTCGTCCAGCGTGCCTTCTTCACCTTGCCAGCTGCACACCATCACCACCGTAAAGCGCCGGACCACCTGGCCGCTGCGGTCCTGGAAAATGCCCCAGGCGTCGAGCGTGCCGTTGAAGTACTGCGACAGGTCGAGCACCGGCTTTTCCGCCGAGTAGTCGGCCAGTTTCTGCGTGCCGCAGCCCTGCAGCAACAGCGGGGCGGCGAGGGCGGCGCCTAGCCAGTGGCGTCTTTGCATCATGTGAATTTCCTTTGAACGGGCATGGACGCGGTGTTGCCTGCGCGCAGCACCAGTGCGTAGAGGGCCGCCGCAGCGGCCAGTTTGAGGGCGCAGGGCAGCAGGGCGTAGGCGAAGCTGAGGGTATGCAATGCGGCGGCGTCGCGTGCGCCCGGCGCGTAGCCCAGGGCGGAGAGCAGCGGCAAAGCCAGGCCAGCGGCCAGCGCCAGGTTGAGTTTGGCCGCCAGGTTCCACCAGCCAAAGTAGGCGCCTTCGTGCTGACTGCCTTCGCTTTGCGCGGCTGCCACGCCGGCCAGCAGCGCACTGGGCAATGCCAGGTCAGCGCCCAAGGCTGCGCCCGAGAGCGCGCAGACCACCAGAAAGGCAGTAGCGTCGCCCGTTCCCAGCAGCGCCGTCCAGGCAAACGCCGCCACGGCCAGCAGCATGCCGGCCAGCCAACTGGGCGCCAGGCCAAAGCGCGCCACCGCCCGCAGCCACAGCGGCATGGAGAGGGCCGCGCAGAGAAAGTAGGTGGCGAGGAACCAGGGCTCCTGCATCCCAGGGACTTGCAGAACATCCTGCACGAAGAACAGCACCAGCGTGGCCGGAATGGCGCTGGCGATGCCGCTCACCACAAACACCAGCAGCAGGCGCCGGAAGGCGCGCACGCGCCAGGGCTGCCACAGCGCGGCCCGCGGTTCAGGACCCGTGGGGACGGCCGCAGTGGGCTGGGGCGCGCGCGTCCAGGCCAGCCAGCCCAGCAGGAGCAGCGTGCAGAACACCACCAGCGCCGCGCACAAGCCAGCCAGCAATGGCAGAAGCGATGCCAGCACCACGCCCGCCAGCCCCGCCGATTCGCGCCAGGCCATGATGCGTCCGCGCTGCAAGTCGCTTTTTCCGAGACGCGCCCCCCAGGCCTGGTGGCTGATGCCGAGCTGGCTCCAGGCGGCGCTGGTGAGCACCAGTCCGGCGAAGGCCCAAGCGGCCAGCGCGAGCGGCGTGCGCGGCAGCGGGAACCACAGCGCTGCCATGCCCAGCGCGAGCAACAGGGCCGAAAGCGCGCCTGCCGCCAGGCTCCAGCGCGCCGGGCCACTCCCAAGCCGGTCGGCCAGGCGCCCCAGCAGCGGGTCGGTCAACGCATCGAAAGCCCGCGCCGCGAGCAGCACCGCGCCCAGCGTCGCCATCGGCATGCCAAATTCGCGCGCGTACAGATTGGGCAGCAGCACGTAGAGCGGCAGCGCGGCGAACGCCAGCGGCAGGGCCAGCAGGCTGTAGCTGGCCAGCTGGCGGCGGCTGAACTCGGCGGAGTGGGACATGAAAACGCGGAGTGATTACGGCGTCGCCAGCAGCGCCGCGCGCAGCGTGGGCTCCGAAGTTTGGGGCGACAGCCAGATGCCAAAGAAGAGGCGGGCAAACAGCGGGTCGTCGATCTGTCCGCGGGGCTGGCCGTTAAAGAGAAAGCGCACGCCCTGGCCTGGTTGGTACAAGCCGACCAGGCGGTCGCCCGCCGCCACGTCGGGCAGCAGCGCCGCGAGCTGTGCCTGCCAGTGCCCGGTTTGTGCTTCGGTCAGCGCTTGCTGGCGCTGCATTTCTTCGAGGGAGCGCCCGGCGATCGCACGGGCCGAGAATCCACGGGCGTAGCGCAGTTCCAGCGCCAGGCTCTGGTGGGTCCAGGTGCGCGGGGTGAAGCCGGGCTGCACCCACAACTTCGCCTGGTACACCTCCATGCCAAGGAAGCGCAGCGTGCCGCTGCCTGCAAGGTGCGCCCCCGCCAGGGGCGTGTGCGGGGTGCCGCTGGCGAGTGCTGTCGCCTGAAAAAATAAGAGAAAAAGGCCTCTGACGCTTATTTGGTAAGCGCTAGCAGCTATGGTTTTCATAGTTTTCTCTTGTGCAGGGTGTACTGCACCACGTCGATGTCGCCCATGGCAAACGCGGCTTCGCAGTAGGCCAGGTAGAACTCCCAGATGTGCAGGAAGCGCTGGTCAAAGCCCTGGCGCAGGATCTGCGCGCGCTCGGCAATGAAGCGCTCGCGCCAGCGCTTGAGCGTCTCGGCGTAATCCAAGCCAAAGGCCAGTTCCTCGGTCACGGTGAGGCCGGCCGCCTCGGCTTCGCGGCGGAACTCGCGCGGGCAGGGCAGGCAGCCGCCGGGGAAGATGTACTGCTGGATGAAATCGGTCGAGCCGATGTAGCGCTCGAACAAGCGGTCGTCGATGACGATGCTCTGGATGCAGGCGCGCCCGCCGGGTTTGAGCAGGCGCGCGACGGCCTGGAAGTAGGTGGGCCAGTACTCGCGCCCTACGGCTTCCACCATCTCGATGGAGCAGATGGCGTCGAACGGTGCATCGGCTATGTCGCGGTAGTCCTGCAGGCGCAAATCGCGCTGCGCAGCGGGCACGCCGAGCCGTTCGAGCCGTGCATTGGCAAAGGCCAGCTGCTCGGTCGAGAGCGTGACGCCGGTAATGCTGGCGCCAAACTCGGTCGCCGCCATTTCGGCGAGAGCCCCCCAGCCGCAGCCAATCTCCAGCACCCGCTCGCCCGGCTGCACGCGCGTTTCAAGCAGGGCGCGGCGTACCTTGGCCTGCTGGGCGGCGTGCAAATCCTGCGTAGCCTCGGGGCCGGAGAACAGCGCCGACGAGTAATTCATCGTCTCGTCGAGCCAGAGCTGGTAGAAGGCGTTGCCCAGGTCGTAGTGGGCGTGGATGTTCTTCTTGCTGCCGGCGCGCGTGTTGCGGTGCAGCAAATGGCGCAGACGCGAGGCCAGGCGCCCCGCCCAGCTGCCGTAGACCACGCTTTCCACGGCATGCCGGTTGGCGATCAGGAGCTTGAGCAGGTCGGTCAGATGCGGCGTGCTCCAGTTTCCTGCGATGTAGCTCTCGGCAAAGCCAATGTCGCCCGAGCGCAGTGCCGCGCCGCAGACCTTCCAGTTGTGGAGCACGATGGCGCCATGCGGCGCACCGCCGGGGCCGAAATGGCGCAGGGCGCCGTCCGGCAGTTGCAGCGTCAGGCTGCCGTGCTGCAGGCGTGCCAGCAGGCGCAGCACGGTGCGCGCTGCGGCGGGAATGCCGGGCGGCAGGGCGAGGGGGTTGGCGGTGGCGGTGTTCATGGCTGTCTCCTCGCTTCCCGGTGCTGGGGGTATTGCTGGTGGCTGATGGGCGCCGGCGGCGGCGCTGGTTTGCTGCGAAAGCCCACGCGCAGGGTCCACAGGCGCAGCGCCTGCCAGTGGATGCGGGCGATGACGGCGAGCGTCATCACCGGGTAGCGCCAGAGCGCACGGCGCAGCGCCGCGCGGGTGGCCGGTTCGAGCGCGCCGCTGACGCTGGTCTCGATGAGCGCGCCGGCCGTGTCGTCGTGGTCGATGCGCGCCACGGTACGCAGCACGCCGTCTTTTTGGCTGAACAGAAAGCGCAAGCGGTAGCTGCCCGCGACGTCGCAAAACGGCGAGACGTGGAACACCTTTTCCGCCCGCAGCTCTTTGCCCCAGGCGGGTTCGTCGAGCAAATAGCAGTGGCGCTCGCCAAAGGTGTTGTTCACCTCGACGACGATGGCCCGCAGGCTGCCGTCGGCGCGCTCGCAGTACCAGAAACTCACCGGCTTGAAGGTGTAGCCCAGCACGCGGGGGTAGCAGTGCAGCCAGACTTCGCCGCTGGCGTCGTCGATTCCCTCCGCGTGCAGCAACGCGTCCAGCCAGGCGAGCGCGCCGCCCGACGCGGCGGGGCGGCCATCGCCGTGGTCCGCATCGTGAAAGCTGATCGCGCCGCGCCGGTTCACCGCCAGTGCTCCCGCATCGGTGCCCCGGGCCAGCGCGCGCATTGGCAGCAGCAGAAAAAATGTCGCGTAACTGAAGCGGTGCTGCTTGGGCCGTAGGCGCGTGTGGCGCACCTGGCCAAAGCCGATGAGCGGCCGTGCCGGGGCGCAGGCCGCGCCGGGGCTGGAAAACTCCCGCGGTGCCGCCGCGCTGGGGGTGGTCATGCGGCCTCCGCCAGTGTGCCGGGCAGACTGGCGCGCACGCCCTCTGCCGCCGCCAGGCCGGATTTCAGTCCGTCCTCATGGAAACCATAGCCTGCCCAGGCGCCGGCAAACCAGGTGTGCTGCCGGCCTTGCAGCTTGTCCAACTGGCGCTGTGCGCGGATCGCTGCCGCGTCGAACACCGGGTGGTCGTACGCGTATTCGCCCAGCACCTGCTCGGGCGCGATGGTGCCGACCGGGTTGAGCGAGACGACCACCTGCTGGGCGAATGGCAGGGGCTGCAGGCGGTTGATCAGGTAGTGCAGGCAGACGCGCGCCGATTCCAGCCGGACCTGGGGCGCGCGTTCGTAGTTCCAGGCTGCCCAGGCAGCGCGGCGCTGCGGCAGCACGCGGGTGTCGGTGTGCAGCACGGCGCGGTTGGCCTGGTAGCGAATGGCGCCGAGCAAGGCGCGCTCCTGCGCGCTGGGTTGGGCGAGCAGCGCCAGTGCCTGGTCGCTGTGCGTCGCCAGCACCAGTCGGTCAAAGTGCTCCGTGCCGTGGTCGGTGGCGATGCGCACGCCGGCAGCGTCGCGTTCGATGCGGCGCACGGGGGTGTTACAGCGCGCATCGGACAGGCCCTGGACGATCTTCCGCACGTAGTTGCGGGAACCCCCGGCTACGGTGAACCACTGCGGCCGGTCGGCGATTTGCAGCAAACCGTGGTTGTGGCAGAAGCGGATCATGGTCGCCACGGGGAACTTGAGCATCTGGTCTGTCGGGCAGCTCCAGATGCAGCCCAGCATGGGCAGCAGATACCAGTCCCGGAACGCCTTGCCCAAGCGGTTCTCGGCGAGAAACTCGCCCAATGGCTGCGCCAGCGCACGCTCCTGGTTCGCCTCGGCGAGCCGGGTGCACACCCGGTTGAAGCGCAGCAGATCGGCCAGCATGCCGAGAAAGCGCGGGCTGGCCAGGTTTCGGCGCTGGGCGAAGACGCTGGCGAGGCTGCTGCCGCTCCATTCCAGGGGATTGGCGCCATGCACGCGCGGCACCTGGACCGAGAACGACATGTCGGAGGGCGCGGTGACCACCCCCAGCTCGGCAAACAGCGCCAGCAGGGTGGGATAGGTGCGCTCGTTGAGCACCAGAAAGCCGGTGTCCACGCCATGCGTCACCAGGCCGCCTTCGCCTGGCAGCGTGACGTTGGCGGTGTGCGCGTGGCCCCCGAAATGATCGCCCGCTTCGAACAGCGTGGTGGCGACATGGGGCGCCAGGCGGTGCGCGGCCGCGAGGCCGGCGATCCCGGCGCCAACGATGGCGATTCTCATGCCGGCCTCCGCTCAGGAGACCCAGCCATGAAGAAGAAAAAAGTTGCGAAGCGTCCCGACGCGAAGAAGAGAGGGAGGGAGGAGAAGCGCCTCGGGATTTCAATCGACCCACGGGGAGTCGAAAGGCTTCGCAACACTAAGAAAACACTGCGCACAATGCACCAGCGTTCTGCATGGAGTGTGTGCCTTGCGGGGAAGTTCCGCAAATTTTTCTGGCAAAGACAACAAATTGTGCCTGCCGTCATGGCGCACTCCGGGGCATGGGGGTGGCCAGCTGCCGCTCCAGCGAACGCACCAGGCGGGCATTGTCCGGGCCCGTCATGCTGGCAAAGGCGTCCACCACGCGGCCGTCCCGGCCGATCAGGTACTTGTAGAAATTCCAGCGGGGTGGCTGACCGCTCTGCGCGGCCAATTCGCGGTAGAACGGCGAGGCCTGCGCACCCGCCACGCTGCTCTTGGCAAACATGGGAAATTTCACGCCGTAGGTGTTTTCACAGAAGTCGGCGATCTGCCGGTTGTCGCCGCTCTCCTGGGCAAAGTCGTTGGAGGGAAAACCCAGCACCACCAGGCCCCGGTCCCGGTAGCGCGCGTACAAGTCCTCCAGTCCGGCGTACTGCCCGGTGAAGCCGCAGTAACTGGCCGTGTTCACCACCAGCAGCACCTTGCCCGCGTACTGGCAAAGCGCTTGAGGTTTTTCGTCCTGCAAACGGTTGAAGCTGTGCCGCAGCAACGGCGGGCAGGAAGCCGGTGTCTCAGTAGCCGCGACCGCTTGGCTGGGCACTGGCGTCGCGGCAGGGCTGGACACGCCGGCAAACAGGCCGAGGGCGAAAGCCGCAGCACTTCGGGGAAAGGGAAAAAATTTCATTTGTCTAATCTATTTGTCTAAGACATATGTAGAATTTAACCATATTTTGTCTAACTCTGCTGGACCTCCGCCATGTCCAATACGCGGGTGGTGCAGCACTGGATTCGCCGATGTCTGCGCGCCAACCTGTTGTCCCGTGAACCCTCCACCCTTGCCCTGTCCAGAGATTCCCGCCGCCTATTCCATTGCAGCGGTGGAGCGCGAGAGCGGCCTGTCCAAAGACACCTTGCGCATGTGGGAGCGGCGCTACGGTTTCCCGGCGCCCTTGCGCGATGCGCAGGGTGAGCGCCTCTACCCGGCGGCGCAGGTCGAGCGCCTGCGCCTGCTGCGGCGTCTGATCCATGCCGGGCACCGGCCGGGCAAGGTGGTGGCGTTGGGGGCGGACGAACTGGCCGTCCTACTGGCCTCTGCCGCCGTGCGGACTCCCGCGCCGGCATCGCGCACCGGCCGCAGCGCGCGCGCTTTGCCCGCCGTGGCGGCCCAGGGTGTGCTGGTGGCGCAATGCCTGGATCTGATCGCTGCGCACGACGTGGCGGCGCTGCGTGAGCAGCTCACGCGCGCCGTGCTGACACTGGGACTTCAGGGCTGCGTACTGCAGCTCGTCGCCCCTTTGACGCGCGAGGTCGGCCTGGCCTGGCTGCAGGGGCGCTTTCAGGTGTTCGAGGAACACCTCTATACCGAGTGCGTGACGGGTGTCCTGCGCGGCGCCATTGCCAGCGTTCCCGCGACGGCAGCAGCAGGAACGCCGAGGGTGCTGTTGACAACCTTCACCCAGGAACAGCATGGCCTGGGGCTGCTGATGCTTGAGGCGGTGCTGGCGCTCCAGGGCTGCTTGTGCCTGTCGCTGGGAACGCAGACCCCGCATGTGGACATTGTTCGCGCCGCACAGGCGTTTCGCGCGGACATCGTGGCGCTGAGTTTCAGTGGTGTCCTGGCGCCCGCCCAGGTACGCGCAGGCTTGCGCGAGCTGCGCGCGCAGTTGCCTATGCCGGCCCGGCTGTGGGCGGGCGGGCAGGGTGCAGGCGTGATACCCGACGAGGCGGCCGGAGTGGACTTGGTGCGCGAGCTGGAAGCAGTTGCACAGGCACTGGCAGACTGGCGGGTCGCCAACACCCGGTGACGGGGCCCGTGGTTACACCATGGCGGCGAGGCGGTCGATGGGCAGCCGCATGCGCAGTTCCTGCTGGCTGACCACGCCGGTGATGCGCCAATTTTCCTGCGCCGTATCGCGCCGAATCAGCTCGCCGGTGGGCATGCCGCTGCGGCTGCGCACCACGGCCACGCGCGGCGTGGTGGGCGTGGCGCCGCGTTTGAGCACCACGCCGATTTCCTGACTCGCCAGCTTCACCAGTGCGCCGGGTGGGTAGATTCCCAGGGTGTTGAGCATGGCGGCGCCGGCCTCGTCGACCTGGCGATTTTCATCGTAGTAACAAGCCTTGATGGCAGCGGTGACGGTCATGGGCGTGCGCCCGGCACGCGGTGCCAGCCGGGCAGCAAAAATATCGCTGCGTTGCACCAGGCGGGCGATTTGCCCAGCTTCGCTGCGCCCGGCGAGCGGCCCGGGCGCGCGGTCGTGGTGTTGGCGCACGGCGTCCAGCCATAGGGGGTCCGAGACGCCAAGTGCCGCGAGCAGCGTGGCCGACCGCTCCGCATGGTCCTGGATCTGGGCGATCTGGGCAGCGGAGAGGGGCCCGTTTTGCTGGGCCAGCCGGTCTTGCAGCTCGGTCATCGAAATGTTCATGGAGAGCGCCACGCGACCGGCACGTTCGACCTGCTCGCTGCTCCAGCGCAGGCCGTCGCGCGCGACGAGCATGCACACGCTGGCCACCAGCAGCACATGCGTGGCGCTGTAGATGCGCGTCTCATCGCTGGAGCGCTGGATCAGCGCCAGCAGGGTGGCGTCCGGCGCTTGCAGGCAGGCGCGTGCGACTTCGCCTTGCAAAGCCAGAAAGCGCGCGCTGAAATCCGCCGCATTGGGGCTGCCGAGCAGTTGCGTGGTGGACCACTGCAGCTCGGGCCAATCCACTGGTCCCTGGCGCGCACGGGCGGTGTTGGCATGGGCCGAGCCGTCGATCTTCATCGCCGCGATTTCGCCCAGCGACGTGTCCGATATCAGCATTTGCTGCAATTGGCCGAGGTAGGCGCGGTAGCTCTCGCCGGATTCCTCGATGTCCACGCACAACTGCACGCCGCGCTCAAGCAGCAGGTCCACCTCGTCCTGTTTGCGCAGCACATAGCCCTTATGGGCCAGCAGGGTGCCGTCGGCACCCCTGAGCGCAAAGGGCAAGGGTTGGCCGAGTGCAAGCGAGTCGGGGTTGAGGGCGACAAGGTTCATGGTGCAGCGTCACATTATGAAACCTCCACCTGCCGCTCAGGCGCGCAATAGCGCCTGTGCTTGCAGGCAATTTGCTCTATTGGTCGGCAGGCGCCTGGCGCACGCGCAACCCCGGGGAGGGATCGGGCTGTTTTGGCCGGCTGCGCGGTAGCTGGCGGCGCAGCCACTGCCCCAGATCGTCGATGTAGGTGAACACGGCCGGCACCACCAGCAAGCTGAGCACGGTCGAGGTCAGCAGCCCGCCAATCACCGCCACCGCCATGGGCGAGCGAAAGCTCATGTCGGCGCTGCCCAGCGCCAGCGCGATGGGCAGCATGCCGGCGCCCATGGCCAGCGTCGTCATGATGATGGGGCGGGCGCGCTTGTGGCAGGCGTCGAGCAGGGCGTCGATGCGGCTCATGCCCAGGGCGGCCGGCCGGCCGTCGCTTCCGTCGTGCCCGCGCCGCGCCACGATGGCGTATTCCACCAGCAGGATGGAGTTTTTGGTGGCAATGCCCATGAGCATCACCAGCCCGATCAAAGACGGCATGGAAAAGCTCTTGCCCGCAATCAAGAGGCCGACGAAGGCGCCGCCGAGCGACAGCGGCAGGGCCATCAGAATGGTCACGGGCTGTAGCAAATTCTTGAACAGCAGCACCAGCACGATGTAGATGCACACCACGCCGGTGAGCATGGCCAGGCCGAAGCTGGCAAACAGCTCGCCCATCATCTCGGCGTCGCCCACGTCGATCAGGCGCACGCTGCCGGGCAGGTTGCGCACCGCGGGCAGGTTTTTGACCGCGTCGGTCACTTCGCCCAGGCCCCGGGACCCCAGTTCGATCTCGAAGTTGACGTTGCGCGCGCGGTCGTAGCGGCTGATCACCGCCGGGCCGCCAGCGACCTCCAGCATGGCGACTTCGGCCAGGCGCACCGGGCCATTGGCGCCGGGCACCGCCAGGCGCTCCAGCACGGACAGGTCTTCGCGCGCCGTGTCGTTCAGCCGCACCACGATGGGAATCTGGCGCTGCGCCAGGTTGAGCTTGGGCAGGTACTGGTCGTAATCGCCCACGGTGGCCACGCGCAGCGTCTCGGCAATGGCGCTGCTGGTGACACCCAGGTCGGCGGCGCGGGCAAAGTCGGGGTGCACGGCGATCTCGGGGCGCACCAGGCTGGCGTTGGAGCTCACCCCGCCAATGCCGGCAATGGTGCGGATGCCCTGCTCCACCGAGCGCGCGGCGCTGGCCAGCGCCTGGGGGTCTTCGCTGGCGAGCGCCAGCACGTACTTGTCGTTCGAGCCGCCCAGACCGATTTTTACGCGCACGCCAGGCAGGTCAGCGAGCGCCGCGCGCAGGCGCTGCTCGATCTCCTGCTTGAGCGGGCGCTCGCCACGCGGCGCCAGGCGCAGCGTCAGCGTGGCCTTGCGCGGGTCGCCGGCACCGCCGCCGCCGGCAAAGGGGTCGGTTCCTGCCGAACCGCCACCGATCGTGGTGTAAATGCTTTGTACATGGCCCACGCGTTGCACGCGCTCGGCCGCCTGCGCCACGGCGGCGCGGGTGTCGGCGAGCCTGCTGCCGGGCGGCAGCTCAAGGTTGACTTGCGTCTGGGCGTTGTCGTCCGCGGGAATAAAGCCGGACGGCAGCAGCGGGATCAGCGCGAGGGAGCCGACAAAGAACACCAGCGCCCCCGCGATCGTCAGCACGCGGTGCCGGAGGCACCAGGACGACGCACGCATGTAGGTGGCCAGCCAGCGCGGCTCGCGCTGCTGTGCGGCGACTGGCTTCATCAGGTAGGCGGCCATCATGGGCGTGAGCAAGCGTGCCACGACGAGCGAGGCAAAAACCGCCAGCGCCGCCGTCCAGCCAAATTGCTTGAAAAAGCGCCCGGCAATGCCGCTCATGAAGGCCGTGGGCAGGAACACCGCAATCAGCGAGAAGGTGGTGGCGATGACGGCCAGGCCAATCTCGTCGGCTGCTTCCATGGCGGCTTCGTAAGGGCTTTTTCCCATGCGCAAATGGCGCACGATGTTTTCCACCTCGACGATGGCGTCGTCCACCAGGATGCCCACCACCAGCGAGAGCGCCAGCAGCGTGATGATGTTGATCGAAAACCCCAGCAGGTGCATGCCGATGAATGCCGGGATGACCGACAGCGGCAGCGCTACGGCAGAGACGATGGTGGCGCGCCAGTTGCGCAGGAACAGCCACACCACCACCACGGCGAGGAGGGCGCCTTCGTACAGCAGGTGCATGGAGCTGTCGTACTCGTCGCTGGCGATCTGCACGAAATCCACGGTGCGGGTGAGCTGCAGGTCGGGCCGCTCGGCGAGCAACTGGTCAAGTGCGCGCTGCACGCCGGCGCCCACCTCCACCTCGCTCGCGCCCCGGCTGCGCGAGACCTCGAAGCCGATGACCTGTTGGCCATCGAGCAGCGCGGCAGTGCGCTGCTCGGCCACGGTGTCGCGGATGGTGGCGACCTGGTCGAGGCGGATATGGCGGCCGTCGCCCAGCGGAATGTCCAGCGCGGCAAGTTCACCCGCCGTCTGCACCGTGGCCAGCGTGCGCACGGGTTGTTCGGCGCCGCCCAGGTCGGCGCGGCCGCCAGCGCTTTCAATCTGAACCTGGCGCAACTGGCGCGACACCTCGGCCGCTGTGGCGCCCAGAGCCTGGAGCTTGAGCGGGTCGAGCGCCACGCGCACCTCGCGCGCCACGCCGCCCACGCGGTTCACCGCGCCGACTCCTGGCACAGCGAGCAGGCGGCGCGTGAGCGTGTCGTCCACGAACCACGACAGTGCCTCGTCGTCCATGCGCTTGGAGGCAATGGCGAAGGCCAGAATCGGCTGGGCCGAGAGTTCGAGCTTGGCGACGATGGGGTCGCGCAGGTCCGCCGGCAGGTCGGCGCGCACGCGCGAGACCGCCGAGCGCACATCGTCCACCGCCTCCTGCACCGGCTTTTCCAACTGGTATTCGGCGGCGATGGTGGCCACGCCATCGGTCAGCGTGGTGGTGATGTGCTTGAGCCCTTGCGTGGTGGCAATGGCGTTCTCGATCTTGCGCGCCACGTCCGATTCAAGCTGGCCCGGCGCGGCCCCCGGCAGCACGGCCGTGACCACGACCACCGGCAGGTCCATGTCGGGGAAGTTCTGCACCTTCATGGCGCGGAACGACAGCAGACCCGCCAGGGTCAGCAGCACAAACAGCATGACCGCAGGAATCGGGTTGCGGATGGACCAGGCAGACAGGTTCATGCGAATGCTCCTTATTTGCTAGCTGCTTGCGCAGGTGCAATAAGCGCTGGAGGCTTGTTTTGATCTAAATTTTCGGTGGTGCGCACCAGATCGCCATCGTTCAGGAACGCGCCGCCGCGCACGACAATGCGCGCGCTCGCCTCCAGGCCCGAGACGATCTCGATGCGCTCGCCCACGCGCTGGCCGGTCTGCACCCGGCGCATGACCACGCGGTGGTCGTCGCCCACCTCAAACACCTGGCTGAAGCCGTCGCGCACCACCACGGCCGATTGCGGCACGCTCAGCGCCTGGCGCGCGCCCAGCACAAACTCGCCCTGGGCAAACATGCCGGCGCGGATGTCCGCGTGCGCCGGCAGGTCCACATAGACCAGGGCGTTGCGGGTCTTGGGGTCCACCGTGGGCGCGAGCATGCGCACGCGGCCCGTCACCTGCGTGCCGGCGGTGGTCGTCACGCGGACCTCATCGCCTGCGTGCAGGCGCGGCAGATCGCTGGCGCTGACTTCGGCGCGCCATTCGAGCCGGCCCTTGCGCACCATGCGAAACAGCTCGGTGCCGGCGCCCACCACCGCGCCCACCGTGGCGCTGCGCGATGAAATCACGCCACTGTCGGGCGCCAGCACGCGGGTGTACTGCAGGCGCAGTTGCTGCGCGTGCAGCATCGCCTGCGCGGCCTCCACACGCGCCCGAGCCGTCTGTGAGGCCGTGGCGTACTGGCCGATCTGCTGCTGGCTGAGCGCGCCTGAGGCAATCAGCGTCTGCGCCCGCTCGGCATTGGCAGCGGCTTCGGCTGCGTTGGCCTTGGCTTCAAGCAGGCTGGCGCGCGCCTGCGCTACGTCGGCCTGCACGGTGTCGGCGGCAAACACGGCCAGCACCTGGCCGGCGCGCACCTGGTCGCCGACATTGGCGCGCACCTCCGTCAAGCGCAGGCCATTGCTTTCGGCGCCAATGCTGGCCTCCTGCCAGGCGGCGACATTGCCGTTGGCCGGCAGGCGCAGGGCCATGGAGGTGCGGGTGGCCTGCGTGGTCGTCACGGCCAGCGCTGGTCGGGGGGCGCTGGCCGGCGCGTCCTTCGCGTCGCTGGCGGCGCGGGAGGCACGGGGCGCAAGCAGTGCGCCCGCAGTGGCCAGCAGGCACAGCGTGGCAAGGGCGGCGATCGAAAGGGTCAGTTTCCTGGGCTGCATGGAAGGTCCATTCCTGCGGTCAAATGAAGAGAGGCTGTGGGGTTGTTGGGCTGGGGTTCAGCTGGCGCTGGCGGTATGAGGCGTGGACGTGGACGTGGGCGTTGTGGCCCCACTGGCGTCCCAGCCGCCACCGACGGCGCGGTAGAGCGAAATCCAGGCGGCCATGCGCTCCTGCTGCAGGGCCACCAGCGCGGTATCCGCGGCGAGTGCGGTGCGGCGCGCGTCTTCCAGCTCGACCAGGCTGGCCAGGCCCGCGCGCCAACGCGCCTCGGTCGCCTCGAACGAGCGCTGGTAGCCGGCAGCCGCCTGCTGCGCGTCGGTGCTGCGCGTCTCGGTGCTATCGAGTTGAACCAGCGCCTGCTCCACCTCGCTCACCGCCTTGCGCACCTGGGCCCGGTAGAGCACCACGGCCGCGTCGTAGCGCGCCACGGCGGCGTCGACCTGCGCAGCGCGGCGGCCGGCGTCGAAGATCGGCAGGCTCAGGGCCAGCGGCCCCAGGGACCAGGTGTTGCTGCTGATGCTGGTGCCGCCCGTGTGCAGCCAGCCACGGCCGATGGAGCCGCTCAAGCTCAGGCGTGGGTAGCGATCGGCTTGCGCGCCCCCCACCTCGGCGCTGGCCGCGGCGACTTCGCGCTCGGCGGCATACACGTCGGGGCGCTGCGCCAGCGCCTGCGCGGGAACGGTGGCGATGGCAAACAGCGCCTGCGGCGTGTGCGGCGGCGGTGCGGCGGCCAGCCGCTCGCGCAGCGCCGCCTCGTCCATGCCGGTGAGCGCCACCAGGGTTTTCAGGTTGATCTCGCACTCCATGCGCTGGCGCTCGGTGCGTACCTTGGCATCGGAAGCGCTGGCGCTGGCCAGGGCTGCCGTGGCCGGCGCCGTGAAGCCGGCCTTTTCGCTCGCCAGCGCCAGGCGCGCCGTCTCGCCGCGTGAGCGTGCGTCGGACGCCGTCAAGGCCAGTTGCTGCACGCAGCTGCGCCAGCCGCTGACCTGCAGCGCCACCTCGGCCGCCACCGACACGCGCGCTTCGTGCCACTGGGCGCCGGCACCGGCCAGGCGCTCGCGCGCCGCGTCGCTGGCGGCGGCGTTGCGGCCAAACAGGTCGATCTCCCAGCCCGCCTGTACGCCCGCCTGTGCGGTGCTGGCCAAGGCCTCCACCTGCTCATTGAAACCGCGGCTCGCGCTGGCCTGCCCATCGAGCGAGGGCAGCAATGCCGCCCGGGCGGCGGCCTGTGCGGCGCGCGCCTGCACCAGATGCGCGCGGGCCTGTGCGAGATCGGGGCTGGCCGCTTGTGCAGCCGCGATCAGTTCGACCAGCAGCGGGTCGCCCTGGCGCTCCCACCAGTGCTCCAGGTCGGCCAGCTGACCGTGGTGCGGCAGGGGTGCTTGCCAGGCCGTGGGCATGGGCGCGGCCACCTGGGCGGCGGGGCGCTGCACGGCGCAGGCGACGAGCGCCAGCGGCATGGACAGCGCCAGGGCGCTGCGCAGGGTGCGCGCCCGGCAAAAATGCAAGACATTCATACAAACGAACGGGGTTGGGCGGGGCGCGCACCCTGCGC
>NZ_JBWKZM010000031.1:0-56919 GCF_059424465.1 Simplicispira sp. GW247-4R2A | reverse complement strand
CGGTCTACCCAGACCACCCCCGCGCCAGTGCTAGCTTTGCGTACCGTCACTTATTGCACTGAAAACGAGGAGACCCCGACACTGACCTTGAGCTGGTCGGCGACCAGTTTCAGCAAGGGCGGAAACGGCGGCTCATCGACGCCAAGGAGGATGCCGGGAAAGCGCAGGTAGCAGAGCTGAACTGCAAAGCCCAAGCGGTTCGCAGGCCCGCGCCGTTGCCGGATGATGGAGAGGTCGGTATCGCTGAACGTGTAGTATCGGATCAAGTCGTCCTTGGTATCCGGCAACGCCAACAGGCTTTCCCGCTCGGCGGCGGACAGAATGGAACGACGTGGCATATTTACTGATCCGCTCTCAAGTATTGATACAGGGTCTCCCGGCTGACACCAAACTCGCGGGCCAGCTTCGCTTTTTGTTCGCCGGCGGCGGCCCGCTGCCGCAGATCGGCTACCTGTTCGGGCGACAGCGCTTTCTTGCGGCCCCGGTAGGCTCCGCGTTGCTTGGCGAGCGCGATGCCTTCCCTCTGCCGCTCGCGGATCAAGGCCCGCTCGAATTCAGCGAACGCCCCCATGACCGACAGCATCAGGTTCGCCATCGGCGAATCCTCGCCGGTGAAGGTCAGGCTCTCCTTGACGAACTCGATGCGCACGCCGCGCTTGGTGAGCTTTTGCACGAGGCGGCGCAAGTCATCGAGGTTGCGCGCCAAGCGATCCATGCTGTGAACCACCACGGTGTCGCCTTCGCGCACGAAGGCCAGCAGCGAATCAAGCTCGGGCCGCTGGGTGTCCTTGCCCGACGCCTTGTCGGTGAACACCTTGCCGACTTCGACGTGTTCAAGTTGCCGTTCCGGGTTCTGGTCGAAGCTGCTGACCCGGACGTAGCCGATGCGTTGACCCTGCAAGATGCCTCCCTGGACGAAAATGTCAGGAAGAAATCTATGACCTTTTTCAGCTAGTGTCAATAAATAACACAACCGACTCTATTCTGACGTTGTGAGGCAGTCTACCCTGACATCCGGTTAGGGTATGCCTCAATCTGACGGTAGCGAGTCGCAGGCGTTCGGATCGGCATCGGTTTCGTTCCCTGTCTTGGCACGCGCTTCGAAGCGTTGATAACACTCCAACCCGCAGAAGTGCTCGACGTATTCCGCGCCTTCCGGGGTGAAGGCGGCATCGAGCGGGATTTCCTTGCAGCACACGCAGCAACTGGTGGTGGTCGAGTCACTTGCATTCATGGTGGCACCCCTCCATTGACTGACGAAGACGGCGAATGCCGCCGCCGGCATTGGCTTCGCGAACAGGAAGCCTTGTCCTGTGTCGCAGTCCGCTTGTCGCAATAGATCAAGACTCGCCGATGTTTCCACGCCTTCAGCCACCACATCCATGCCCAGCCCGTGCGCAAGCTGAATCACGGTGTGCACGATGGTTTGGTCGCGGCGGTCGTTGGCGAGCCCGGCGACAAACGATTGGTCGATCTTGAGCGTGCTGATTGGGCAGCACTTCAGATGTTGCAGACAGGAATACCCCGTCCCGAAGTCATCGGCGGCGAAGCGCACACCGATCTGCCGCAAGGCGTCCAGGGCGGGGAAGATCGCCGGATCACCAAACGCGACCGATTCGGTCAGCTCGATTTCGAGATACTCGGCGGGCAACTCGGCATCAGCCAGCACGCCCTTTACCCACCCGTCGAAGTCCGGTCCCACTTGGCTCGCCGAAACATTGACGGCCAGCCGGAACGGTCGCCATGCCAGCATTCGCCAGTCACGCATCTGGCGGCAGGCTTCGCCCAGCACCCAAGCGCCGATTTCAGGCATCAGGCCGGACGATTCGACCACGGGCAGGAACTGGCCCGGTGGCAATAGTCCAAGCGTCGGATGACGCCAGCGCAACAGGGCTTCCGCGCCGACAATCCCACCACTGCGCAGATCGACGACGGGCTGGTAGTGCAGTTCAAGCTGCCCGCGCTCGACCGCTTGGGCCAGTTCCGGCGTCGTCCATCCATCCGGCCGGAAAGCGCTCATTCTCTTTCCCTGAATGCCCGCAACGCCCGCGACAGGGACAGAAGGAACAGGCCGGTCAAACCGAGCGCCGCGATGACCCAATGCTCGCCGAGGAAAGCACCGGCGGTTGTGCCGGCCAGCACGACAGCGAGGATGGGCAGGTGGCAGGGGCAAGTCAGCACAGCCAGTCCGCCCCACAGGTAGCCGGTGATCGGTTTGTGCGTCTCGGACGGCAAGCGCTCGGGGTTGTTCATGGCAGACTCTCCGCGTGCTGTGCCGGCTCGGTCGGCAGGGTGGCCAACTGCACTTCCAGATCGGCCAACGCTTCGCGCCGACGCTCGACGAACTGACGCAGCAGGGCAAGCTGCGCGGCCGCTTCGTCGCCGTCCGCCGCATCCAGCGCCCGGCACAGCCGCGCCAGCGCGTCGAGGCCGATGCCCGCCTCGAAGGCCGCCCGCACGAAGCACAGCCGTTGCAAGGCGGCGTCATCGAACAAGCCGTAGCCGCCTGGTGTGCACGCCACCGGGCGCAGCAATCCGCGCAGCAGGTAGTCGCGCACGATATGCACGCTCACCCCGGCATCAAGAGCCAGCCGGGACACCGTGTAGGCGTTCATTGAACACCTCCTTTTTCTCACCCGGCGCAGCAGGAAAGCTGCTTCACATCCTTGTTGAAGGTCTGCGCCGCGAGCTTCAACCCCTCGACCATCGTCAGGTAGGGGAACAACTGGTCGGCCAGTTCCTGCACCGTCATGCGGTTGCGAATGGCCAGAGCCGCCGTCTGGATCAGTTCACCCGCTTCCGGCGCGACCGCCTGTACGCCGATCAGCCGATGGCTGCCTTCCTCGATAACCAACTTGATGAAGCCGCGTGTGTCGAAGTTGGCGAGCGCACGCGGCACGTTGTCCAAGGTCAAGGTGCGGCTGTCGGTCTCGATCCCGTCGTGGTGGGCTTCCGCCTCGCTGTAGCCCACGGTCGCCACTTGCGGATCGGTGAACACCACGGCCGGCATTGCGGTCAGGTCGAGCGCCGCATCGCCGCCGGTCATGTTGATCGCGGCACGGGTGCCGGCCGCTGCCGCCACATAGACGAACTGCGGCTGGTCGGTGCAGTCGCCGGCCGCGTAGATGTTCGGGTTGCTCGTGCGCATGCCTTGGTCGATGGCGATGGCACCTTGCGCATTGACAGTGACCCCCGCTGCGTCCAGCGCGAGGCTGCGCGTGTTCGGTGTCCGACCGGTGGCAACCAGCAGTTTGTCGGCGCGCAATTCACCGTGCGTGGTG
The DNA here is from genome assembly GCF_059424465.1 of Simplicispira sp. GW247-4R2A. NCBI lineage: Bacteria > Pseudomonadati > Pseudomonadota > Betaproteobacteria > Burkholderiales > Comamonadaceae > Simplicispira > Simplicispira sp. GW247-4R2A. The sequence goes on along the minus strand of NZ_JBWKZM010000031.1, from coordinate 53,638 downwards.
GTCAGCACGAATTCACCGTCCATATGGGCGACCTGGCTGGCTTGCGTGTGCTCCAGCACCTCGATGCCCTCGGCACGGAAAGCGGCTGTCACCGCCTCGCCGATGGCCGGGTCTTCACGGAAGAACAAGGTATTGCGCGCCAGGACCGTGACCTTGCTGCCCAGCCGGGCAAAGGCTTGCGCCAGCTCCAGCGCCACCACCGACGAGCCGATTACGGCAAGGCGTTCGGGAATGGTGTCGCTCGCCAGGGCCTCGGTGGAAGTCCAGTAGGGTGACTCTTTCAAGCCCGGAATCGGCGGGACCGCCGGGCTGGCACCCGTGGCGACCAGGCAGCGGTCGAACATCACGACGCGCTCGCCACCCTCGTTCAAACGGACGGTAAGGCTCTGGTCGTCCTTGAAGCGCGCCTCACCGTGCACAACGGTGATGGCCGGATTACCGCCCAGGATGCCTTCGTACTTGGCGTGCCGCAGTTCGTCGACGCGGGCCTGCTGCTGGGCCAGCAGCTTACTGCGGTCAATCGTAGGCACAGTTGCCGCAATACCGCCATCGAACGGGCTTTCCCGGCGCAGATGGGCGATGTGGGCGGCGCGGATCATGATCTTGGACGGCACACAGCCGACATTGACGCAGGTGCCGCCGATGGTGCCGCGCTCGATCAGCGTGACCTGCGCGCCTTGCTCGACGGCTTTCAGCGCCGCCGCCATCGCGGCTCCACCGCTGCCAATGACCGCTACCTGCACCGGGGGCTCGTTGCCACTGTGCTTTTCGGCGGCGGCCATCCATCCCCGCACCTTGTCGAGCAGTCCGACGCGGTTGTCCGCCAGTGGCGCATCGGCTAGCGTTGCCTTGTAGCCCAGTCCGGCCACGGCGGCAGTCAGCGCGTCCGGCGATGTGCCCGGCACGATGGCGAGTTGCGCTGTGCCCTTCGGATAGGACACCAGCGCCGACTGCACGCCTGGCACTTTTTCCAGCGCTTCCTTGACGTGCGCCGCGCACGAGTCGCAAGTCATGCCGGTGATTTTTAGATGGGTCATGCAACAGATCCTTTATCGTTTGTGGCGCCAGACAATGACGTCCGTTGTGCTGCGGTGCCGTTTTCAGTGACTCACTGCTTGACGCTGGACGGATAGCCCGCGTCTGCGGTTGCCTTGGTCAGCTTCTGCACGCTGGTCTTGGCATCGTCGAAGGTGACGACCGCTTGGCGTGTCTCGAAAGTCACGTCAACTTTGCTGACGCCTTCGACCTTGGAAATCGCCTTCTTGACAGTGATCGGGCAGGCGGAGCAGGTCATGCCCGGTACGGACAGCGTGACGGTCTGGGTGGCGGCCCAGACGGGGGCAACAACGGCGGCGAGGGCGAGGGAGGCAAACAGTTTCTTCATGGTGAACTCCGATCAGTAGAAAAATGGCATGACGTAGGGAAATCCGAGCGCGACCAGAACCAGCGCGGCCACGATCCAGAAAATGAGCTTGTAAGTAGCTCGCACTTGGGGAATCGCGCAGACCTCACCCGGTTTGCAGGCCGCTGCCTGCCGGTAGATGCGCCGCCAGGCGAAGAACAACGCCACCAGCGCCACGCCGATAAAGATGGGGCGATAGGGTTCCAACACCGCCAAGTTGCCGATCCAAGCGCCGCTGAACCCCAAGGCGATCAGAACCAACGGCCCGAGGCAGCAAGCCGAGGCGAGGATGGCGGCAAGCCCTCCAGTGAAGAGCGCGCCGCGCCCGGTTTTTGGTTCAGACATGCGCTTGTCCTTTCGAATTGAAATTGGATAGCGTAACCTTACTTCCGTACTCATGTACGGAGTCAAGCGATATGGAAAACAATTTGGAGAACCTGACCATTGGCGTTTTCGCCAAGGCGGCCGGGGTCAATGTGGAGACCATCCGTTTCTATCAGCGCAAGGGCTTGTTGCTGGAGCCTGACAAGCCCTATGGCAGCATCCGCCGCTATGGCGAGGCGGATGTAACGCGGGTGCGCTTCGTGAAATCAGCCCAGCGGCTGGGCTTCAGCCTGGATGAGATCGCCGAGCTGCTGCGGCTGGAGGATGGCACCCATTGCGAGGAAGCCAGCAGTCTGGCCGAGCACAAGCTCAAGGACGTGCGCGAGAAAATGGCTGACCTGGCGCGCATGGAGGCCGTGCTGTCTGAGTTGGTGTGCGCCTGCCATGCGCGAAGGGGGAACGTTTCCTGCCCGCTGATCGCGTCACTACAGGGTGGAGCAAGCTTGGCAGGTTCGGCTATGCCTTAGCGTGCTTTATTTTCCGTTTTCTGAGACGACCCCTGCCTCGCCGGAAGTGGCGATGCTCGAGAAAAAAAGCCGCCTCGATCTCGGGCGGCTCCAGGGGAGGGCAGGGGGGCGATCACCGCTTGCAATGCACCAGGTCGTCGTTCACCCACGCACTTTCGACCAGGCCGTTTTCGCGCAGCTCGTCGCACGCTTCGCCTACCTGCTCGCGCCACTTCTTCGGCCGGGTGGAATCCGAGCCGCACATCAGCCGGAACGTCTCCAGCTTGAGCGGGTACGGCTCCTTGTGGGTGGCGAAGTAGTCGAACATGCGCCGCGCGGTGGGCGACAGCTTGCGGTACTTCTCCCACACGAATTTCGTGTAGTGGTCGCCGGCGAACAGCACCACGATTTCGGCGTCGATCTCGACCTGGCAGCGCGACGTGCGCTTGCCGCGATCCAGGACGCGGAAGCGCCGGATCAGCGACACCGATTCGAGCCGGCCGATGCGTTGGGATGAGAACTGCATGGCCGACGCCTGGAGCCGCGTCAGGCATTCCTCGGCCCTTGTGTAGTACCGACCGTTGATTGACCAGTCCAAGTCCTGGCAAAGCTCGTAGAACGTGAAGGAAACCGGCTCTCCGAGCGCGGTGCGCTTCGCGTACTCCAGCACCTGGGCGAATACCAGCTCGTCGTCGTCGGCGCGCAGCTCGATCCCGGTGTAGGTGATCTCCACGTCTTTGTTGACGTGGTAGATCGACTGGCCTTGCAGCGCGGCGCGCGGCACCTTCTTGTTGCGGACGGTGAAGATCGCCGACCGCCCGAAGTCGTTGGGCAGTGCCCGCATGTGATCCGGCCAGGGAGCCAGGTCGAACAGCGAGAGCTGCATGTCCTTGATCTGCTGCTTCGTGTGCTTGAGCAAGGCCGTCTGCTTGGCCTCGCTGACCTTCTCGGCCAGCTCACCGCCGGCCGTTCGCTTCTTGGTCGCCATCGCACTACTCCGTTTGTCCTGGGCCAGCGCGCCGATCTGCTCGGCCATCTTGTTCACGGCGGTGCGCGGTTCGGGCGGCAGGCCCATCGTGCGCGCAAGCTCGGCCGATTCCTGCGCCATGCGCTCGGATCGCTCGACGGCGGCACTTGCCGGCGTCGGTAGCTTCGGCGGCAAAGCCGCCTCGTTGTCGCCGGCCGTGGCCGGCAGCTCGAAGAGGGAACCGGCGGGGCGGAAGGCCCCGCCGGCGCTGCCCGAGTCCCTGCGAGCGGCGGCGGTACGGGCGGCAAGGTCGGTGGCGTCGGCTTCGCTAAGCCCGCCCTCGATGAGCTTGCGCCTGTATTCCTGCTCGTTGAACTCGTTCTGCATCTAATCTCCCTCCTAGCATACTGCCCGGCCGTGGCCGGGCCTGGCCTTACTGGCCGCCGCCTGGCGCTTTGGTGTCCAGGTATTCGATTTCCTCGGCGATGAAATCGAAGCCGTATTCGGTCTTGCCGTCCTTCTCGTACTTCGTCGGCTCGATGCGGCCCTGGACGAACACCTTGGAGCCTTTGCCCAGGTACTTGCCCGCGTTCTCGGCCAGGCCGCCGAACGACTTGATGCGGAAGAAGTCCGTCTGCTCCTGCTTCGCACCGGCTGCGTTGCGCCACACGCGATTGACAGCCAGGTCGAAAACGGCGCGGGCGCTGTTTTCGCTATGGCGAACGTCGGTATCGCGGGTAAGATTACCGATAAACTGGAACAGGTTGTGGCTCATTCGTCATGCTCCTTTCGCTAATGGAGTCGTCAGTTTAGCTAAACCTGCGTCCGTGGTCAAGAACTTTAGCGGCTAAAATTTTCTGCCGCCCGCACCGAGAAGGCATACGGGCCTTGTACAACTACATCTTCTTCACGAACGTGCTCCGGCTGCTCGATGAGCGGCACATGACGAAAAAGGAGCTATCGGACAGGTCGGGGGTTTCGATCTCCTTCCTGTCCGATCTCACTACTGGCAAAGCCAACCCCTCCCTAAAGGTGATGGAGGACATTGCGCAGGCCCTTGAAACTCCCCTGCCGCTCCTGCTTGAATCGACCGACCTGGACAAAGAAGCCCTTGACACCCTGGCCGGCGGCAAGGCACCCCGAAGCCTGCCGCCAGGCTTCGAGCGCGTGGCGGCCGTGCTGCCAGAACACCAGGCGTTCATCGTCAAGAAGTGGGGCGAAGCGACAAGGAAGAAACTTAGAGGGAGTTGACGCCAGGATGTGAGAAGGGAAGGGAAGCGGCGCGGAACTGAGCCACAAGAGCCAGCCAAGTTTTAGCCGCTAAAGCCCGCCGGGGTGGCTCAACCCCCGGACAACCCATAACGCAAACGCCACGGGTTCGGCGCGAGGGCGCACGGAGCATGCGCCGCGTTGTCGCCTCTTTCGCCCCTGCAATCCGCGATGCAACGTCGCGGCCGAAGTCACCCTTGTGCGCTTCGGTGTTGCGGTCGAAATTAGTTCGGTATATCGTATGAACCTGTGTAGAATGCGCGAAACGCAACGGCATACAGGGCATACGGAATGACCGACCAGAAACCAGAACACAACAGCATCAAGGAACGGGCGAAGAAGAAGCTCGAACGCGACATGGGGCCGGAGCTGCTGGCCGCCCTCAACGATCCCAAGACCGTTGAAATCATGCTCAACGCGGACGGCAAGCTCTGGCTCGAACGCCTGGGCGAGCCGATGAAGTGCATCGGCACGCTGCGCGTCGCGCAGGCGCAAGCCATCATCGAAACCATCGCGGGCTACCACGGCAAGGAAGTCACGCGCTCCAAGCCGATCCTGGAAGGCGAGCTGCCCCTTGATGGCAGTCGCTTCGCCGGCCAGCTCCCGCCGGTTGTGCCCGCACCCACCTTCGCCATTCGGAAGAAGGCCGTCGCCATCTTCACGCTCGATCAGTACGTCGAACGCGGAATCATGACCGCGCCGCAGCGCGAGGCATTGATTGCAGCGGTGCGCGCGCACCGGAACATCCTTGTGATCGGCGGCACCGGCTCGGGCAAGACCACGCTGGTGAACGCGATCATCAACGAGATGGTGATTCAAGACCCGACCGAGCGGGTTTTCATCATCGAGGACACCGGCGAAATCCAGTGCGCCGCCGAGAACTACGTCCAGTACCACACCAGCATCGACGTGAACATGACGGCGCTGCTGAAAACCACCCTCCGCATGCGCCCCGACCGAATCCTGGTCGGCGAGGTGCGCGGCCCCGAAGCCCTTGATCTGTTGATGGCCTGGAACACCGGGCACGAAGGAGGTGCTGCAACCCTGCACGCAAACAACGCCAAAGCTGGATTGGATCGGCTCGCCATGCTCATCAGCATGCACCCCGATTCCCCGAAACCCATTGAACCGCTTATCGGCGAGGCGGTTCACGTGGTTGTTCATATCGCCCGCGTCGAAGGCTCGCGGCGCATCCAGGAAATCTTGGAGGTTTCCGGGTTCGCCAACGGCCAGTACATCACCAAAACCCTCTGACTAGGAGTTACGACCAATGCAAGCAACCTTCCCGGCATTCCGCCTCAACCGCAACGCCCTGTTCTACATGGGCCTCTTCGCCCTCCTGGCGTTCTTCCTGCTGGCCCCCCAGCACGCATTCGCCTCCGAGGGCACCGGCGGCTCTCTGCCGTATGAGAGCTGGCTGACCAACCTCCGCAACTCCGTCACCGGCCCGGTGGCCTTCGCGCTGTCGATCATCGGCATCGTGGTCGCCGGCGGCATCCTGATCTTCGGCGGCGAACTCAACGGCTTCTTCCGCACGTTGATCTTCATCGTCCTGGTCATGGCCCTGCTGGTCGGCGCGCAGAACATGATGAGCACGTTCTTCGGCCGTGGCGCGGAAATCGCCGCCCTGACCGATGGCGCGCTGCACCAGGTCAAGGTCGCCGCGCTGGACGTGGCCGGCTTCCCCGGCGAAGCCGTCATGCGCTGGGCCGAGCGCGGCCACATCGCGGGGTAAGTCATGGCTCTGCGCGCGATCCCCATCCGTAGGGCCGGCAACCGAGAAAACCTGTTCATGGGCGGGGATCGTGAGCTGGTGATGTTCTCGGGCCTGCTGGCCGGCGCGCTGATTTTCAGCGCCCAAGAAGTGAGGGCAACGGTGTTCGGCATCGCCTTGTGGTTCGGCGCGCTCTTCGCGCTGCGCCTCATGGCGAAGGCCGATCCGAAGCTGCGACACGTGTACCTGCGGCACCGCCGGTACAAGCCGTACTACCCGGCTCGCAGCACGCCCTTCCGTGACAACACGCCGAGTCAAGGGAAGCAATACAAATGATCGAAGCAATCGCAATTGCCATTGCTGTGCTCGGTGCGGTTCTGTTGCTCATCCTCTTTGCCCGCATCCGGGCTGTCGATGCCGAGCTGAAGCTCAAGAAGCATCGCGCCAAGGATGCCGGCCTGGCCGATCTGCTCAATTACGCCGCCGTGGTCGATGACGGCGTGATCGTGGGCAAGAACGGCTCCTTTATGGCCGCCTGGCTGTACAAGGGTGATGACAACGCCAGCAGCACCGAGGAACAGCGGGAAATGGTGTCGTTCCGCATCAACCAGGCCCTGGCGGGCCTGGGGAACGGCTGGATGGTGCATGTCGATGCTGTGCGTCGGCCTGCGCCGAACTACTCGGAGCGGGGCGTGTCATCGTTCCCCGACTCCGTTTCCTTCGCCATTGACGAGGAACGCCGGCGCTTGTTCGAGGGCCTGGGCGCGATGTTCGAGGGCTACTTTGTCCTGACCGTCACGTGGTTCCCGCCAGTGCTGGCCCAGCGCAAGTTTGTCGAACTCATGTTCGATGACGATGCGGTGGCTCCCGACCATACGGCGCGCACTACGGGCCTGATTGCGCAGTTCAAGCGCGAGATCACCAGCCTGGAATCGCGCCTGTCCTCGGCGGTCAAGATGACGCGCCTGCGCGGCCAAAAAGTCGTGTCGGAAGAGGGCAGGGAAGTCACGCACGATGACTTCCTGAGCTGGTTGCAGTTCTGCGTGACGGGCCTCCATCACCCGGTCATGCTGCCCAGCAATCCGATGTACCTCGATGCGGTAATCGGCGGGCAAGAGCTGTGGGGCGGCGTCGTGCCCAAGATCGGGCGCAAGTTCATCCAGGTGGTCGCCATCGAAGGCTTCCCCTTGGAGTCAACGCCTGGGGTGCTCTCGGCCCTGGCCGAGCTGCCCAGCGAATACCGCTGGTCGAGCCGCTTCATCTTCATGGATCAGCACGAGTCCTTGAAGCACCTGGACAAGTTCCGCAAGAAGTGGAAGCAGAAGATTCGCGGCTTCTTCGATCAGGTGTTCAACACGAATACCGGCTCGATCAACCAGGACGCGGCCGCGATGGTCGGCGACGCCGAGGCGGCCATCGCCGAGGTCAACAGCGGCTTGGTGGCGGCCGGCTACTACACCAGCGTAGTCGTGCTGATGGACGAGGATCGGGAGCGCCTGGCGGCCTCCGCGCTCCTGGTCGAGAAGGCCGTCAACCGCCTGGCCTTCGCGGCCCGTATCGAGACGATCAACACGCTCGATGCGTACCTGGGCAGCTTGCCCGGCCACGGCGTCGAGAACGTGCGCCGGCCGCTCATCAACACGATGAACCTGGCCGACCTGCTGCCGACAAGCTCGATCTGGACGGGCAGCGCCACGGCTCCGTGCCCGATGTACCCGCCGCTGTCGCCGGCGCTCATGCACTGCGTGACGGTGGGCGCTACGCCGTTCCGCCTGAACCTGCACGTGCGCGACCTGGGCCACACCTTCATGTTCGGCCCGACCGGCGCAGGCAAATCGACGCACCTGGGCATCATCGCCGCGCAGCTCCGTCGCTACGCCGGCATGTCGATCTACGCCTTCGACAAGGGCATGTCGATGTACCCACTCGCGGCCGGCATCCGCGCGGCCACGAAGGGCAAGAGCGGCCTGCATTTCACGGTGGCCGCCGACGATGACCGCCTGGCGTTCTGCCCGCTCCAGTTCCTCGAAACGAAGGGGGATAGGGCCTGGGCGATGGAGTGGATCGACACCATCCTGGCGTTGAACGGCGTCAACACCACGCCGGCGCAGCGCAACGAGATCGGCAACGCGATCATGAGCATGCACGCCAGCGGCGCGCGCACGCTCTCCGAGTTCTCGGTGACGATTCAGGACGAGGCGATCCGCGAGGCCATCAAGCAGTACACGGTGGACGGCTCGATGGGCCACCTGCTCGACGCCGAAGAGGACGGCCTGTCGCTGTCCGACTTCACGGTGTTCGAGATCGAAGAGCTGATGAACCTGGGCGAGAAGTTCGCGCTGCCGGTGCTGCTCTACCTGTTCCGCCGCATCGAGCGCGCACTGAAAGGCCAGCCCTCCGTCATCATCCTGGACGAAGCCTGGTTGATGCTGGGCCACCCCGCGTTCCGCGCCAAGATCAGGGAATGGCTCAAGGTGCTGCGCAAGGCCAACTGCCTTGTGCTGATGGCGACGCAAAGCCTCTCCGACGCGGCCAACTCGGGCATCTTGGACGTGATCGTGGAATCGACCGCGACCAAGATTTTCCTGCCTAACGTCTACGCCAGGGATGAGGACACATCGGCGCTCTATCGCCGTATGGGCCTCAACGCGCGTCAGATCGAAATCCTGGCGACTGCCATTCCGAAGCGTCAGTACTACTACGTCTCGGAGAACGGCCGCCGTCTCTATGACCTTGCCCTGGGGCCGATGGCCCTGGCCTTCGTCGGTGCGTCCGACAAGGAATCGGTCGCCACCATCAAGAGCCTCGAAGCCAAGTTCGGCCACGAATGGGTGCATGAGTGGCTGGCCGGCCGTGGGCTGAATCTCAACGACTACCTGGAGGCCGCATGAGCATCGCCGACACCCTCAAGGGCTTGATCTTCAAGAAGCCCGCCAACTCCGCCGAGCCGCGCGATCCGCGCCGCTCGAAGGAACCGCTCGCCGGCGGCCGCCGTGCGGGCGAGGCCGAGAACCCCTACCTGGCCGCGCGCCGCACCTGGAACGATCACGTGGGCAGCGTCGTCTCGCAGCGCCAAACCTGGCAGGTGATAGGCATCCTGTCGCTGTTGATCGCGCTGGCCGGCGTGGGTGGCGTGATCCACATCGGCAGCCAGTCGAAGTTCATCCCCTACGTGGTCGAGGTGGACAAGCTGGGCCAGACGGTGGCCGCCGGCCCGGTGCAGGCCGCAGGGAAGGCCGATCCGCGTGTCATCCACGCCGCCGTTGCGGACTGGATGAGCTGCGCGCGCATGGTGTCGCCTGACGTGGCCTTGCAGCGCAAGTGCGTGTTCAAGGCGTACTCGATGCTCGCCCCCAACGATCCGGCGACGCCAAAGATGAACGAGTGGTTGAACGGCACGCCCGATTCCAGCCCGTTCAAGCGCGCCGAGAAGGAAATGGTCAGCGTCGAGATCAAGACCGTCATCCCGCAAACGCCCGACACCTGGCAAGTCGAGTGGGTGGAAACCACGCGCGACCGCCAAGGCACGCTGAAAGGTCAGCCCGTCACCTGGCGCGCGCTCGTGACTACCTACATCGCCGAGGTCACGCCCAACACCACCGATGAGCAACTGCGGAACAACCCGTTGAGCATCTACGTGCGTGATTACTCCTGGTCCCGCATCCAATGAATTCGAGGTCATCCACCATGAAGAAAACCCTCTCCGCTTTGATCGTGGGCGCTGCTGTGGCGGTGCCCTCCCTGGCTCTGGCCGCCCCTGGCGACGACATTGCCGACAAGTATTTCAACAAGACCAACCCGACGCTGACCGCTCAAGAGCGCGCGGCGCTCGCCATCGCCAAACGGTGGGAAGCGGGGTCGGCGACCGGCATCAAGCCGGTGGCCGGCTCGGGCGGTGCCATCAAGTTCGTGTACGGCGCGCAGCAGCCGAGCATCGTTTGCGCGGTGCTCCAGGTGTGCGACGTGGCCTTGCAGCCCGGCGAACAAGTGAACTCGATCAACCTGGGCGACACGGCCAGGTGGACGGTGGAACCGGCCATCACCGGCAGCGGCGCGACCGAGGTTCAGCACCTCATCATCAAGCCGATGGACGTGGGCCTCGAAACCAGCCTGGTTGTGACCACGAACCGCCGCAGCTACCACTTCCGCCTGCGCTCGCATCGCACCGAGTACATGCCGCAAGTCTCGTTCACGTACCCCGAGGAAGCGCAAGCCAAGTGGGACGCGATCCAGCGCCGCGAGAAGCAGGAACGCACCGACAACACCCTGCCGGCGACGGGCGAGTACCTGGGCGATCTCTCGTTCGACTATGAGCTGTCCGGGTCGGCGAGCTGGAAGCCTGTGCGCGTCTACAACGATGGCCGCAAGACCATCATCGAAATGCCCGGCACGATGCAGCAGACCGAAGCGCCGACGCTCCTGGTCGTGCGCAAAGAGGGCGGCTTGTTCACCGACGACGAAACGGTGCTGGTCAATTACCGCGTGCAGGGCAATCGCTACATCGTGGACACGGTGTTTGACCGCGCGATCCTGATTGCCGGTGTTGGCAGTAGCCAAGACCGCGTGACCATCAGCCGGAGGAAGTGACCATGCGCAAGATCGTCTCTCTCGCGCTGCTCGCCCTCGCCCTGGGCCTCGGCGGCTGCGCAACCACCAGCCAGTACGGCAACTTCGTCCAGTCGGCCGCGCTCGATCAGCAGAAGCTCGCCACCGACGCGGTGCAGCAGCTCGCCACGCTGTACGCGCCGGCGCGCACGCGCCTGGAGCTGCAACAGCCGACGCCCGATCCGTTCGGCCAGGCGCTCGTCAAGTCGCTGCGCGACAAGGGCTATGCCCTCCTGGAGTACGCCCCGGCCGGCGCTTCCACGCAGGCCCCGGCCTCGGCGGCATCGCAGGCGAGCGCACCGGCCACCACGGCCGCGTCGGGCGGCCTGCCGTTGCGCTACGTGCTCGACCAGGCTGGCGACTCGAACCTGTACCGCCTGACCTTGATGGTCGGCAATCAATCCATCACCCGCCCTTACCTGGCGCAAAACGGCACGTTCGCGCCGGCCGGGTACTGGGTGCGCAAGGAGTGACGCCATGACAGAAAACGCCGATCAGATGGCACCTGACGCTTCGCCTGGCGAAGTGTCCAAGAAGGCGGGCGTCCGTCGCGTCAACAACATGCCCATGTACATCCTCGGCGGCGTCCTGCTGTCGTTCGTGCTGGTCATGGCCCTGGTCGCGGCGGATCGCGCGGCCAAGCAGAACGCGCCGGCGGACGGCCCCAAGGAGAAGGCCGGCAACACGTCGATGTTCGCCAAGGAGATCGCAGGCGACAAGACCGGCGGCTTGATCGAGCCGGCAAGCCCGCTCAAGGTGCCCGACATGCCGACCGGCCCGGCGTCGGCTCCGCTGGAGATCGCGCGGCCGTCCAACCCGGACGCGCCGCCGGCCCCGCCGGCCAACCCCGGCAACCCGGGCCAGCCGGTGAACGACGACGAGGCCCAGCGCATCCGCATGGCGAAGATGCAGATGTTCGGCGAAGCCGTGAAGGCCAAGACCACCGTGCGCGTGGATGCCCCGCGTAGCAACGGCTCCGCGCCGGGTGGCCCGAGCACCTACACCGGCACGCCGCAGACGCGCGATGAAATGCTGAACCGCATCGCAGCGGTGCAGCAGCAAATCGACGCGCAGCGCAGCAACGATCCGACCGCCGCCTATCAAGCACGCCTGGCGCAGATTCGCGGCATGGGCGTCGGTGGTGGCGGCGCGGCTCCGGCCGCCGGCGGCATGGGCGCGGGCGGTGCGCCGCAGCTCCTGCAAACCTCGACCAGCGGCGGCGGGCGCAACAGCATGGCGCAGTTCGGCCAAGGTGGGCAGGGCGACCGCTGGAAGCTGGATTCGCAGCCGGAAGCGCCGCGCACACCGTTCGAGCTGCGCGCGGGCTTCGTCGTGCCGGCCACGCTCATTTCGGGCATCAACTCCGATCTGCCGGGCCAAATCATGGCCCAGGTCGCGCAGGACGTGTACGACACACCGACCGGCAAGCACCTGTTGATCCCGCAGGGATCGCGCCTCGTCGGCTCGTATTCGAGCGACGTGGCCTACGGCCAAGCGCGCGTGCTGGTTGCGTGGCAACGCATCGTGTTCCCCGATGGCAAGGCGATGGACATTGGCGCGATGCCAGGCGCGGACAGCGCGGGATACGCGGGCTTCCACGACCAGGTGAACAACCACTATGTGCGCCTGTTCGGCTCGGCCTTCCTCATGTCCGGCGTGACAGCAGGCATCACCTACAGCCAACGCCAGAACCAGGCCACAAACACCTATGGCGCACCGAGCGCCAGCAGTGCCCTAAGCGAAGCCCTCGGCCAGCAGCTCGGCCAGGTTACGGCGCAACTCATCGCCAAGAACCTGAGCATTTCGCCGACGCTGGAAATTCGGCCGGGGTATCGCTTCAACGTCGTGGTCACGAAGGACATGACGTTTTCCAAGCCGTACCGTTCCTTCGATTACTAACGCCATAGGAGAAAAGCACCATGAAGCCGAAGTTTTTAGCCGCTAAATTGGCCCTCGTCATTGCTGTTTCGAGCACGCTGGCGGTCACACCTGTGCAGGCTGGCATCCCCGTCATCGACGGCACCAACCTGTCGCAGAACATCATGACGGCCATCGAATCGGTGGCCCAGACGCTCAAGCAAATTGAGCAGTACAGCACCCAGCTCCAGCAGTATCAAAACCAACTCCAGAACACGATGGCCCCGGCCGCGTATATCTGGGATCAGGCGCAATCGACCATCAACGGGTTGATGAACGCGGTCAACACGCTGGATTACTACAAGACCCAACTCGGCAGCCTGGACAGCTACATCGGCAAGTTCCAGGACGTGAACTACTACAAGAACTCGCCGTGCTTTACGGCGGCAGGGTGCTCCGACGCGGAACGCGCAGCACTTCGGAATGTGGCCCAGCTCGCGAGCGAGTCGCAGAAGAAGGCCAACGATGCCTTGTTCAAGGGCCTCGATAGGCAGCAAACGAATCTCACGGCCGATGCAGCGACGTTGCAGCGTCTTCAATCGGCAGCGCAGGGCGCGCAGGGCCAAATGCAGGCCATCGGCTACGCCAACCAGCTCGCCAGCCAGCAGGCCAACCAGCTCTTGCAGATTCGTGGCCTGCTGATCGCGCAGCAGAACGCGATGGCAACCAAGATGCAGGCCGACGCCGACAAGGAAGCCCAGCAGGCGGCAGCGGCCGCACAACTGCGCCAGGGCAGCTACCGGGCCAGCCCGGCGCGCACCTGGTAAGGGGGATTCATGAAAGCAATCAAGGCTCTGTCCTTGGCCTCGGCCGCCCTCGTGGCGGCCTTGGTCGCCGGCTGCGACAACAAGCCGGCCACGGCCCCCATGCCGGAAGTGAACGACGAGAACTGCAAGCCCGAGAACATCGCCAAGATCGAGGACAAGGGCGTCCAGCAGGCTTTTTCGTCGCTGTGCTTGCGTCGTGGTGGGGATTTCAAGCCCAGCCCGAAACGCGAATGGTGAGGTGCTGACGATGAGAATGCCAGCCAATCTAAAAACCCTCGCCCTGCCGCTGTTCGTCTGGCTGGCGTTCTTCGCGGTCGATGCCCACGCGGCCATCGACAACGCCGGCGTGTTCGATAGCGTGCTGGATCGCTACCAGGCCGCCGCGAGCGGCTGGGCCGGTGTCATCACCACGGCCGCAACCTGGCTCTTCTGGACGCTGGTTGTGATCTCGATGGTCTGGACGTTCGGCATGATGGCCTTGCGCAAGGCCGACATTGGCGAGTTCTTCGCGGAGTTCGTCCGCTTCACGATCTTTACCGGCTTCTTCTGGTGGGCGCTAACCAACGGCCCTAACTTCGCCTCGTCCATCTATGCGTCGTTGCGGCAGCTCGCCGGCAACGCGACGGGCCTGGGCAATGCTCTGTCGCCCTCGGGCATCGTGGACGTGGGCTTTGCGATCTTCGACAAGGTGATGGATCAGTCCTCGGTGTGGTCGCCGGTGGACAGCATGGCCGGCATCCTCATGGCCGTGGCGATCCTGGTCATCCTGGCCCTGGTCGGTGTGAATATGCTTCTGCTGCTCGCGTCGGGCTGGGTGCTCGCCTACGGCGGCGTGTTCTTCCTCGGCTTCGGTGGTTCGCGCTGGACTTCCGACATGGCGATCAACTACTACAAGGTCGTCCTGGGCGTGGCCGCGCAGCTCTTCGCAATGGTGCTCCTGGTGGGCATCGGCAAGACCTTCCTCGATGACTACTACTCGCGCATGAGCGCCGGCATCAGCCTCAAGGAAATGGGCGTGATGCTGATCGTCGTCATCATCCTCTTGGCGTTGGTCAACAAGATTCCGCCGCTCATCGCCGGGATCATCACCGGCGCGAGCGTGGGCGGTGCCGGCATCGGCCAGTTCGGTGCAGGTGCTGCGTTGGGTGCCGCAGGCATGGCAGCAGCAGCGGCCGCGACCGGCGGCGCCGCTCTGGCCGCCGGCGCAGCCTCGGCCGCCGGTGGTGCCTCTGCCGTCATGGCCGCCTTCTCGAAGGCCAATGAGAACGTGTCGGCAGGCACGGACGTTATGTCGGCCTTCTCGGGCGGCGGCAGCTCGGGCGGCGGTGCGGGCGGCGGCGGCGACGCCGGCACCGGCAGCACGCCCTTCGCTCAGGCTGCGGGCTTTAGCGGCAGCTCCGGCGGTGGCTCTTCGTCGGGTGGCGGCAGCCCCTCGACCGGCAGCAGCTCGGGCAGCTCGAAGGGCGGCGATAAGGGCGGCGGCAAAGCCGACGCCGGCGGCCAGGGCAGCAGCTCGACGGCCAGCACCGGCAGCAGTGCCGACAAGGCCGCCAAGAACGAACCCAAGCCCGCCGGCGGGGCAGGGCAAGGGCAGCAGGCCGCACCGGGCAGCACCGGCCCCGGCTTGCTCGCATCGGCCGCATCGGCCCTCGGCACGGCCGGCCGCATCGCCGCCGACGCCGGCGCGAACTTGGCGAAGGGAACCGCCGATGTTGCCAAGGCCAAAGCCGCGAGCCTGCGCGAAGCCGCAGCCGAGCGGATCGCCGACACCACTGGCGGAAAGATCGCCGCCGCGATCAAGGCGCAAGGAAGCGGCACGGCCGAGAACATCGACGTGCCCGACCAGCAGCCCGCGCCGAGCTTCGGCGACAACAGCCTGGCAGGCGGCCCTGCCGATGCCGATCCCGAGTCCGAAGTAGCTGCGTTCGCCAACCGCGAGCAAGGCCGCGACGGCACAACTGCGTAACCAAGGAGAGTCCAACCATGAAGAAGAAACTGTTTGCCCTGGCCGCCCTCGTGGCAGCCCTCGGATCGACCGCCGGCACGGCCAGCGCGCAAGACGTGCTGACCGGCGACACGCGCCTGGCCTGCGAGGCGATCCTGTGCCTGTCGTCGGGCACGCGCCCGAGCGAATGCACGCCGTCGCTGTCGCGGTACTTCAACATCACGAAGCGCAAGCTGTCGGACACGATCCGCGCCCGCCTGAACTTCCTCCAGCTTTGCCCGGTGGCGAGCCAGACGCCGGAAATGCAGTCGCTCGTGTCGGCGATCTCGCGCGGCGCTGGCCGGTGCGACGCGCAGTCGCTGAACTCGACGTTGGTGATGTGGACGGGCGGCTACGACGATGGGCGCACGTACATCAGCAACCAGTTGCCTGACTACTGCGGGGCCTACACCGGCCACGCCTACACCGACTTCGCCAGCAGCGGCACGCTGCCGCGCTATGTCGGGACGCCAGAGCGGGGCGGGTATTGGGTCGAAGCGCGCGACTATGACCGCGCCTTGGCCGAGTACAACGAACGCATCCGGCGCGAGGACGAAGAGCGCCGCCGTCAGTCCTGGCTGAACTGAGGGAGGGGAGGGCATGCCGTTCTTCGCCGATCTGCCGCCGCAGCTCCAGGAGCGCGTCGTCTGCTCGATCTCGGCCGCCGTCAAGTACGAGGTGCCGGTCAACATCGTGTTGGCCGTCGCCGAGAAAGAGGGCGGCAAGCCGGGCCAGTGGGTGCGCAACTCGAATGGCACGCATGACGTTGGCCCGATGCAGTTCAACACCGCGTACCTGGGCGACCTGGCCCGATACGGCATCACGGCGAACGATGTGGCGGCTGCCGGCTGCTACTCGTTCGACCTGGCCGCCTGGCGGCTGCGGATGCACATCCGCAACGACAAGGGCGACCTCTGGACGAAGGCGGCGAACTACCACTCGCGCACGCCGCAGTACAACGCGGTGTACCGGGCCGACTTGATGCGCAAGGCGTCGAAGTGGGCCGATTGGCTCGAAGCTCGGTTCGTCACGCTTGACGTGACGAAGGCCGGGGCCACGCCCTCGACGCCCAGCCAGCCCGCGACGGTGGCCCAGCGGGCGACGCCGGCGGCCAGGCCGGCACCAGCACCCCAGCAGGCCGCCCCAGCGGCCGCAGCAGCTCGCAGCGTGTCGGTGGCCGGCTACGTGCCCCGCACGGTGTCTTTCAACACTTCACGCGAGGGGTCGGCCGAGTAGGCCGGCTCTTCCGATTTAGCGGCTAAACATGGACAAATTCCACGCCTTCATGATGCGGTACACGCTGGGCGTCGGCCGGTTGCTTCAAGCCTATTGCAAGTGGGCGGAAGGGCAGGCCAAGAACCAGCTCGATTTGCTTCTGCTGGGCCTCGGCCCGATCTTCGCCTTGGGCCTTCTGCTGTGGGCGCTGCCGGCGTGGATCGGCAAGCCCATCGCCTTCGTGCTCTCACTGCCAGCGCTCTACATCATCTTCCTGGTGCTGCGCGCCTACGCGATTCGCGGGGGCCGGCGCTGATGAAGGCCCTGCGGATTCCTGATGGAACCGTCGAAGCGTTGAAGTGGCTCGCACTGGTTCTCATGACCGGCGATCACGTCAACAAGTACCTGTTCAACGCGACGCTGCCGGTGCTGTTCGAGGCCGGCCGCGTGGCGCTCCCCCTTTTCGTGTTCGTCCTGGCCTACAACCTGGCCCGGCCGGGCACGCTCGAACGCGGCGTGTACGGCCGCACCATGTCGCGCCTGGCGATGTTCGGCGCGCTGGCCTCCGTGCCCTTCGTGGCCCTCGGCGGCCTGTACGCCGGTTGGTGGCCGCTCAACGTGATGTTCACGCTGCTGGTCGTCACGGCCACGGCTTACCTGGTCGAACGTGGCGGCAAGCTGCACCTGGCGGCCGCCGGCGTGGTGTTCCTGGTCGGCGGCAGCTCGGTCGAATATTGGTGGCCGGCCGTGGCTTTCGGCCTGGCGGTGTGGTCGTACACGCGCCGGCCGAGCTGGGCCGCCGCGGCGGTCGCGGTGCTGGCCTGCGCGGCCCTGTGGTTCGTCAATCGCAACCTGTGGGCCTTGGCAGCCCTGCCGGTGCTCTTCCTGGCCTCGCGGGTGGATGTGCGCGTGCCGCGCCTGCGCTGGGCCTTCTACGCCTATTACCCGCTGCACCTGGCCTCGCTCTGGTTGATCCGCATCCCCATGAGCAAGGCCGGCTACCTGTTCTTCTGATTGGAGTCCTGCCCCATGCGAAAACCCGTTCTTCTGGCCCTCTCTCTGGCGTTCCTGGTCAGCGCGCAAAGCGCACTGGCCGCCGGCGACGCCGGCAACTTCGGCACGCCGATCAAGTCCGGCGTATCGGTGTCCTTCCCCGACAGCAGCGCGACATTCCAGCCGACGCCAGAGGCCCTGGAGCTGCTGGCCGACGCTAGGAATGCGGCGATCATCTACATCAGCGGGCGCACCAGCACACTACGGCCCAGCGCGGCCGATGAGGCCCTTGCACTACGCCGTGCGCTCTCGGCCAGGTCGTACTTGGTGGCGCGCGGCGTCTCGCCGCTCAAGATCATGGTGAACTTCGCATCGGCCGCCGATTTCGTGGCAGACAACTCGACGGCCGAGGGCCGGCGCGAGAACCAGCGCGTGGACATTGAGGTGGTCTACATCCCCACCTACTGAGCGATCCGGCATCGCCATTCCTGGCGGTGCTGCAGGTCGCTCCAGCAGCTTCGCATCGTCGGCTCTGACGATGCAGGCCCGGCCGGCTTCCCTTGACAGCATCGCCATTTCTGACGATGCTGGCCAAGTCCCGATTTACTCCAGGAAGAAGGCCATGAGATACCCCGGCGGCAAGGGCGGTGCCGGCGTCTACCAGACGATCATCAACAACATCCCGCCTCACGACACGTACATCGAAACGCACCTGGGCGGCGGCAACATCCTGGAGCGCAAGCGGCCCGCTGCCCGCAGCGTCGGCATCGACGTTGATCCCGAGGTGATCGAGGTCTGGCAGCAGCTCGACGTGCCCGGCCTGGAGCTGCACCACGGCGACGCCGTGGCCTGGCTGGAGTCCCACCAGTTCACCGGCTCCGAGTTCGTCTACGCCGATCCGCCCTACGTGATGGACAGCCGGCGCGGCGGCAAGCTATACCGCCACGAATACGACGACGCCGACCACGTGCGGCTGCTCGACGTGCTGGCCGGCTTGCCGTGCGCGGTGATGGTGTCGGGCTACAGCTCAACGATCTATGACAGCTCTCCCTTGGCGTCATGGAGAACCATCGACTTCAACGCGATGACGCGCGGCGGCATCGCTATCGAACGGCTGTGGATGAACTACCCCGAGCCGGCCGAGCTGCACGATCTGCGCTACCTCGGCAGCAACTTCCGCGAGCGCGAGCGCATCAAGCGGAAGAAAGCCCGCTGGCAAGCGAAGCTCGCCAAGCTCGATCCGCTGGAGCGGGCGGCGATCATGGAATGCCTGCGCGAGCTGGAGGCGGCCGAGTAGGTCACGCCTGCGCCTGGTTGTGCAGCGCCCATACGCGCTTGACCTGGCTTTCACTGCACCCGGCCAGCCTGGCCGTCTCTGGAATGCTGTGGCCTGCGCTGCGCAGCGCCACGATGCGTTCATGCACCTTTGTGTTGGCCTTGCGGCCGGTGTAGCGGCCGGCGTCCTTCGCCAGCTCGACGCCCTGCCGCTGCCGCTCGCGGCGATCCTCGTAGTCGTCGCGGGCCATCTGCAACGCCAGCTTCAAAAGCATGTCCTGGATCGACTCCAGCACCACCTTTGCCACGCCCTTCGCCTCGGCGGCCAGGTCGGATAGATCGACCACGCCAGGGACAGCCAGGCGCGCGCCCTGGGCGCGGATCGAGGCCACGAGGCGTTCGGCCTCGGGCAGCGGCAGGCGGCTGATGCGGTCGATCTTCTCCGCAACGACGACTTCACCGGGTTGCAGGTCGCCGATCATGCGCAGCAGCTCGGCGCGATCGGCGCGAGCGCCCGAAGCCTTCTCGCGGTAGATGCCGGCGACGTAGAAGCCGGCGGCCCTGGTGCTCTCCACGATGGCGGCCTGCCTGGTCAAGTCCTGCTCGTCGGTGCTGACGCGCAAGTAGATGCGCGCGACCTTGAAAGCGACGCCGGCGGCCTGGTGCTCGGTCGGCGTCCGCATGATGCGGTCGGCACCTTCGACCAGGCCATCGCCGCCGACGCGCAGCGGTGGCGTCTTGGCGAGCGCCTGGCGCGCTGCGCGTGACTGGCGCGGCATGGCCGCAATCTGTGTTTCCTGGGCGGTGCGCGGCGTGATGATCGCGCTGCGCTTCGCCTTGGTCTTGCCTGGGAAGTAGCCGTTGCGGCTGGTCATGGGTTCCTCCGGTCATTTTGGGTATACGCAAAGTGTCCGGTCATGCTACCCCCGGCCAAAAAGGCCGTCATGCGATTTATCTTGTCGTTTTCAGAAGACGGCTGCACTGAACGTCAGAAGCCGACTGCACTATAGCAGCGGAGGGGTTGGATCCATCAGGCAACGACGGGCTGCTGCCGGCCAAAAGCGGACATTCAAAGATTAAAAAAATCCAAGTAAAGTGCGCCCCGCTTAGGTGAAATATTCTGCATTAGAAATCCTGATAAAGTTGGGATTAGGGCGCTGTTGGAGCGACAGGAAAGTCCATCTTAGAATTGGACATGAAAAGAAGAATTATTCGATGAAGCTGACTTTAGTTGTTTTTGATGGAGTGCAAGCTCTGGACGTGGCAGGCCCTCTGGACGTATTTGCAGAGGCGAATCATTTATTGCCGAAAAAAGACCGTTACGAAATTACTCTAGTTGGTGAGCGTCCTGGATACGTCATGTGCTCAAGCGGCATGGAGTTTAAGGTCCATTATGACTATCCGAATTTCCATTCGAATAGTGACCTTCTCATTGTTGCTGGCGGGCCGAGAGTGCAAGAGTACAGACCAGAGCAAACTTTTCTTACCTGGATAAACGAACGGGTTCAAGGTACCAATAGATTTGGTGCTATATGCAATGGTGTATTTTTACTCGGGCACGCCGGCCTTTTGGCAGGCAGAGAAGTTACGACACATTGGTCCCATGCCGAGCGACTTTCTAAACAGTTCCCTGACTTAAATGTAAGACCAGACAGAATTTTTGTTCGTGATGGAAATTTGTTCACTTGCGGCGGAGTCACTGCCGGAATCGACTTATGTCTCGCACTTATTTCCGAGGATTGGGGGCACGAACTTGCTTTGAAGGTCGCGAAACGCCTTATCGTTTATATCCGTCGAGACGGTGGACAATCTCAATACAGTCCTTATCTTGCGGTTGGTCCGGACGAGGATTCTCTCGTTGCCAAGGTCTTGAAGTATGTGACTGACCATATTAGCGATGCACTGACCATTGAAGACATCGCTGACGCAGTAGGCGTTAGTCGTAGAACCTTCTCGAGAGCATTTGCAAAGCACGCACACGTAACACCGTCAGTTTTCGTAGAGCAGGTTCGTATTGATTTTGCGCGCAAGCTGCTAGAGGAAACTGATGTTCCGCTGAAGACTGTCGCATTCAGATGCGGCTTTCACAATGCTACTCAGATGCGGATGATTTTCTCGAGGCAGTTGAGCACAACACCCAAGCTATATAGAGAACGCTTCCGAGCGGATGATGTTCCTCGCATAGATACCTTGCCACCTGTGACGATTGTATGATGGTGTGACATTCACGCGTCGATTTCAGCGCTGCATTTTTTAACGAGAGTGCAGGTGGCGAGTTTCTCTAACACTTGCACTCAAGTTTCCTTAAGCAGTCAAAATTCGACCAGTGACCAAAGCATGTACCGTGCGAAGTGAGAGCACGAAAATTGAAACCGTGAGTAGGAATAGTAGGAACGCGGCGATAAACTCCAAACCTATACCTCCAACGGCGCTCGAGTACATCAAGGCAGCGATGGCCAATGCTGCCATCGGAAAGCCAATAGCCCACCAGTTGAGTGAAAACGCTGCAGGTTTCACGAGCAAACGATAGAAGATAATCACAAACAAGAACAGACCAAAGTAGAACAGCAGCGCCGCAAACATATCAACTTTTTGCACTAGGTTGACATACGCTATGAAGCCAACCGAAAACGGAGCAACCAATATCATTTTGGATGGTCGCATCGCTCCGGCAAGCGGCTCGTGATGAATCAATCTGGAGAAGATCAGAATAAAGAAGACTACGGCACTGACACCGCCAACAGCCGCCGCAAGCAAATTAACTTCGTGTGTCCATCCTGCCGTGAAACCTCCTCCGGTCACCACGATATCCAGACTACCAACGCCACCAATCAGCAAAGCTGGAACCACGGTAGCGGGGGCAGCATTCCCATTAAACAGCCGTGAAATCATAATAACGGTAAGCGCTAATGTGACCACAGTCCCGATTGTCCATACGATTAATTGGGCAGAACTACTATAGCTGCTGATAACGCTCGAGAGCAAAAGGATACTGATGCCAAAGGTGCCGAAAAAGCTGCCAATAACGGGATGCTTAAACTCATGCTTCACCAAATCTCGATACCTGAGGAATTTACCCAGATAGGAAAGAGTCAATATGGCAAACATTGATAGCGCAATAATGCCTATCGCGTTTGACACCGCTATGTTTGCACCATACGCTTTGCTAGCAAGACGCCAAGCTAATGAGAGCCCAGCGACGCTCATTACAGCACCGAAGAATCCGATTGGCAAATATTGAATAGATGGCAGTGCTCGCGTGGCAATAGCCGGGGCAGATGAGGCAGATTCCATAAAAACTCAATTTTTTATTTACATAAGTTCACCACGTTGCTGACTGCGCCGCCAGGCGTGCGCTGTACTCGAAGTGCGAAATAGCTGAGGGTGCATCCAATAGAAAAGATGAGATTCCGCTACAGCTTGTGGTGGGACATTTGCATTCTGCATGAGTAGAAACGACCTATGTGCAGGCAATGTACTGCTTGTCCCCAAAGGAGTATGAGTTGTCCCAAAAGTTGCTAAAGCGCTGGGGTTTTGGCAACAGAATTCACTTCTTATGCAAAATAAATATTTCCGCTTCGGGTCTTAAGAAAACGGCCACTATCGGCCAGAAGCGGACACGAGAATATCAACACGAGTTTCCAAAAACTGTGAACTATGAAATACTCATGGTCAGAACACCGCGAAAAACGGTCACATTGTTAGTTGGTTATCAATCCATCGATTAAGTGACCGCGTATACGTCAACCAGAGCTTGTTTGGTCGGCCAGCGTTTCCCCCGACATTAGTCGGATTTTATTGCGAGCTGTCGTGCATATGCCCGACTAACCGTATTTATTGGAACGCGCCATGAACAAACCAATCAGCTTATCGAAGTCATTAGTAAATTCACACATCACAATAGTAGGTGCCGGTCTCGGCGGATTAACGCTTGCTCGTGTTCTGTACATTAACGGAATCCAAGCGACGATTTATGAAGCAGAGGAATCGCAGCATGCGCGATTGCAAGGTGGCTTACTCGACATCCACGAATACAACGGTCAGCTGGGGCTAAAGGCTGCAGGTCTCTACGAAAAGTTTCTTGAACACGTTCTCCCGAGTGAAGATGCTAAACGGGTTGTCGACAAATACGGGAAGGTATTGCTTGATAAGCCTGGTCTGGCCAGTAGCACTAAGCCCGAAGTGGATAGAGGAGCGTTGCGCCAGCTTCTCATCGAATCATTGCCTTTGGATGCCATCAAATGGGGACACAAAGTCATAAAGACTGCTCCCCTAAAAGGAGGAAAGCACCAACTAGAATTTTCTAACGGCTCTTCAATAACTACCGATTTGTTGGTTGGCGCAGACGGTGCATGGTCACGGGTTCGTCCGCTTCTTTCTAATGCGAAGCCAACGTACGTCGGCACTACCTTCATCGAAACCAATCTTTTCGATGGAGACAATCGTCATAAAGCAAGCGCAGAGGCGATAGGCAGCGGCACGCTGATGGCGGTTGAGCCCGGCAAGGGCATCTTGGCACACCGTTATGCGGATGGGACGTTACACACATACGTAGCGCTAAACAAACCAGAGGCATGGGCCAGTACGATTGATTTCAGCACGCCAAAAATTGGACTTAAGCGCATCGCCGAAGAATTCAAAGATTGGGCTCCTCAGCTAAGGGCGTTAATCACCAACGGAGAGACTGTGCCAGTTATCAGGCCGATTTACGCTCTTCCGATTAATCATCAATGGAAGCGCATTCCTGGCGTCACTTTGCTCGGGGACGCCGCTCATTTGATATCACCATTTGCTGGCGAAGGGGCAAACCTTGCTATCTATGACGGCGCCGAGTTAGCGAAGGAAATTTGTGCAAATCCTCATGATATTGAAACAGCATTGAAGCAGTATGAACACGCTTTGTTTCCTCGAAGCGAAGACGCTGCTGCTATAACCTTTCAGAACCATCAGCGTTTCTTCGGGGCAGATGCGCCACATAGTGTTGTAGAACTGTTTTCCCAGCACTAGTTTGCTCAGTGTCTGCTTTGGGTCGACACCGGTAATCGGATCGTTGCCGCACTGAACAGCGCCCCGTTCCAGGTCGCCTCCATTTATGCGGCTGAACCGAGGGAGAGCAGCTTTACGCCGTCTGGCCGCAGTTCGCCCTTGGGCGACACGTGCCGGTAGAGCGTCTGCCGGGTAATCCCGAGTTCTTCGCAGAGATCGCCCACCTTGGTTTCCGGTTGCCCCATGCTGGCCATCGCCAGGCGTAGCTTGGCGGCGGTCATCTTGAAGGGGCGCCCCCCTTTCCTGCCGCGAGCGCGCGCCGAGATAAGTCCAGCGACTGTTCGCTCGGAAATCAACTCACGCTCGAACTCGGCCAGCGCGGCAAAAATACCGAACACAAGCTTGCCGGCGGCAGTCGTCGTGTCGACCGCCGCACCGTGACCGGTCAGGACCTTCAGGCCCACGCTACGCGCAGTTAGGTCGTGCACGGTGTTGATCAGGTGGCGCAGATCACGGCCAAGCCGATCGAGCTTCCACACGATCAGCGTGTCCCCTTCACGAAGCGCCTTCAGGCAAGCAGCCAACCCTGGGCGATCATCGCGCCTGCCCGAGGCCAGATCCTCGTAAAGGTGCGCAAGGCTCACACCAGCGGCGATGAGCGCATCGCGTTGCAAATTGGTGGACTGGGATCCGTCCGCCTTCGATACCCGCATGTAGCCGATCAGCACCTTTTCACCCGTCACGTATACGTTCGATTATGTGACAGTGTGAGCCGGAAAGCTCTATCCGTCAAAATTTGTCACTTAACCCGTCATTTTGTTTAAGACATGCAAAGGGTGCATCAGGCAGGTAATGTGACAGAAATTCCGGCGGGATGCCTTCCTTCACGAAGGTGGCGCGCAACCGTTCCAAGGAAGCGGGATCGCGCCGACCATAGGAAGCCAACGCGAACAGCGAGCGTGCCGTCTCGGGGTTGTGTCGCGCTTCAATGATGGCCTCGTCGATGGCCTGGACTGCACGCTGCCAGTGATTGATGGGCTCGGGCTTCGGCGCTTTCGTCGGCAGGCCACTGGTGAACCCGGTTTGGGGCTCGGACCAGAATAGCTTTGCCTGCTCGCCTGGCGGGCTGATGTCCCTCACCTCAATCAAGCTGATTGCCGTTGCCGCCGCCTCCAGCATCTGTAACCGTACTATCGGATTCAGGGTTTCATACGGTCGCCACAGACTTTGCCCAGCACGCAGCGGATGCCCGCAGCCTTCCCAGACTTGGCGGGGATACCCCGCGCAGGTTCCGCACGCGGAAAGCGGGGTGTTCAGCTCATCGAGCAGCGTGCGAAGAAGTCGAAACCACAATCCGGCGTGGATGCGTCGGCGCGGCAGCTCCACGTGACCGGTTGTCAGTGCCTGCCAGGTACGCTGGTCCATCGCCGCAATCGCGTCGCTGGCGGTGCGCGGTTCGGCGTCGGCGTTCTCCCAGCCGAGAAACCGCCCTGGCACGCCCCAATAGGATTCCAGCCAGCAGCCATGCAGCGGGCAGCTCAGCATCAGGGGCAGCTTCCACGCGAGCAGTACGGCTTGGTTCTCCGGATCGCTCAGGCAGAGCGGACAGGCGCGGTTTATCGGCTGGCTGGGCAGCCAGGCACGCCAGCTCGTGATGGATCGCGTCTTACGGCGGAGTCTTGGCAGCAACACCGAGAGCTGAAACGCATAGGTTTCCAAGGCGTCTGGAATCTGGTCATCAAGGCTGTCCAGTAGCCAAGGCACCCATCCGGCGAAACTCATACAGCGCAGCCGGTCCAGCTCGATGCCGCTCCGCTGGGAAAGCAACGCCAGCAGCGAGAGTGGTGGCGCGGTGTCCAGGTCATCGACCTGGCCGTGACCAAGATCGTGCTCCAGCAGGTCGGGCTCCTCCATGTGATAGCAAAGGGCCACGCGGTTGAGCCATGAGGACAGCGCCTCGCCTTCTTTCGGGGCGGGATGCAGCGGCCAGCGCGGCGCAGGCTTCACATCAGTTCCCGCTCGAATTGCCGCCGCCGCTCGCTGGGTCCGGTGTAAACGGCCATGCTGAGTGTGCGATGGTTGATCGCTTCCTCGCCGCTCTCCACGGCGACGATGGCCGCCGCCATCAGCAAGTGCGCCAGTTCCCCTATGGTGCCCTCGCTGCGTGTGAGCAGGTAGCGAGCCATGTCCAGCGTGGCAATTGGGGAAGGCCGGCGCAGCGGGAGCGAAGCGGCGAAGCTGGCCAGCAGTGAGCAGCAATCGTCGTTGGCCTCCCATACCGGCAGCATCATCGGCTCGAAGCGATTTTCCAACTGGTCATCGGAGCGGATGGCTAGGTAGGCGTCGCGCGTGCCTACCCCAACCAACGGGATGCGCAGTTCGTTGCCGAGGAAGCGCAGCAGGTTGAGGAATTCCCGGCGGTTGACGCTGTTGCCGGCCAGCACGTTGTGCAGCTCGTCGATCACCAGCATGCGCACGCCGACCTTGCGCAGCAGTGCCAGAGCCAGTTGCTCCATTTCCGGCAACCGTGGGCGTGGGCGCAGCGGCGCGCCCATCGCGGCGAGCAGCGCGACGTAGAAGCGGATCACGGACGGCTCGGACGGCATCTGCACGACCAACACCGGGATGTGCTCCTGGTCGGCGTCGGAGCTGGCCGGGTGGGTGCGGCGGAACTTCTCGACGATCATCGACTTGCCATTGTTGGTCGGGCCAACCAGCAGCAGGTTGGGCATGCGTTGCTTGTTTGGCCACGCATAAAGGGCTTCCAGCCGGTTCAGCGCCTCGACTGCGCGCGGATAGCCGATCCAGCGGTCGGCGCGAAGGCGCTGGATGCGCTCGTCCGCCGGAAGACGGGCCAAGCCCTGGGCCGCCGGCAGCAGGTGGGACAGGTCGATGATGGGATATTCGTCCACGGCTACCACTCCTCAATCTGGTCGAACGGTTTGGCGGGTGGCAAGTTGTCTGCCTGCGGGTCGGCAATATCCGTATCCGGCGGAACGGGCTTGTCCGGCCGAGCTGATGTCTTGAGGTGCTGGCGGCGATCCGCGTCACGCCGCGCCTTGCGTGTGGCCTTCTGCGCGCTGGTCACAATCTCACGCATCTGGCCGATCATGCGGAACAGCGCCGACTCATCCACCTGTTCGCGCCCTTGCTGCCGCAGTTTCGCCAGCGCCTGCCGTTGTTCCCAGAGGGTGACAGCCGGATGCGACAAGGTACGGTAGGGAATTTCCAGGTAATGCTGTCCCTCCGGTTCCAGGACCCAGATACGGCTGATGTCGCGCGGATCGCGCCGGATCAGAAAGGACGGCCAGCGTTCACGCCGCGCAATCCACGGCTTGAGCGCATCGGCGTAGTAGTGGATGTGGTCGATGACAAAGCCGGTGCGGGTCAGCGTGCGCCGGAGGATCGGCAGAAAATCGACCAGGAACGAAGTAGCGCGTGTGACGACGGCCGGTACGCCGACACGCGCCACGGCCTCGGCCCAGCGCGCGGCCGGCGGTTGGAGCAGGCCGTTGTGCACCGAACCGTGGTAGGTGCCGACCGCCAATGTGAGCCAGCGCTCTAGCTCGCGCAGCGTCAGGGCGGCCTTGTTTTCGGAATCGTAGTCGCCGCGCTGGTCAGGGTTGGAGAAGGTCGTTCCCGGCAGTTCGTCGTGAATCATCTGCATCGCCGTGCCGATGATCCGTTCCACGATGCCGCCATAGTGCGGCTGTCCCAGCGGGCGATAGTCCAGCCGGATGCCATGCTGCTCGCAACCCCGGCGCAGGGCCTCGCTCTTGAACTCGGCCGCGTTGTCTAGGTAGAGCAGCAAGGGCTTGCCGCTCATCTGCCAATCCATTTCCACGTTCAGTCCTTCCAGCCAAGGGCGCTTGTCGCAGGCGACATGCACGAGGCACAGGCCAACCGAAACGGCAGACGGCGCTTCCAGCGTGACGACCATGCCGAGCACGCAGCGGGTGAACACGTCGATGGCGAGGGTCAGGTACGGGCGGCCAATAGGTTGCCGGTCGCGGTCATCGACCACGATCAGGTCGATGACCGTATGGTCTATCTGCACCTGCTCCAGCGGCGCGGTCACGGCAGGAGGCTCGCCGCCCACACCTTGTAGGTCACGAGCGGCATCCTGGCCTTCCCGCCGGCGGATGACCTTGCGCGGGTCAAGGCTAGCGATCCGTAAGGCCACGGTATTGCGCGCCGGCACTCGCAGTTTTTGAGCCTTGCACACCTGAGTGACTTCGCGGTGAAAGGCCGCTAGGCTGCGCTTCTGCTTGGTCAGGAACCGCTTTTGCAGTAGCTCGTGGATGACGCGCTCGACCGGTTCCGGCAAGCGCCCCTTACCTTTACCTCCACCGGACTGGCCGGGCACCAGATCCGTCACGAGGCCGCTGCCTTGCCGGGCACGCCGGATCAGAACGTATACCTGGCGCCGAGACAAGCCCAGCGCCTGAGCCGCCATATCGGCCGCTTCGTGCCCGACCGTCTCCGACTGCGCCAACGGACTGATGATCTCCGCACGACGGCGCGCACGCTCCCAAGCCTCATCAGGCAGAGTGGCCACGCCTTGTTCTGGAATCCGTGGGGTGTCCGTCGCCATGCTCACCTCGCTTTGGTGCACACGAGTATTGAGCATAGTCGAGATTGGTGCAGATCACTTCTGATATTGAACTGTCAGGAGCTGGCTGCACAACAGCCATTACGCCCAATCAACTGGTGCAGTCGTCTTCTGAAAATGACATATCTTGGCCGGGTCGTTATTGGCGGGTCTAAATGGCCGCTCCGTGGATCTCATCGCCAGAAATGGCGATGCGAGATCCAGGGCAGGGCGGCCGCCATCGTCAGACCTGGCGATGGTCGACGCCGGCGCGCATCGTCGGATGTGGCGATGCGAGCTCGAGGTCGGTGGCCACCGCCGGCGACCTGGTGCCATCGTCGGCAATGGCGATGCTGCAGCTCGACGTGCGCGGCCTGGTCGTCTCGGCATCGTCGGATGCGGCGATGCTCGAGCGAGGCGAAAAAAAACCGCCTCGGGGTGTCCGAGGCGGCAAGTCTGCATGCGGTTCAGGGAGGAAGAAACCGCGCCGGCGATCAGGGAGGAAAACCGCGCGGCCTGATGTGCAGCTCGGCCACTTTAGCCGGATTTTTCGACTTATCCGATGCGAGCGGCCCGCCGTGGGCGCTGCTCGATCTGCTGTTGCTTTTTCTCGACGTGCTTCTGCTCCTGGTGCTGCTGCTCGTCGCGCTGCACCTGGCTGATGGCCGCGCCGATCTGCCGCTTCACGCCCTCGATGCCCAGCTCGCTCTTGTGCGCCAAGTCGTTGAAGTCGGTGTGCTGCTTCATCGTGGACAGCGCCGCGATCTGCGCGCCGCTCAACATCGACGCCTTGAGCTTGGCCGCCTCGTCGCCGGCCAGCTCGACCTTGCCGGCGGCGGCGTCGGCAAGGCGCTGCTCGGCGCGCAGGTGGGTCTTGAAGCTGTCGGGCGTGATGGCGGGCAAGTCGCGCGGGTAGGTGTTCTCGGCCGGCGCGAAGATCGGGAAGATCGCCTTGCCGCCCACGGCCTGGGCGGCCGCCTCGGCCTTCTCCCGGCCGGGGTTGTTGCCGTGGGTCATGACCAGGTGCCGGTCGTCGTCGCCGGCGATGATGATCGGCTTGTCCGGGAACTTGGCGTGCAGCGCCTTCGCCACGGCCTCAAGGTTGCCGCTGTCGAAGGCGGCGACCGTGGCGTGGCCCACGGCCTCGGCCACCTGGGCCGCCGTGGCGTAGCCCTCCGAGATCACCAGCGCCGGCGCGGCCGCCAGGGCGTCCATGCCGCCGACCGGGTGGAAGCATCCTTCCTTCTTCGAGTCCTTGGCGAACCGCTTAGTGCCGTCCTCCTGGATGTATTGCATCGTCCATTGCTTGCCCTCTGCGTCGAAGGCCGGGATGTAGGTCTTCTGGCCTTCGCGGTCGGTCATCACGCCGGCCTGCGCCTGGATGCCTTTGGCTTGCAGGTAGGGCGTCGGCTGCTCGATGGGCACGAGGTCGGCCATCTGCCGACCGACGCGCTGCGCGGTGGCCTCCTGGGCCTTGTCCTGCTCGACGGCTCGCTGTGCCAGCTTCTCGGCCGCCTCGGCCTGGAGCTTGGCCTTCTCCTGGTCGCTCAAGGCGTAGCCCTTGCTCTTCCAGGTAATGTCCGTGCCGGTCTTGTTGTTGATGATCCGCCCGGCCGGGTGCCCGTCCAGGTGGCCCACGTAGAAGCCATCGAGCGCGCCCTTCTTGCCGCCCTCGACCGGCACGCGGTGCCGCTTGCCATCCATGATCGGGTGATCGCCCTGGGCGTTGCTGCCGGTGAACAGGCCGGCGCTGCGCATGGCCTCGGCGAACTCTTCCCTTGGCGTCATCGCTGGCCCTTGCTGGGCCTGCACGTTCTCGGGCTTCCAGCGTTCGAGCTTCGCCGCGTCGGCGCGCGGGCCGACATACCAGGACTTCGCGGCCTTGTCCCAAAGCGCGCCGGCGGCCTTGGCCGCGTTGCGCTGCTCGTAGGGCACGGCCAGGTACTGGCGGGCCTGCTGGGCCTGCTGCGCGGGCTTCTGCGCCTCGCCCTGGGCTTCGGGTGCCGGCTGGGCCGAACGCGGCTCTACGGCCGCTGTAGCGGCTCCCTGCGCCCATTTGGCGAAGGGAGCGGCATCGGTGCCCGGCGGCACGTACCAGGACTGTTGCTGCCGATCCCAACGCGCCCCGAGGCTCTTGGCCTCGTCCTTCTCCTTGTACGGCACGTTGATGTACTGCCGTTCGGGCTTCTCGGCCTGCGGCTGCGCCTGCTGCCGCTCGCGTTCCTGGCGCTCCAGCTCGGCCGCGCGGCGCTGCGCGTCGCTGTCGTTGAGCATGGCCGACGCCTCGGCGGTCTTGCGTGCCTCTTTAGCGGCTGAAATGTCCTCTTCGGTCGCGTTGGGGTCGCGCCGTACACGCTCTTCCTGCACGCGGGCCAGCTTGGCGGCGCGCTCGTGCTGGTTGTCGGTGCCCAGCGCATCGACCAGGTGCAGGCGCTCGGTCAGAGCCTCGGCCTGGCCCTCGGTGCGGGTGCCGGCGACGAAGGCAAAGGCGTCCTCGCCGAACTGCGCATCGGCCTTGCGCGCGTAGACCTGGAACGCCTGCGGCTCGATGCCGGCCTGGGCGGCATCGACGGTCTGGCCGTCCTGCTCGGCCACGCCGACGATGCGCAGCTCTCCGCTCCAGTCGGGCGGCAGCTCAACGCCAAGGTGTTGACGGGTCGCGTCGGCGAACGCCTGGCCGTCGATCTCGCCGGCGGCGAGCTGCCGGCGCGCGGCGGCGGCCTGCTCGATGCCCTGCACCGCGTCGGCAGGATGGGCGGCCAGCAGGGCGGCCGCCTGGTCGTTGGTCGGTGGGGTCATGTTCGCCTCCTGGTCTGCGACGGCCGCTTGCTGCTGGGTCAGCGCCGGCAGGGCCATCAACTGGTCGGGCGCGTAGTTGTTCAGCTCGTCCAGGCTGCGAACCTGGTGGGGTTCACCGTCCTGGTCGTGGAACGCAAAGATGCGCTGGCCGTCGCTCCACCTGGCTTCGGCGTCGATGCTCGACACGATCTGTTCGCCGTGCTGCTGGAGCTGCTGCGCGAGGTGGAGCTGTTCGGCCATGTTGGCGAACTCTTGCGCCAAGCCCTTGCGCTCCAGGTAGGCGTTGTCGGTGTCGGTGTGGCTCGGGTCGATGCCGAACACCGGCGACAGCCGGTCATGCGCGACCGCGTAGAACTGCTCGGGATCGGTGCCGGTGATGCTGCCCACGGTTTCGAGGCCACGGCTGCGCAAGGCGTCTTCCAGGGTGTCGCCCTGGAATGCCTGGTAGTGGCTGAAAGACACGTCCGGGTTGTCCAGGACTTCGGCAATGTCCACGGCCAGGGCCTGGGCCACGGCTTCGTCCTGGGCCTGGCTCTGCTGCTGGTCTTGCTCCTGAACCTGCTTCTGCTCGAAGGCCAGCACGTAGTCGTGAATCTTCTCGGCATCGGCGGCCGCGCGGAACACCTCCAGCGGCTCGTCTTGCAGCGCCTTGATCCACGAACCCACATAGGCGGCGTGCTGGCCCGGATCGTGGCCGATGCCCAGCTCGTCGCCGACGATCATGGAAGCGATTTCGGCGCGCAGCTCTTCCTTGGCGTACCCCTCGCTCCCGAACGGGTGCGCCAGGTCGCGGTCAAGGCGCGAAGCGTGGCCCGTCCAGTGGCCCAGCTCGTGCAGCGCGGTCGCGTAGTAGCGGTCGGAGCTGGGGAACTGGCCGCGCTCCGGCAGGGTGATGCTGTCGGTCGAAGGGCGGTAGAACGCCCGATCACCGGCGGCGTGGGTGATCGTCGCGCCCGAGGCTTTCAGGATGTGCTCGGCGCGCTCGACGGCGTTCCAAGTCTGTTCCTTCTTCGGCTGGAGCGGCGGCAGGCCGTCGATCTGCTCGCCGTTGAACACGGTCGCAAAGAACACGCGCGGCCGCTCCAGCATGACGGTTTCCTTGACCGGCTGGCCCTTCGCATCGAGGACGGGCCGGCCGCTGTCGTCCAGCTTGTCTTGCTCTTCGCTGAACTTCCAGTATTGAACCGGCGTGCCTTTCTCGCCCTTGCGAACCTGCGCGCCCACGGCGGCGGCCTGCTTGTAGGTCATCCAGCGCGCATCGCTGCGGCCCTGGGCCATCAGGTGGATGGCGTTGATCCCTTTGTACCGCTTGCCGGTGGTCGGGTTCATCGGCAGGTAGGCGTTGGGTTCGCCCGGCTCCCACGGCTTTTGCCACGGTGCGGTGCCGGCCTTGAGCTGCTCGATCAGCTTTTCGGCCACGACTTCGTGAAACGGCTTCTTCGGCTCCATGTTCTCGTCCCTTCGGAATAGCTCGTTGAACTGAGGGAAGTTCTGCTGTGTCCGGGAACGGTCGCGCAGGCCCTGGGCGACCATGCACACGATGTTGTGCAGGTCGTCGGCCTGCATGGGCCGCACGCGGGCGATGCAGGTTTCCGTGAATGACTGTTGGCCGCGCTGCTGCACCTGGTCGGCGACCTGGTGCTGGCTCGGCTCGATGCCCTCGCAGTGCAGGGCAAACACTTCCTCGGCGCGCACGTCCAGGGACTGGCCGGCATAGCGCCGGTTCACGTCATCCCATAGCGGCTTGAGGGTGGGTTCGTTGCGGGCGGCCGCCAGGCCGTCCAGCAAGGCGCGCTTCTCGCCCGGCGCGAAGGTGTTGGCCCCGTAGTGGCCTAGCACCTCGTGCCGCAGCGTCATCAGTAGGTCGCCGGCGCTCTCGACGTTCTGCAAGGGCACGTCCACGCGGCCACGGTAGGCGCGGCCGGCGTGCAGCGTCTCCTTGGGCACGTAGCCGCCCTTCATGTCGGCCGGCACCTCGGCCGCTCGCGGCCCGTACAGCTCGGCCGCGTCCTCGCGGAACTTGTAGGCCAGCTCCAGCGCGCCGGGGTAGTCGCGGACGAAAGCCCGCGTCACCCCTTGCGCCTCGGCTTTCGTGATCGGCATGGGTCAGCCCTCCGACGCCTTGCGCGCGGCGGCCTGGGCAACCGTCTCGCCGGGCCGCAGGTCGTACAGCTCGCGGGCGTTCGTGGTGGTGATGAACGGCGGGATGTCGGCGCTCGGGCCTTCGTCGTCCAGGAATGCCGGCTCCAGCGCGCCATCGACTTCCACCAGGTCGTCGCCGCTCGCGGCGGCGTCCTGCTCGGACAGCGCGTCCTCCACGAACGCGCCCACGCGCTCGGCTTCGTCGGGGTCGAACTCGACCTGGAAGCCGGGCGTCAGCGCGTCGGCCATCTTCTCGCGCACGGCCTCGCGGCCGGCGGCGTCGTCGTCAACCGGCGGCAGGACGGCCAGCGGCTCGTCGTGGGCGGCGGTGTTGGTGGTGGTTTGCTCGTTCATGGTCGATCTCCTTCGCTGTGGTCATTCGGATGCCGGGCCGTTGCGGCCCTTGCTGTAGTCGGGCCGACCCTTGAGGTCGGGGTAGGTCTGCTTGCATGTGGGGAAGTTGCTGCAACCCCACCAGAATTGCCCCTTCTTCTTGCTCGGCCGGCGCGACAAGCCGCTGCCGCAGGCCATGCACTTGTGAAGGGATGACACCGGCGCGGCTTCCTTGCCGCCGGCGATGGTCACGGCTCCGCTGTTGGCCTTCGCCACCTGGTCGCGGATGAACGTCTCTTGCTTCGTGATGAAGGCGTCCAGGGCGGCCGTGCCCTGCTCGACGCCTTTCAGCATCCGCTCGTAGAGCGCGGTCAGCACCGGGCTTTTCACAACCTCGGGCAGCGCGTCGATGACGCTGCGGCCGAGGGTCGTGCTGATGATCTGCTTGCCTTTGACGGCCAGGAACTCGCGCCGCTTCAACTCGGAAATGATCGACGCACGGGTGGCCGACGTGCCGATGCCGTCGCCCTCGCGCAGCATCTTCTTGTGCTCGGCATCGCTGACGAACTTGTGGATGTTCTCCATCGCGCGGATCAGCGTGCCCTCGGTAAAGCGCGCTGGCGGCTTCGTCTTGGCGTCCTTGCGGGTGGCGTCCGTGCAGGTCACGGCGTCGCCCTGGGCCATCGACGGCAGGGCCTGCGTGCCGCTGTCGTCGTCCTCGTCCTTCTCGCCTTCCTCGTCGGCCTGGCTGTACACGTCACGCCAGCCGTTGCGCGTGACTACCTTGCCGCTCGCGGCGAAGTTCTCGCCCGCGATCTCGACGCCCACGGTGGTCTGCATGTACTCGTGCAGCGGGTAGAACTGCGCCAGGTAGGCGCGCACGATCAGGTCGTAGATGTTGCGCTCGCGCTCGCTGAGGGCGGCCTTGCTGCCCTTCTGCATGGTCGGCACGATGCCGTGGTGCGCGGTGATCTTCGAGTCGTCCCACGTCTTGGACTTGATACGCGGATCGGCACCATCGACCAGGCCGGCCAGTTCGGGGTTGACGTGCTTGATCGCCTCCAGCACGCGCGGCGCGTCGGCGTGCTGCGACTCCGGCAGGTAGGCGCAGTCGGTGCGCGGGTACGAGGTCAGCTTGTGCGTCTCGTAGAGCGCCTGGCAGGTGTTCAGCACGTCCTCGGCGCTGTAGCCGAACTTGGCCGAGGCCAGTGCCGTAATGTCGGACAGGGCGAAGGCCAGCGGCTGGTTCTGCTTCTTGGCCTCCTGTTTGTACGCGGCGATGGTGCCCGGCTGGCCCTTGACGGCGGCCACCAGGGCGTCGGCGACGGCGGTATCGACAAGGCGGCCTTCGCTGTCCAGACCGGCTTGATCCTCCTTCGCCTTCCATGCGGCGGCGAAGCTGCCGCCGGCGTGCTGCACCACCGCCCGGATGGTGTGGTACGGCACGGCCTTGAATGCCTCGATCTCGCGGTCGCGGGCGACCACGAGGGCCAGCGTCGGCGTCTGCACGCGGCCCACGGTCAGCAGGGCGCGCGAGCCGCCGCGCTGCGCGCGCAGCGTGTACGCGCGGCTGAGGTTCATGCCGATCAGCCAGTCGGCGCGCTGCCGCCCGCGTGCAGCGTCGGCCCAGCCTGCATAGGTGGTGTTCTCCTTCAACGCGGCCAGGCCGCGCTTGACGGAAACGGAGTCCTGCGCGCTCACCCAAAAGCGGCGCACCGGCTTGCTGTTGCGGAAGTGCTCCAGCACTTCGTCAACCAGCAACTGGCCTTCGCGGTCGGGGTCGCCGGCGTTGACGATCTCCTTGGCCTCCTTGAGCAGCTTGCCGATCACGGCGAGCTGCTTCTTCGCGTCGTCCTTGGGCTTGAGAATCCAGCTCTCGGGGATGATGGGCAGCTCATCGACGCGCCAGACCTTCTTGCCGGACTGGCCGCGCGGCACGTCATCGGGCGTGTACTCGTCGGGGTCGGCCTGTTCGAGCATGTGCCCGAAGCACCAGGTCACTTTGTCGGTGCCGCACTCGATGAAGCCGTCGCCCTTGCCGGTCGCGCCCAGCTCGCCGGCGATGGCCTTGGCGACGGACGGCTTTTCTGCGATGAAAAGGCGCATGGTGTGTCTCCCTACCAGGTGATGACCGGACGGATCACGGTCTTGATTTGCGAACGATTGATCGGGCCGAAGTAGCGGCCGTCGAAGGATGTGGCGCTCACGTCCGACATAAGCAGCACCTCGGAATTGCCGAGCGTGTAGCTGTTGGACTGATAGCGCGGCAGCGGCCGACCGGCCTTGTCGGCCTTGATCGGCGCGCTGAGGGGCAGCAGCTCGCCGTTGACGCGCACGCCGTCATCGGCGACGGCGACGGCATCGTCTTTAGCGGCTAAAACGCGCTTCATCATGTAGCCGTAGCCGCCCTGGCAGAAGCCGGCCCCGATGTAGCCCCTCTCCTTGGCGTCATCGAACACGCCGAGCTGCGGCGGGCAGAAGAGGACGTAGGCCCCCTTCTCCACCGGCGCGCTGCTCGTCCAGTACAGGCCGACCGGAATGCTCTTGGTGGTGTTCACGCGGGCACCGGCGGCATAGCCGCCGGCGGCCAGCAGCAGGGCGGCCACGCCCGCGATGACGACGCCTGCCGCGATGCGTTTCAGGATGCGGCTCATATCGTGATGCCCTCCCCTTCCGTCTCGGCCTGTGCGACGGCGCGCAGGCGGTCGCTGACCTTGGGCGCAGGGATCGCGGCGCGTGCCGAGAACACTGGGTCTTTGAAGTACAGGGGTTGCTTGCCGTAGATCGCCGGGTAGCCCGCGACGTAGATCACCATGTCGCCGGCTTCTTCGATCTCGCCCTGGGCGTTCTTCTTTGGCCCCGGCATGCGCAGGCATTCGTCGGGCGTCAGCAAGGGCCGCTGCACTTCCTGGTAAGTGCGCGACACCTGGCCCAGCATCGCCGCCGTGCGGCGGCCGCTGGTCGTGATCTGCTCCTTCACCACGGTGGTCTGCCCGGTGAGGCGGGACAGGTGTTCGGCCGTCTCGACGCGGTTGGGCGGGTAGGCGTTCTGCACGTGGCAGTTCGACGTGATGCTTTCGTCGTGGCCGTAGCCCGTCTCGCGGCTCTTGAGCTGGTTAATGTCCTGGCAGATGAGGTAGCACTTGATGCCGTAGCCGGCCACGAAGGCCAGCGACTCTTGCATGATCTCCAGCTTCCCGAGGCTCGGGAACTCGTCCAGCATCATCAAGAGCCGGTGCTTGTAGTGCGCCACCGGCCGGCCGCCCTCGAAGTCCATCTTGTCGGCCAGCAGGCGCACGATCATGTTCACCATGACGCGCACCAGCGGCCGCAGGCGGGCCTTATCGTTGGGCTGGGTGACAATGTAGAGGCTTACCGGGTCGTCCTCGTGCATCAACTGCTTGATGCGGAAGTCCGACCGGCTGACGTTGCGGGCCACCACGGGGTCGCGGTACAGGGCCAGGTACGACTTGGCCGTGGACAGCACCGATCCGGCTTCTTCCTCGGGCCGATCCATCATGTCGCGGGCCGCCGAGCCGATGGCGTGATGGTTCTGGCCGTCTACGTGCCCGTAGGTCGCCATTTCCATCCAAAGCTCGCCAATGTCCCGGTTCGGGTCGGCCAGCATCGCATCGACGGACGGCAGCGTGGCGGTGCCGCCATCGTCCTTGGCCTTGTACAGCGCGTGCAGGATCACGCCGACCAGGAGCGCGAAGGCGGTCTTCTGCCAGTGCGAGTCCAGGCCCTTGCCGTCCGGGTCAACGATCAGCGTGGCAAGGTTCTGCACGTCACCCACCTCGTATTCGGTGCCGAGGCGGATTTCGTCCAGCGGATTCCAGCAGACGCCGCCCGAGGTGCTGGCCGGCTCGAAGCGCAGCACCTTGTTCTTGGCGTGCTTCTGCCGCCAGCCGGCGGTCAAGGCCCACAACTCGCCCTTCAAGTCGGTGATGACGCTGCTCGCGCCCCACGACAGCAGCGTGGGCACCACCAGGCCGACGCCCTTGCCCGAGCGCGTGGGCGCGTAGGTCAGCACGTGCTCGGGGCCGCTGTGCCGCAGGTAGAAGAAATTGCCGTCCTTGTCCTGCCAGCCGCCCACGTACACGCCGGTAGCCGTGGGTGCGGCCTTGCCGGTGACGATCTCCAGGACGTTGCGCTCGCGTGGCAGCAGGCCGGCCGCCTGAATGTCCTTCTTCTCGGCCCAGCGGGCCGAGCCGTGCAGGTACTCGTTCGCCTTCGAGCTGTTGGACGTGACGACCTTCGCCACGGCCACGCCCAGCAGGCCCACGGTCGAAACCAGCATCCCCATGCTGCCGGCCTTCATGATCTCGTCCGGGTACTGGCTGTACCACTTGTACGTCCAGTGCAGGATCGACCAGGGCGCGTACACGTGGCCCACGTTGGGGCCGAGGGTCGCGTGATAGGCGAACGTGTGGGCGAAGAACTGCGTCGCGGCCTGGAGGCCGCCGACCATCGAGGCCGCGCCCAGCACCGGCAGCAGCTTGCTCGGCTTCGGTTTGGCGGTTCGGACTTGCGGCCCTACCGCGTTGTTCATCTTGATCTTCATCTACTCCTTCCTTTCGACGTTTTGATGGAGCCTTTCGCGGTGATCGAGACGGCATCGCCGACCGCGATGCGCGTCAAGCGCCGGGCCGTGGCCTGGTCGATGGGCATAACCATGACCTCATCACCTCGTTTCAAGAGGGCCAGCGCCTGGCCCTCGATAGTCCTGGTGCCCTGGAACGTGAGCGCACCATCACCGGCAGTATATCGGGAATGCTTCGGTATATCGAAACCTTTTAGGCGCTTTGCCTCGCGTTCGGCGATGTACTTGTCGGCGGCGGCGACGCCCGGCGGCGTCTGGCCTACTCCTGTTCCTGGCCGAGAAATTCCCCGTCGCAGTGCGTGATCTGGTTGGGTTCCTTGCTGCTCCACGTGACGAGGAACATCACGCGGCAATAGCACTTCACTTCCGCCGGCGATGCGAACCACACCGAGTTCGGACAGTGCTCGCAAACGGTGCTGGCTTTGGGGCGGCGGTTTTCTTCCAAGGCGTCCAACGTCGGGCTTCCGGTGGACGGTGGCGGCGTGAAGGCCGGCGTCGGCGCGGTCGCCTCGGCCGGCGGCTGGCCGGGGGGGGGGCGGGGTGATGGCGGGCGTCGGCGGGGGCGCCTCGGCGGGGGGCGGGCCGGCCGTCGCCTGCTCGGGCGACGGCTGCGGCTCCGGTAGCGTGCTGGTCGGCAGCGGGCCGCTGTCCAGGGCCGCCAGCGCCGCGTCCAGTTCGTCCTCGATGCTCTGGTCTTTCGGTTCGCTCATGGGTGTTCTCCTTGTTCAAAAGCGCCTGCCGCCGGCTCTCAAGAGCCGGATCGGTGAAGGTGATGGGTAGCTGGGAATCGACGGCGGCGCGGATCATCTGCGCCTTGAACTCCACCGTGCCGTTGACGGTGATGCGGTTGCCGTAGCGTTGCATCGCCAGGCGCAGGGCTTCTTGCAGCCCTTCGCGCGTGGCCTCGCGGGAGACTTGCAGGCGGTCACCGTCATCGCGCACGGCGCTCATGCCGGCGCGGAAGATGATCGTCCCCTTCTTCGTGATGTTGTCCACCGCCGGCGCGTGGCCGGGCTTCGCCTGGCCCTCGCCCCGGATGGTGTTGCCCTTGAGGCCCTGGGCCGCCTCGCGGGCGCGCAGGGCGGCCAGGGCGTCGGCGCCGCCGTGCTGCGCCTCCTTCTTGAGCCAGTCGGCCCACGTGCGCCGGCTGTGCTCGGCGTAGAGGGCCGTGCGCTCCTGCTGGAACTGCTTGTTGATCGCCTGGAGTTCGCTGCGCAGGGCCTTGCTCGCCTGGGCGTACAGCAGCTTCTTGTTCGCGCGGCCCTCGCCGACCACCTTAATCGTGGCGCGGCGCAGGCGGTTCGACCTCTTGGCCGCCTCGATCAGCCGATCCTTGCGATGCCGGGCGCGCTCCAGGGCCTGGGCGCGCGCCGTGGTCAAGCTCTGCTGCTCGGCCTTGTACTTCGCGTACAGCTCCACGGTGTTGACGCGAAGGCGGATGGGGTCTTTGCGGTACTGCCGCTTCGCGGTGGTTTGCGCCTGCCGTTCGGGCGAAGCCTCGAACGGGCCAAGCCGCGCCTCCAGGCTCGGCTTGGAAAGGTCGCGGGCTACTGTGCTCGCCTTCACCATCGTTCCGTCGCCGGCCTCGAACACGAGGCCATTGGCGCGGACGCGCAGCTCCATTCCGTTGTCCCGCATGACCTGGTGCAGTTCCTGCCAGGACTGCGCGCCCTTGATCTCGTCCAGGCACTCGCGCTTGATCCAGCCGACCAGGCTTTCAACGCCGGCATGCCGCTCCATGTCGGCGGCCCGGCCCTCCGCGCCGCGCTTGCGCGGCTCGTGGTTGTCGCGCTCCAGGCCGTAGTCGCGCTCCAGGGCCGTGCAGAGTTCCGCCAGCGCCCGGTGCGGGTAGTACGGCTCGTGCATCGTGTGCCGCGTCGGGTGAATCTTGTTGATGGCGATGTGGATGTGCAGGTTGTCGGTGTCGTTGTGGACGGCACTGATTCGCTGATGCTCGCCATAACCCAGCCCGACGCAGATGCGTTCCTCAATCGCGCGCAAGGTGTCGGCGCTGGGCTGCTCGCCGGCCCGGAAGCTGACGATCAGGTGGTAGGTCTTGTCGCCCTTCGCGCGGGTGTTCGTGTGCTGGGTCGCCAGCACCTCCGTGATGGCGTCCTGGATGGAACCGGCTTCGCAGTTCGTCGCCTGCACGTGGCCCAGCCGGTGGTCTTTGCTTTGGGCGTCGGTGATGTAGTTCGCCAGGCCCGCGAAGTCGCTCTTGCCAAGCGAGCGCATCGGCACGTGCTTGGCGATCATGGCCGCCCCTCCGGCTTTTTAGCCGCTAAAGAAGTCAAGGCTCGGCCCTCGGCTGAACCACGGCCTTCATGATCCGGCTCATTTCGTCCTGGGTGGCCTCGATCCGGCCCAGCAGGGCCAGGATGGTCGCCTCGCCGAACTGGAGCGTTCGCACGTCATCGGTCAGCCAGAGCTTGAGCAGGCCGCCAAGGCGGCCAAGGTCGCCGTTGACGCGCACCAGCTCGCGCACGTGCTGGTAGTCCATGACGCCCTTGATCTGGTAGCCCTGGCCCACGTCGCGCAGATAGCGCGCCACGCTGACGCCCGCCCTCTTGGCGTTCGCCTCGATCTCGTCTTTCTCTTCGGGGAACACCGGCACCCGCAGGTGCTGCCGCCGCCGGCGGCCGTGTTCCTTTTCGTCGTTCTCCATGCCTCGCCTCGTCTCTCATGCCGGCGGTAGCCGGCTGCCTCGCAGAGCAGGATGACCCGTTGAGCGCCCCCGGCGCGAATAAGGGACAGTGAAGATAGATAACCGGCTCGCCGGTTAGCTAACTTCACACATCCTGCCCGCCTTACGGCGTTAATAACACCAAGGAAAGTCTACACCAGCCATTACGATTTATCCGCAACTATCGCGCTATCAGGCCGCAAAAGCAGCAACGGATATAGCG
The DNA here is from genome assembly GCF_059424465.1 of Simplicispira sp. GW247-4R2A. Taxonomy (NCBI): domain Bacteria; kingdom Pseudomonadati; phylum Pseudomonadota; class Betaproteobacteria; order Burkholderiales; family Comamonadaceae; genus Simplicispira; species Simplicispira sp. GW247-4R2A. The sequence continues at coordinate 12,340 of NZ_JBWKZM010000031.1, read as the reverse complement.
AAAACCGCCACAATGGCCCATAATGCCGCTATCGAAGCGTGCCAATGCACGCCGATAGCGGACTTTTTGCGTTTCCGTAGCGCCGCTTAGTAGCGTTACATTTGCGATGAGAGGATTAGATGGACGAACACGATGCCAAAGACCTACCCCGAAGAGCTGGCTGAATGGGTGAAGGGACGGGAAGCCAAGAAGCCGCGCCAGGACAAGCACGTGGTCGCGTTCCTGGCCGTCAAGAGCGACGTTCAAGCGGCGCTCGATGCGGGCTATGCGATGAAAACGATCTGGGAGCACATGAAGGAAACCGGCCGGCTGCGCTGTCGGTACGAAACCTTCACCCAGCACGTGAAGCGGTACATCAAGGCCGCGCCGGTAGCTTCCCCGCCGCCTCCCGCCACTCCCCCGGACAGCCAGCCCAAGGGCGCGAAGCCCGAGCCGAAGGCCGCCCCGCCGGCCTCGGAATCCAAGAGTGAGCCGCCCAAGATCGGCGGCTTCACGTTTGATGCGACTCCAAAGAAAGAGGATTTACTGTAATGGCGAAAATTCACATGGTTCTGCAAGGCAAGGGCGGCGTCGGCAAGTCGATGATCGCGGCCACCATCGCGCAGTACAAAGCCGGCAAGGGACAGAAGCCGCTTTGCATCGACACCGATCCGGTGAACGCGACGTTCGAGGGCTACAAAGCCCTCAACGTGCGCCGGCTCAACATCATGGACGGCGACGAGATCAACACCCGGAATTTCGACGCCCTGGTCGAGATGATCGCGTCGGCCGAGGGCGACGTCATCATCGACAACGGGGCCAGCTCGTTCGTGCCGCTGTCGCACTACCTCATCAGCAACCAGGTGCCGGCGCTGCTCCAGGACATGGGCCACGAACTCGTGGTGCATACGGTCGTCACCGGCGGCCAGGCCCTGGTGGACACGGTGAGCGGCTTCGCCCAGCTCGCCAGCCAGTTCCCGGCCGAATGCCTGTTCGTGGTCTGGCTGAACCCGTATTGGGGGCCAATCGAGCACGAGGGCAAGGGGTTCGAGCAGTTGAAGGCGTACACGACCAACAAGGGCCGTGTGTCCGCCATCATCCAGATTCCGGCGCTGAAAGAGGAAACCTACGGCCGCGACTTCGCCGAAATGCTCCAGGATCGGCGCACCTTCGATGAGGCCCTGGCCGATTCGGCGCTCACGATCATGACGCGGCAGCGGCTCAAGATCGTGAAAACCCAGCTCTTCGCCCAGCTCGAAAACGCGGCGGTGCTCTGATGGCGGCCGACGACAAGATCGAGGAGCTGATACGGGAGATCGCGGCCAAGCACGGCATCGCCGTGGGCCGCGACGATCCGATCTTGATCCTCCAGACCATCAACATGAAGCTGATGCAGGACAGCGCATCGGCCCAGCAGGAAATCTTGGACGCCTTCAAGTCGGAACTGGAGTCCATCGCCCACCGATGGGGTGATGACGCCAAGGGAAAGGCGGAAAGGACGCTCAACGCGGCGTTGGCGGCCAGCAAGGACGCCATGACGCGGGGAATGCAGGAGGGCGCGAAGGCGGCCGCCGAGGCCGTGCGGCGTGAGGTTGAGGCGGTGACGGCGCAGCTCGTCGCGCCGATCCGCGAGGCGCGGCGCGTCGCCATGATGAACATGGTCGCGGCCGGCATGGCGGTCGTGGCCGCCGGCCTGGCCCTGTGGGCCTCGCTGTAGATGGCGATGCGGGATCTCATCGTCAGAACTGGCGATGGTCGACCGCGCCGGCGGCATCGCCAGGTTCGGCGATGCTGGCCAGCTCCCGGCATCGTCGCTTGTGACGATGCTGCAGGATGATTCCACCAGGCCCTCGGCGGGCCTCCCTCGCCAGAAATGGCGATGCTCGAGAAAAAAGCCCGGCGACCGCCGGGCTTCGTTTTTATGCGGGCCTGGCTGACAGGCCCAAGGACTGCGATCTCCCTGGCCGCTCCTGGGCCTGGGATTGCTTGCGCTCCTGCTCCTGCTTGCGCATCAGCAGCTCATGCCGGCGGGCGGCCTCGCGCATGGCATCCCAATCGGAAGCCAGCTCGGGGTTCTCGGCGCGCATCTTGCGCGTCGCCAGCTCTTCGATCTTCGGCGAGTGCAGGCCCATGCCTTCCTTGATCTCGCGGACGGCCTCCAGGCGCGCGTGAAGCGTCTGCAAGCGGGCCTGCTGCTGCGCCTGCTGGTTCTGCCAGGCTCGCTTAGAGCCGGGCAAGGAAAGCCGGCCAGGCGCGGACGCCTGGGTCTGCTGCAAACGGGCCTGCTGCCGGTCGATCAGGTTTTCTAGCCTGTCCTCGATGTGCTCCACCTGGTCGTGCTTGGCCTGCACGTAGAGCGCCAGGGTTTCGGGGTAGGACTGCTCGACCGGGGCCGCCTCTAGGGTGGCCTGCTGCTCGATCTCGGCCGCCTGGGCGGCCTCCAGCAAGTCGGCTCCGGTGTCCTCGCGCGAAGCGCCGAAGGCGGCACCGCCGAGGGTGGCCGGCGCGCTGACGCGGGCCGGCTTGGTGGCGCGGCTCTCGGTGCCGCTGCCGGGGATGGTGAGTCGTTTCAAGGGCGTGCCTCCTTTTTAGCCGCTAAAGCTACATGGAGCGCCCCCGCGTCAGTTTCGGGGCCTCTGCGGCGACTGCCGCCTTGCCCTGGGCGTTGTAGCTGATGCTCTTTGCGCTCCCAATTTCAGGTACTTTATCGAAATCTGACCGAGCGTGCATGACAAAGTTCTTGCCGATCTGCTGGTACACGTTGGTGGCGTCGGCATGAACGATCACGCCGGCGTGGGTCTGCTTCTTGTCGGCCGCTTGGGCCGTGTACAGGTTGTAGATGCCGGGCTTCAACGCGCCCGCCTTGTCTACTTTCTGATTCGTCCAAGCGCCGTCCTTTTCGGCCTGAACGATGCGTTGACCGTTCATGACCAAGAGGCGTTCTTTCATCGGGCACTCCTATGGTTGCCGTAGTTCTCAAAAGGGTGATGGTGGCCCCATGCAAGCCGCGCTCCAACAAAAAAGCCGACCTCGGCAAAGCGAGGCCGGCTCTTCCCAGCGGCCGGGTTGTGCGTTTTGTCAGGGTTCCAGGGTAATTTTAAGGAAAACCAACCGATTTATCAGGTCTTTTTGCGTCCGCCGCTGGTCGGATCGGCCGCCCGGCCTTGCGCCATGACGGTTTCCAGGGCCTCCAGCCGGCCGCGAAGCCCGGCCGCTTCCTCGCGGGCCTGGGCAGCGTCGCGCTTCGCCTGGTCGCGCTCGCCCTGGGCGGCGGTCAGCCGCTCGGCCTGGCGGTGTGCCTCGGCCGCCATCGCCTTGCGCTGCTCCTGGTGGGCCTGCTCGGCCGCCTCGGCCTTGGCCTGCACCTTCACCAGCTCCGCGCGCACCTGGTCGCGCTCGGCGGCGGCCGCCTCGGTGGCCTTCCGCTGCTCGGCCTGAGCGGCGCGCGCCTGGTCGGTCGCCTGGTTCGCCCGCTCCAGGTCGGCACGCAGCTCGCCGGCGCGGCGCTCGATCTCGGCGGTACGGCTGTTCGCGGCCGCGAGGTCGGCCCGCAGGGCCTCCACCTGGTCGGCGCTGGCCGTGGCCCTCTCCTGGGCCTTGTCGCGCTCTGCGCGCGCCTGGCGGGCTTCCTGATGGGCGTGATCCAGCTCCGTGCGCAGCTCGCCGGCCCTGGCCTCGGCCGTGGCCGCGCGCTCGCTGGTCGCCGCGAGCTTGCCGCGCAGCTCGTCGGCCTCGCCCTTGGCGGCCGCCTCGACGGCCTCCAGGGCCGCGATGCGGGCCTTGGCCTCGTCCAGCTCGCCGGTGAGCTGGTCGGCCAGCTCTGCGGCTTCCTGGCGCGCTGCTTCCGTCTCCTGGCGCACGGCCTCCAGCGCCTCGCGCTCGGCGGCCAGGCGGTTGTTCGCCATTTCCAGCGCCACGGCCCACAAGTCGCCGCCCAGCTCGGCCAGCTTGTCAGTGATCGCCTGCGGTGCCGGCTCGCGGATCGGGGCGGCCTGGCTGGCCTTGCGTGCGCGCCACTCGTTCATCGCCTCGCTGATGGTGGTGAAGCTGCCGCTGCCGAGCTGCTTGCGCACGTTCGCCAGCGTGGGGTTCTGGCCGGCCGCGTCCAGTTCGTCGGCCACCGCAAATATCTGCTCCTTCGAGATCGCCATGTCGGGCCTCCTTTGGCCGGTTGTATGTTGTAGCGTGAAGCATACTACAACATACAACACTACGCAAGCGGTTTAGCTGAACTTTTTTTAGCGGCTAAAACGCGGGCAAAAAAAGCCCCGCTCGATGGCGGGGCGATGGGTGGGGGTCGGTGGTCGGCGATGCCCGGCGCTGGGCGTGTCAGCCCTCCAGCAGCGCGACAAGCTGCACGGTGCCAAGGTCGGCCTCGAACTCCTGGCCGTCATCCTCGTATTTGAGCCAGGCCCAGCCCTCGGCCGGGGGCCGGCGGTTGAGGATCAGCCGTGCCGGCCGGTCGTCGTGCTTGACCTGGATGATGGCCTTCTTGAGCTTGTCGGGGTCGGCCTCCTTCGGCTCCTTCTTCCCCTTGGCGTCATCATCCTGCGGCCCCTGCTCGCCGTCGCCGGCCTCGGCGTCGGTCTTGCCGGTCAGCGCATCGACGGTGTTGGGATCACGGTCGCCGTCCTCGTGACTGCGCTTGTCCTCCAGGAACTCGCGCAGCAGCTTCACCGAGCCGCGCGTCAGCTCCTGGCTGTCGTCGGCCAGCCAGGCGGCCACCTCGTCGGGGTTCTTCTTGTAGGCCGTCACCAGCTCGTTGATGACAGTCACGTCCTTGCCCCGGCCGCTATTGAACGCCTCGGCAATGGGTTCGGGCAAGTCCAGCAGCGTGACGTGCTGCGTGACGAAGGCCGGCGACTTGCCGATCTCCTTGGCGATCTCGCCCTTCTTCTTGCCCTTCGCCAGCTCGCGGCCGATGAAGTCGGCGATCTCACGCGCCGTCAGCTCGTTGCGTTGCAGGTTCTCGATAACCTGGTCGGCCTCGTTGTAGTCGTTGTCGATGAAGGCCGGGATCGTGGTCTTGTGCGCCCACTTCGAGCCGCGATAGCGCCGCGCGCCGTGGTTGATGAGGTAGCGCCCCGGTGCGTCCGGGTTCTCGCGCACGCTGATGGGCGACTTCACGCCGCGCGCTTTGATCGTCTCGCCGATCTCCGCGATGCTCTCCGGCGAGAAGCCGGGGTTGTCGGCCGTGCGCGGCTGGTGCGGGTCTTCGTCGATCAGGTCAAGCGGCAGCTCCTGCGGGCCTGCGCCGCCGGCGTTGGCCGCCGGCTGCTCGTTCAGCAGGCCGGCCAGGTCGCCCAGCCCGTCCAGGCCCAGCCCGGACGATTGCGGCTTGTCCTGCTCCTTCTTCTTGGCGTTGGTCTTGGCGCTCATTGCGCGATCTCCATCTTCGTGAACACGTAATCCGCCAGCGCACGCACCTCCTGGGTGGCCTTCCGCGCGGCGGTCTTCTTGATCTTCCACACCGGCATCTGCTCGCCCAGCGCCTCGGCGATGCTGTCACGCGCGCCGATGCTGAACGGCAAGATGAGCTGCGGGTATGCCTGCTGCAACGTCGCCAGGTTGTTGACGTGGCGCGGCTTCCGCGCGTCCACCTTGTTCGGCACCATGCCGAGGAAGCGCAGCTTGGGGTTCTGCTTGCGCAGGTTGCTGATGACCGCGACCATCTTCTTCATGCCCTGCAAGCTGTACGCCTCCATTTCGATGGGCGACAGCATGTAGTCGGCCGTCAGCACGGCCGCCGTCATGGCGACGCCAAGGGAGGGGGCCGTGTCGATCAGGCACACGTCGAAGAACTCGCCCAGCGCGGCCACACTGGCCCGCAGCGCGGCGGCCGCCTGGGAAAGCTCCATCTTGTCCAGGTTCGCCAGGTTGGCGTCTGCCGCGATCAGCGCCAGGCCGTCATCCTCCCGGTCAGCGAACCAGGCGCGCAGCTCGTCGCCGCCGGCGGTGAACATGCGACTGGCGGGATAGCCCGAGTCGTGGCCGGCCAGCGTCCAGCTCGCATTGCCCTGGGTGTCCAGGTCGATCACTGCAACCCGAAGGCCGCGCTCCTGGAAGTCGAACGCCAGGTGGCAGGTTGCGAACGTCTTGCCTTGACCGCCTTTCTGAATTGCCGTGACCAGTGTTTTCATGAGTTGGGTTCCTGTTTCCTCTTTCCCTTGGCGTCGGCTTCCCAACGCTTGACGATGAACGCTTGATGCTCCGGCAGTACCGCCGTCACCCGCTCGAAGCCCTGCGGGAGCACTTCCCCCGCCACTGCCCACACGCGGCTGACCGCTTGCGATACCGCCCCCTTGGTCAGCCCCAGCGAGGCCACAAACTCGGCCTGGGGCCTTCCATCGACCAGCACGCCGCGCGCTATGTCGATGGTCTGTTGCCCGATCTCCAGGCCCTTGATCGCCGCCTGGAATTGGGCTTCGGTTAGCCGTTTCTTCATGGAGAACACCCATATAAACTCCACACCCGGTTGTTGAACAAAAGGCGGTGCCAGCCGCCGACCATGTGCAGAAGTTTAGCTAAACTCGCCGCCCGCGTCAAGCGTTTTAGCGGCTAAAAATGGGCGCGTGATCTTCTTTCTTGGCGTTCAACCTGGCCGCGTCAGCGGCACTCATGAAGAACGTCATCAGCGGGCCGACCGTGCGGCTCGAACCGTTGGCAAAGCACACGTCGAACTGACCGCCGGCGGTGTGCGGATCGACGCCTTCCACCAGTCGCCAGGGGTCAAGGCCCCATTCCTCGGATTGCGCGCTGTACCAATAGGCCGGCGCATCGCCGTTCAAGTCGCTGGCCGCGTACTCGCGCACCAGGACGGCCACCCGGCCGGTGTTCGGCTCCACGAATCCCGGCGGGTAGGGTAGGGTCTGTTTTTTCATGTCAAAGCCCCTTCGGCTTGTAGATCGAAACGAAGTAGGTGATCGCGGTCAGCACCGCGAAGTACGCCAGGAACGACCAACCGGCATACACGCCAGGCGTGTTCCAGTGGTAGAGCATCCGCACGAACTGGAAGAAGGTGGCAATCGACAGCACCCACTTGAGGATCGGCCAGACCAGCACGGTCGCCACCCATACGAACTTGACCAGGCCGGCCAGCAGGCCAGCACCGGGGGCCTTGTTGGGGGCAGCAGACGCGGCGGCAGGCTCCACCGGCGCGGGCGCGGCGGGCTGCTCGATCTCCTTGGGGAACTTGATGATGTTGGACATAGCTTGACCCTCCACGCGCTTACGTGTTGAATGCTGGGTGCTCCCACTCGGAAGCATGGTTACGGTGTGCCAGCACCAGGCCAAGCGCCCCGGATCACTCCGGGGCGTTCCTCCACCTGGGGCCGCCCTTGATCTTGCCTCGGCTCACGCAATACTCCTTCTTGGCGTCCTCGATAGGCCCGGCCGTTGCCGACCGGGCCATGTGCTCTTACCAGCCGGCCCGGCGCTTGGCCTGCTCGACGGCTTCCATCGACCAATGGCCCTTGGCCTGCCCCTCCAGGGAGCATCCGGCGAAGTACGCCTTGCCGCGCAGTTCCTCGGCTTTGCACACCAGCTCGGCCGCCTCGGCCATCATGGCCGCGATCTCGTCACGGCGGGCCGGGAAGTCGGTCGCTGCCGCGCCCTCCAGCTCGTCAATCCAGGGCATAATCTTGTTGTCGCTCATCGGACTTTCTCCGGTAGTTGACCTGGGCAATGTGCCCGGCCTTCAAGTGCTATATTAGGGCAAAATGCCCTAGCCTGTCAAGCACTTTAGCTAAACTTTTTTCGCTTTACCGGAATCCGAAGGCTAAACTTTAGCCGCTAAAACCTTTCCCTTGGCGTCAATCCTCTTTCCAGATCACGCCCAGCCCGGCCTGGTCGCACAGGATCGCCCATGCCGCATAGGGAATCGGGGTGTCCTCGCCGATCCAGCGGCGGATCGTGCGGTCGCCCTTCGCGCCCAGCCCCAGCGCCTTCGCGGCCTTGCTGCCGCTGAACCCGGCCAGGCGCAGCACCTCTCGGACTTCCTCGCCGGTCGGTTGCGCCCAGCGTTCGGCCGGCTTCAAGCACTCCAGCCGGATATTGGCGTCGTTCGTCATTCGTTCGTTCTCCTGGTCAAGTGATAAGCCGCAACTGGTCGAAGCCGTAGATCGACTGGATGCAGCTCGGGTCTGAATCGACCACGCGCCGGCCTGCGCGATTGGTCTTGTACGTTACCGGCCTGTCGTCGTGCGCCCACACCTGGCGGGTGTCGGGATGCACCTTCACGATGATGATGCGCTTGCCGATGTAGCGGTCGAAAACCGGGTGATGGACGCTCACGATCTCGCACCGCTGGCCGGGCTTGAACTCCACCAGGTCGGCCGGGCCTCCATCGCCATTCCTGGCGATGCTGCAGGTTGCCGCGCTCGCTCGCGGCATCGTTGTTTCCGGCGATACAGGCCCGCCCTCGCCCGGCTCGGCATCGTCGGCTTTGACGATGCTGCAGGTCATCGTCGTTTCTGGCGATGCGGGATCTCGCTCCGGGCCTGCGCCGGTGATTTTTCCCTTGGCGTCCAACCCGGCGGCCCTGGCCGCCTTGATCCTGGTCGCGGCCTCGGCCGCCCAGCGCCTGGCGATGAAGGCCCGATGCGAGGGCAGCACCACATCGACCAGGACGAACCCCGGCGGCACCAGGACGGTCGCCGGTGCGCGCCGCGCCGGCGGCTCCAAGCCGGCCAGCCAAGCGGGCAGGGGAGCATCGGCCAGGCGGTCGCGGTAGCTGGCCTCGACCATCACCGGGCGCTTCTTCTCGGCTCGCTGCGCAGCCAGGATGCCGCGCGCAACCTCGTCCACCGTCATGCAGCCCTGCGCCGTGTCGAAGTGCGAGCGGTAGCCCGTTTCGGAGATAAACGGCCTGTCCAGGTCGATGACGTGGAACTGGAAGTGGGCACCCAGCGGCCCGCCGTAGCCGGCCTCGTACTCCACCAGGGCGCGCATGTCGCCATCCGCGACCAGGAACTGGCCGCGCTGGCCCCACAAGGGCACGTCGCCAGGCACCGCCGCGCAATGGCGCTCGATGACCTGGCCGGGCGCGTCGTGGTCGGCCATGCTGCCCACGTGCGTTCCGCCGTTCATCTTCCAGATGACGGCCTCGTATCGGTCGCTGGCCGCCTCGGCGGCCGCACCGTCACCGCGCATGATCGCCGCGTCGATCTCCACCACGGCCGCCACGGCGGCGGCCAGCAGCTCGTCGCGGTCGGTGGGCAGCTCGGCCAGCAGCTCGGCCGCCGGCGCGTTCCAGTCCTGGCCCGGCTGGGCCGGCGTCTTGCGTTTCTTCGCCATCGGCCGGCCCCTCAAGTGTCAGCACGCCGCCACGCGATCACGTCGCGGGCTTCGTAGCCGTGGCGCTTGCAGTCGTCGCAGAATCCCGAGCTGAACCCCTTGTGGTTCGTGCCGATCCATGCGGCCGGCTTGCCGCATTCGTGGCCGTAGGTGCCCGGCTCGGCGTTGTGGCACTTGCCGTCCGTCGCGTAGCTGTTCGTCGGTGCCTGGGGAGCGTTGTTCCTGGTCATGGTCGCCTCCTGGAAGCCCCGGCCGAAGCCGGGGCCGCCCCTCATCAGTCAATAGCCCGGTAGATCGCGGCCGCCTCGGCGTGGCTGGCTGCGAAGCCGCGCAGGAAGTGATAGCGGTCGATCAGGGCATCGCCGGCGTCCGTGTCGGCGGCCTCGGCCGCGAGCTGACCCAGCGCGAACAGGGTTGCGACAATGCCGGCGGCGTCGGCCGACAACTCGCCTCGGAAGCCGTTGCCGTCCACCTCGATCTCCAGGCGGTCGGCCAGGTCGGGGGCCATGTAAAAACCGCCGTCCGACAAGGTGTAGTAGTGCCAATACGCGCCGCTGTAGCGTTCGCAGAGCCGGCGAAGCCAGGCATACACCAGGGCCTCGCCGCGCATCATCAGACGCGGGCCGAAGTAGGCGGGCAGGAAGTCGAGGCGCTGGGCCTCGGCGACCAGGGAAGCGGTAACGGGTTGCTCTTGGGTGTTCATCGGACTTTCTCCGGTAGTTGACCTGGGCGAAATGCCCGGCCTTCAAGTGCTATATTAGGGCAAAATGTCCTAATCGTCAAGCACTTTAGCTAAACGTTTTAGCCGCTAAACCTTGCCCTTTCCCTTGGCGTGCATTACAATGTAATTCACGAACCCAACCGGAGAACCAATCATGGCTGCAAACCAGCTCGTACAAACGCGCATCGACGGCGCGATCAAGGAAGAAGCGGCGGCCGTCCTGGCCGCGATGGGCCTTACCGTGTCCGACGCGGTGCGGCTGCTGCTCACGAAGGTGGCCCAGGACAAGGCGCTGCCCTTCGAGCCGCTGATTCCGAACGCCACCACCATCGAGGCGATGAAGGAAGCCCGCAAGGGCAAGCTGCCGCGCTTCGCCACCGTCAACGATCTGATGGCCGATCTGCATGCGGCAGATTGAGCGCACCGGCCAGTTCAAGCGCGACTACAAGCGCGAGGCGAAAGGGCAGCACCGGGCCACGCTCGACGCCGACCTGGTGCCCGTCCTGGTCGCGCTCGCCGACGACCAGCCGCTGGAACCTCGGCACCGCGACCACGCGCTGACCGGGGACTGGAAGGATCACCGGGATTGCCACGTCAAGCCCGACCTGGTGCTGATCTACCAGAAGCCCGACGCCGACACGCTGCGCCTGGTGCGCCTCGGCTCTCACTCCGAACTCGGCTTGTGATCGGCGCGGGCCTGGCCCCGCGTCTCACGTTTCATTGACACTTGAGGGGCGCTTTCCGCGCCACCGGCCGAGCTGGCCGACCCCCTTCCTTGGCGTAAAACCTGCGGCGGTGGAGCTGCTGCGATGCTTGAGGATCGCGCGGCCGGTCGAACCGCGGCGACCTGGTTGGGGAGTGTGAGGGGGCTTTGCCCCCTCGCAAGCTCTCGAACTTACTGCCTTCCGCCAGGCGCTTGCGCCTGGCTCTCCTAAGCCGTAGCGCCGAAGGCGCTCCATTGTGGGGTGAGGCCGCAAGGCGGCCGAGGGGCGTAGCCACTGGGGGGATGGGAGGCCGCTTGCGGCCGGGTGGGATCGAGAAGGGGGGTTTCCCCCCTTCGGCGGCCGGTCATGCTGCGCGGTAGCTTGGGCCGTGTTGCCGTTTTTTTCGCCAGCCTCTGGTTAAAACTACCTGGTTATATAAAAAGGTTATAAAGACGGTTAAAAACCTGGTTAGCATGACCGAAAAACGCGCGTAAACCGTTGTCACGCCAAGGAAAAGCGCGAAGAGGCAGCCCCTCAAGTGTCAATGGATAAGCCCCCCATGTGTCAATACGCTGCCCCTCAAGTGTCAAGAACCGCGCCCCTCAAGTGTCAGTAGGGCCGCCCCTCAAGTGTCAATACCGGGGCAGGGTTCCTAACAGGGTTATCCACAACTTCGGTGGATAACTCCATGCCGATCAGGCACTTAGGCCGCCTCGGCGGCCGCCTGGACGGCTCGACCAGGCCGAAATCGGCCGCTGCCCCCCAAGTGTCAACATCGCGCCGGCCCCGCTGCCCCTCAAGTGTCAACGTCAGGGCTGCGCCGGCCGGCCTCGGCCGACTTGTCCCGAAACTGTCCACAACGGCCGCGCCGGTGGGGCAGGGCAGGGAAGGCCCCGGAAACGGGCCAGGAAGGCCCGTCAGGGCCGCAAAGCCCAGCGGCGAGGGCCACCGGCCCGGTGAGCGTCGGGAAGGCGCTGGAAGCCCGCCAGGGGCGAGACGGGCGGCTCTGCCGCCTGGCTCGATGCGCAGCACGACATAGCCGGTTCTCGCGGCCGCCGGCCGGGAGAATCCCCCGCAGCTCGGCCCCTCAAGTGTCAAAGGGTGGATCTCATCGTCAGAAGCGGCGATGCGAGATCCAGCGCCGGCGTCGGCCGTCATCGTCGGAACTGGCGATGGGGCCCTCGGTTCATCGTCAAAGGTGGCGATGGTCGACCGTGGCCAGGACGTGGCCAGCCTCGCCGGAAGTGACGATGCTGCAGCTCGACGTGCGCGAGCTGGTGCGCGGTACTGCCTGGGGTCGCCTCAGAAAACGGAAAATAAAGCACGCTAAGCCGGTTGCAGCGGTCGTAGCGGCCTGAACTTGCCCGCGCCGATCTTGGCGCTGCTGCGCCAGAGGTAATCGCCGGTGAGGTTGATGTGCTCCCAACCGAGCGGCGACAGGTACTGCAACAGCGCGTCATCAACGGCATGGCCGTTGCCACGCAGCGCGTGCGCAGCCCGTTCCAGATAGACCGTGTTCCACAACACGACGGCAGCCGTTACCAGATTGAGGCCGCTAGCCCGGTAGGGGTCTCCTCGTTTTCAGTGCAATAAGTGACGGTACGAAAAGCTAGCACTGGCGCGGAGGTGGTGTTGGTAGATC